>CALWNP010000038.1 GCA_944382835.1 uncultured Gemmiger sp.
GCTGGAGCCATAACCGGCACCACACCCACCGCTGTCCACCATATGACGGCCGGCGGTAAAACTGGGGCTCTCATGGCCGCCGCTGGCAAACCCGCTGCTGCGCCCCGAATAGGCACTGCCAAAACCGCGATTGTACTCGCTGTTGAGATAGCCATGGGACGCGCCGGAATACCCGCTGCGCCCGCCGGGCACATTGGGGTTGTAACGGCCATAACCGGCACCAAAGCCGCCGCTGTACGCCAGCTCGGGGCTTTCGGATTCCTCCAGCAGGTTGGGGTCAATCTCATTCAGGAAACAGGAAGGCGGGTTGCGCCGGGTCTGGCCAAAGATCATCCGGCTGCGGGAGCTGGAAAGATACAGCTCCTTTTTGGCGCGGGTGATGGCCACATAGCACAGCCGGCGCTCTTCCTCCATGTCCTCCTCATTGTAGCGGGCCAGGTCCCCGGGGAAAACCCCGTCCTCCATCCCCACCACAAAGACATAGGGAAACTCCAACCCCTTGGCCGAGTGAATGGTCATCATGGTCACGGCGTCAGCGTCCTCGTCGTAGGAGTCGATGTCGGAAATCAGAGCCACTTCCTCCAGGAAGCCGGACAGGGTCGCATCCTCGCCGTTCTGATCGGTGTAAGTCTTGACCGAGTTGACCAACTGACCCAGGTTCTCCAGCCGGGTCTGGCCTTCCTCTTTCTGGGCAACCAGCATGGCCTCATACCCGGTCTTTTTGATAACCTCTCCCACCAGTTCATCCAGCGGCATGGTCACCGCCGCATCGCACAGACCGCGGTACATGTCATAAAACTTGCCCAGAGCTGCGGCAGAGCGGGCCAGGGCCGGATAGGTCTCGGCCTGAGAGATAATTTCCATCATCGGTTTGCCCTGGCTGGCAGCCAGCTCGGCGATCTTGTCGATGGTAGTGGCACCAATTTTGCGGGCCGGCTCGTTGATGATCCGGCGCAGCCGCACATCGTCCCGCGGGTTGACGATAACCGCCAGGTAGGAGTTGATGTCCTTGACTTCCTTGCGGTCGAAGAAGCGCTGGCCGCCCACAATGCGGTAGGTAATGCCCGCCCGGGCAAAGTAAGTTTCGATGGGGTTGGACTGGGCGTTCATCCGGTAGAGAATGGCGTGGTCCCGCAGGTGGGCGCCTTTTTTCAGGTTGGCACCGATGACTTCGGCGATGTGGCTGGCCTCGTCCTGCTCGCTGGAGGCAGTGTAGTGATGTACCTTTTCCCCTTCCCCGTTCTGGGTCCAGAGAGTCTTGCCCTTGCGGCCGTTGTTGTTCTTGATCACACTGTTGGCTGCATTGAGGATGTTGGAGGTGGAGCGATAGTTCTGCTCCAGCCGGATGGTCTTGGCACCGGTGAACACCGACTCAAAGTTGAGGATGTTCTCAATGGTGGCGCCGCGGAACCGGTAGATGGACTGGTCGTCATCACCCACCACACAGACGTTGTTGTAGCCGCCTGCCAGCAGCCGGACCAGATGGAACTGGGCCACGCTGGTGTCCTGGTATTCGTCCACCACAACATAGCGGAATTTTTGCTGATAGTATTCCCGGGCTTCCTGGTCCTCCCGCAGCATCTGCACCGTGTGGAAGATCAGATCGTCAAAGTCCATGGCACCGGCACTGCGCAGCCGGCTGGCATAGGCGGTATAGATTTTGCTGATCAGGGCAGCCTTGGTGTCGGAAGGAACCTCGGCGGCCACCTCCTGGGCACTGAGCAGCTTGTCCTTGAACCCGCTGATCCGGGCAATTGCCGCCTTGATGGGCAGGAATTTGTCGTCGATCATCAGTTCCTTATAGATCTGCTTCATCACCCGCTGCTGGTCGTCGGAATCGTAGATGGTAAAGCTTTTGGGGAAGCCGATGCGCTCGGCATCCCGCCGCAGAATCCGCACACAGGCCGAGTGGAAGGTGGAGGCGTTCACATCACCGCCCACAGTATCCCCCAGCATGGCTTTCAGCCGTTCTTTCAGTTCCCCGGCCGCCTTGTTGGTGAAGGTGATGGCCAGCACATTCCAGGGCCGGGCCGGATGCACCGCCAGCAGCCGCATCTGGTCAGCAGAAGGGGTGCGGTGATGTTCCACCGTCTCCTTCAGATGTTCCAGGTCCTCCTGGGTCACCGGACGGGACAGCTCTTTGGAACCGTAGGCAGAGCCAAAGCGGATGATGTTGGCAATGCGGTTGACCAGAACAGTGGTCTTGCCGCTGCCCGCTCCGGCCAGAATCAGCAACGGGCCCTCGGTACAGAACACCGCCTGCTGCTGCACCGGGTTGAGCCGGGTAAAGCAGGAGGCAATATAAGCGTCGCGCAGACGCAGAAATTCATTGGTAATGGTATCGGGCATGGATTTCCCTTTCCGGGCGCGTGATCCACACGCCGCAGTGATCTAAGTGAAGCGACAGTTTTATGAGTCCGTTTAGTATAGCACAAAAATTCAATTTGCAAAAGGGTCCCTGGCACTTTGCAGACGGCTATGCCAGATTTTGGGGGTTGCATCCCGGAATCCGGCGGTGAGATATTTCCCCGCCGACAGGCTGGCTGCCGTGCCCCGGGCCACGCAATTCAGCGGGTCCGGCGCAATGGTCACATCCACATGCAGCTCTCCGGCCAGGAAAGAGGCCAACCCCCGCAGCATCGAACCGCCGCCGGTCAGCAAAATGCCGCTTTGTGCCACATCGGCGGCCAGCTCGGGCGGGGTGCTCTCCAGCACGTTGTGGGCTGCAGCCACAATCCGGGAGGCCAGCTCCTGCACCGGCTCATAGAGATCCCGGGTGTAGATCAGCTGCCGTGCCGGCAGGTTGGTTTCCCAGGAATGTCCCCGGATCTCCATGACCCCTTCAAATTCGCTGGCGGTACAGCAGGCCACCTGCTTTTTCAGTTCTTCCGCGGTGCGGGGGCCGATGGCGATGCTGTATTTTTCCTGGACATACTGGGCAATGCAGTTGTCAAAGGCATTGCCGGCCACCGGCACGCTGGCCGCCCGCACCCGGCCGCCCATGCTGATCACCGCGATGTCGGTGGAACCGCCGCCGATGTCGATGACCATGCAGCCACGGGGCGCACGGATGTCCAGACCGGCTCCCAGGGCAGCCGCCACCGGCTCGTCCACCAGGAACACCTGCCGGGCACCGGCTGCCAACACCGATTCTACCACGGCGTCCGCTTCGATGCCGGTGATGGCCACCGGCACGCAAACCGCCACCCGGGGCTTGAGGATGCGGGAGCAGCAGACCTCATTGACAAACCGGACAATCAGCTCGTTGGTCATCCGGTGGTCCTGGATGATGCCATCCCGCAACGGACGGATGATATCAATATAGCTGGGTGCACGGCCGATCATTTTGAGGGCGGCATCCCCCACCGCAATGATGCTGTTGGTCCGGGTGTCCACCGCTCCCACGCTGGGCTGGCTGAACACCACCCCCTGCTCCTCGGTGGCAATGATGATGGAGGTAGTTCCCAAATCAATCCCGATGTCATGTTGCTTCATGGTCTTTGTTTCTCCTTCGCCCTGGGCAAGTCTTCGGTTACAGCGGCACTGACGGCAAACACTTCTGCTGCACCGGCCGCCAGCAGGGCCTGGGCACAGGCGGATGCGGTGGCACCGCTGGTGATCAGATCATCCACCAGCAGCACCCGCTTTCCGGTCAGGTCGGTTCCCGGCCTGACCGCATAAGCGCCCCGCGTGTTCTGCAGGCGCTGGGCCAGGTCCAGTGTCTTTTGTTCCTTCAGTGTTCGGGTGATGGTCAGCGCCTCCTGCACCGGCAGATGCAGCACCACACCCAGGCGGCGTGCCATGGCCCGGGGCATCCGCGGAGCCAGCGTACGGTGACGCGGCGGCACCGGAACGATCAAATGATAAAGCGGAAGCCCGGTCTCATTGTGAAACACCGGCCGACGGCCCGGCACTGCAGGCTGCGCGCCGAAAATCCGCACCGCGATGAGGTCGGCAAATTCCCGCGCATACCAGGGGCGGCCATACAGTTTGCAGCGCAGAACCGCCCGCCGCACCACATCGGTGTAGTAGAGCGGGGAGGCTGCCCCTGCCAGAGCGTAAAAACTGTGTTCTGTGCCGGGAAGGCGTGGCGGATTGTGGGAAAGGCGGGCTGCTTCCCCGGCACAGTCCCGGCAGAAGACGCCGTCCAGGGCATCCGGCCCCAGGACCGCATCGCACAAGGGACAGCGACGGGGGTAGAACAGGGACAGAATCCACTCCATCTGCTGGGTCGCCTCCTCCCGCGTGGGCCGCCTCACGGCTTTTGCGGCGGTGTGACCGCCTGCTGCAGCAGGAATCGCAGCCCGCTGTACCGCATGTTTTGCCGGACGTTGTCCACCATCGCCTTCTCGGTACGGCGGGTTCCGGCCAATATACAAAGTTTGCGGGCCCGGGTCACTCCGGTATAAAGCAGGTTGCGGTAGCACAGCCGGGCCGGCACATCCGCCAGCGGCATGATGACCGCGGGGAATTCCGAGCCCTGGCTTTTGTGCACGGTTACGGCATAGGCAGGCTCCAATTCGGCCAGCTGATCGGCTCCATAGAGATACTTCCGGTCTTCCATCTGTACCGTCACCGAGCGGCCGGAGGGGTCCACCTCGGTAATGATCCCCAGATCACCGTTATAGGCGCCCACGCCGGCTTCGGCACCGTCCCGCTCATAGGGAATGTCATAATCATTTTTGATCTGCATGACCTTATCCCCCAGTCGCAACACCCGGCCACTCTGCTCCCAGACGATCTGGGGTTTGGCGGCATCGGGCGGGTTGAGGATGGCCTGCAGCCGCCGGTTCAGTTCCACGCTGCCGGTGGGGCCCACCTTGGTGGGGCAAAGCACCTGAATGTCCCGCACCGGGTCAAAGCCGTAGGCCTTGGGCAACCGGCTGCTGACCAGCTCACAGACCAGCCGCTGACAGGCCAGCCCCGAGGATTCGATCATGAAAAAGTCATCGGTTTTGCCGCCACTCTGGGGCATGACGCCGCTGACAATCCGATGGGCATTCTGGACGATCACGCTCTTTTGCGCCTGGCGGAAGATTTCGGTCAGGCAGACGGTGGGCAGAACCCCGGCGCGGAGAATCTCCCCCAGCACGTTGCCGGGCCCCACGCTGGGCAGCTGATCGGCGTCCCCCACCATAATGATGCGGCAGTGATAACGGGCTGCCGCCAGCAGGGCCTGAAACAGCTTGGCATCCACCATGCTCATCTCATCCAGTATGATGACATCAAAGGGCAGCGGATTTTTCTCATTATGGACAAACCGAACGCTGCCGCTGGTGTAATCCACCTCCAGCAGACGGTGGATGGTGGAGGCCTTGTGGCCGGTGAGTTCCCCCAGCCGGTTGGCCGCCCGGCCGGTGGGGGCGCACAGGGCCACCCGGTCATAGATTGCCTCATACAGACTGAGAATTGCGCGGACAGTGGTGGTCTTGCCGGTACCGGGACCGCCGGTCAGCACCATGACCCGGTTGGACAGTGCCATCCGGATGGCCTCCCGCTGCAGTGGGGCATAGGCAAAGCCCTGGGCAAACTCCAGCACCCGGATGTCACTGTCCAGATTGGGCGGCGCTTCGGTGGGAAAGGTAGACAGCTCCCCCAGCCGGGCCGCAATGTCCTCCTCCGCAGAGAGCAGGTCCGGCAGATAGACATAGGTGGTGCCCTCAAAATTCCGGGTGCGCAGCTCTTCTTCCTGAATCTGGATCTCCAAAGCTTGTTCCACCTGTTCCGGGGCCAGGCGCAGGAACCGTGCCGTGCTGGCCACCAGTTTGGCACGGGGCAGACAGGTATGCCCGTTGTTGGCGTTGTGCCGCAAAGCATACAAAATGCCGGCCCCCACCCGCAGGGCACTGCCCTGTTCCACCTGAAGGCGCATGGCAATGCCGTCCACCAGGTCAAACTTGAGGTTGAGCGGCTCCCCGCAGAGCAGATAGGGGTTTTGTTCCAGCGCCTGGACGGTGTGCGGTCCCATGGTGCGGTAGACCTCCACCGCCTGTTGGGCAGAGAGGCCAAACCTGGCCATCCAGGCCACCACCTCCCGCACACCATACATCCGGCGAAACTCATTGGAGATGGCCGTCGCCTTCTGGGGGGTAATCCCCTTGAGTTCACACAGCCGCTGCGGGGTTTCGGCGATCACGGTGAGGGTCTCCTCCCCGAACTTATCCACCAGCTTTTTGGCGGTGGAGGGTCCGATATAGGGCAGCACCCCACTGGAGAGATAGCTGAGGATCGCACCGGTCTCCTCAGGGAGAGTGGCTTCGCAGGTTTCGGCACGGAACTGCTCGCCGTAGCTGGGGTGGGTGGTCATATACCCGTACACAGTCACTGACATGCCGTTGTCCACACTGCCCACATTACCGGCCACCACTACATCGGTACCGCCGGCGTCTACTTCAAAAACGGTGTATCCGTTGTCTGGATTCTCATAGATCACATGCTCCACGATGCCTTCCAGCTTGAGCAACTCTCCCGCCAGTTCGCTGCGCATCAGCATTCCCTCCTTTCCGCTGTTTTCGCTTCCAGGCACAACACCCCAGAATACTTTATAACTATTTATTATAATTGCTCTTTTGCAGTTTGTAAACCGCTTTTGCCCGTCCGCACCGGGGGCAATTTGATCCGGTCACAACCGGCAAATGAGACAGAAAAAAACCGCATCCTGAAAATTCAGGATGCGGTTTAATGCTGGTGGACCTGGAGGGATTCGAACCCTTGACCTCTCGGATGCGAACCGAACGCTCTCCCAACTGAGCTACAGGCCCATATCTGACCGACTTATATACTATACCCAATCCGCCAGAAAATGTCAAGGGCTCGCCCCAAAATTGTCCCGTTTTTTCCCATTTGCCTCTTTTTGCTGTTCTGAGCGGAAAAACGGAATGTAAAAATTCATCGTTTTTCCCTTTTACGAGCGGTTTTTGTTTACAGATCTGCACAAAAAGGTGTAAGATAAAGATAACTTTTTTTGTCGCATAATTCCTGATGTGGGACTGCATCGCCCACGTCTGATTTGAAGAAGGGATAGTATGTTGAATTTTGATATTCGCTGGCGGTGCATGGCATGTGCGGCGGTGCTCTGTGTGGCGCTGGCCGGATGCCGCCAGGCCCCCACCGTGATTAACACCCCTGAAACTGCCACGGTTGTTCTGACCCCGGCCCCCACCGACACCCCTGAGACGGCACAGACTGTCGCTCAGCCAGCCGGGACCGACTCCACCATCCTGCCCCAGACCGCCGATGCCGGCCGCAGTTATCTGGATGAAACCCTGTTCATCGGTGACTCCAACACCGCCCGTTACATGATGTATGCCGACGAAACCGGCACCGCTTTTACCTCTCTAGCCAACAACATCGGGGTGGTCAGCATGGGTGCCAACTCCATCACCACCCTGAAGTGCGAGTCCTTCAAGGGGGACAACACCATGTACACCATCCCCGATGCCGTGGCCAAACTCAAACCCCGCCGGATCGTCATTGGGTTCGGCACCAACAATCTGGCCGGTTCCTCCACCGATGCCACCCAGTTCATCCAGAGTTATCGGGAGGGTCTGGACGCCATCACCGATGCCTGGCCCTATGCCGACATCATTGTCAGCGCCATTCCCCCGCTGGATCAGCAGCGGGAAAATACCAACCTGACCATGACCCAGGTGGATGCCTACAACCAGGCCATTGTCCAGATGTGCGAGGAGGAGGGCTATAAGTTCCTCAACTCCACCGAGGTGCTGAAGGACCCCGCCACCGGCTGGGCCAAGAAGGATTACACCTTGTCCGATGGTGTCCATCTGTCCAAAGTGGCAGTCACTGCCTACTTTGACTATTTCCGCACCCATGCCTACATCACCGAGGATCGCCGTCCCCAACCTTTGGGGACCATCCCCGAACCCAACGGCACTCCTCTGGGCCTGATTTCGGAGGATCCCATTGCGGTGCGCGGAGAGACCAAAGTACCAGTGGAATTTGTCGCAACCAGCGGCGGTTCTCTCAAGGGCAGTACCAGCCAGATGGTTAAGAAGGGCTCCACCTGCTCCACCGTCACCGCCGTGCCCAATGCGGGCTGGAAGTTTGCCTACTGGACCGCCTCCTATGGTTCGGTGGGCAGCGGCAGCAGCATCAGCTTCACCGTGCCCTCCAATGCCGATGCGGGCGGCGTGGTGGTCACCGCATATTTCACCCCCGATGCCCATGAACACAATTATCAGGAGGTCTCCCGCACTGAGGCCAGTTGCGAGGGTGCCGGCATTGCGAAATACCGCTGCTCCATCTGCGGAGAAATCACCGAGAAAGAAATCCCGGCCCTGGGTCACAACTGGGACACCGGTACCGTCACCCAGGCCCCCCAGCCCGGCATCGCCGGTGTGAAGACCTACACCTGCACCCGCTGCGGCATTACCCGGACCGAGGCAATCGCCGCATTGGCAACCCCCTCCCCTACACCGTCCCCCACACCGGCTCCCACCCAGGCTCCGGCTACACCAGAGCCAACACCGGTGCCCACCGCTGCGCCTACGCCAGCACCCACTCCAGCACCAACCCCGGTACCCACACCGGCTCCCACACCCGAACCCACACCGGTGCCAACCCCGGCGCCCACACCTGAACCGACTCCGGCACCGACCCCAGAGCCCACGCCGGCACCGACACCCGAACCCACACCGGCACCGACGCCGGAGCCCACGCCCGAGCCTACCCCGGAACCCACGCCCGAGCCTGTTCCGGACAGCAACAGTGAATCTGCGGCTGTGTCCAATGCCCCCGCAGAACAACCACCCGCGCCCGAGGTGCAGAGCGAGTCTGCACCTTCTGCTCCGGCGGAAGCCTCTGTCTCACCGGAGGCACAAGCCCCCGCAGAAGCATCCATCTAAGGAACCAGACGCCGCTCCATTGCGGGGAGCGGCGTCATTTTTGAGGAGGAAGTATCATGATAAAGGCATCCGCACAGACGGCAACGCCGCCGTCCAACAAGGTTTCCCGGTTTCTGCCCTATCTCTGGCGGTACAAAAAGATTTTGATTTTTGACCTGTTTTGTGCCGCCCTTACCACCCTGTGCGACATTGTGCTGCCCACCATCATGCGGTATCTGACCAACGCCGCCACCGATCCCGCCGTGGTGCTGACGGTGGGGGCCGTGGTCCGACTGGCGCTTTTGTACCTGGTGCTGCGGCTGATTGACGGGGCTGCCAGTTACTACATGTCCAGCACCGGACACATCATGGGTGTCTATATCGAAACCGATATGCGCAGGGACGCTTTTGCCCACCTGCAGCGCCTCAGCCATACCTATTATTCCAACACCAAAGTGGGGCAGATCATGGGCCGTGTCACCAACGACCTGTTTGATGTGACCGAATTTGCCCACCACTGCCCCGAAGAATTTTTTATTGCCGGCATCAAGATTCTGGCTTCCTTCATTATACTGTGCAATGCCAGCATCCCCCTTACCTTGATCGTCTTTGCCTGTGTTCCCTTTATGGGGGTTGTCTCCATCCGGCTCAACCACAAACTGCGGGAGCGGTTCCGGCAGCAGCGGTACCAGATCGGCGAGCTCAATGCTTCCATCGAGGACAGCCTGCTGGGGCAGCGGGTGGTGAAGGCTTTCGCCGCAGAGGAACAGGAAAAGGAAAAGTTCGACCAGGGAAACCGGACCTTCCAGGAAATCAAGACCAAAGGCTACTATGCCATGGCCGCCTTCAACACCTCCACCCGGTTGTTTGACGGCCTGATGTATCTGGTGGTCATCATTGCCGGCGGGTTGTTTCTGGTGTATGACAAAATCAGTGCCGGCGACCTGGTGGCCTACATCCTGTATGTCTCCACCCTGATCGCCACCATCCGCCGGATTGTGGAGTTTGCCGAACAGTTCCAGCGCGGCATGACCGGCATTGAACGGTTCCTGGAGATCATGGACACCCCCGTGGACATCAAAGACCTGCCCGACGCCAAGCCGCTGCAGATTCGTCAGGGCGGCATTGAGTTCCGGGATGTGAGCTTTGAATATCCCGACGACCACAACAAGGTCCTGCGCCACGTCAACCTGCGTATTCGTCCCGGCGAAAATCTGGCTCTGGTAGGCCCTTCCGGCGGCGGCAAGACCACCCTTTGCAACCTGATCCCCCGTTTTTATGATGTAACCAGCGGAGAAATCCTCATCGACGGGCAGGACATCCGTAAGGTGACCCTCCAGAGTCTGCGGGAGGCCATCGGGGTGGTGCAGCAGGATGTCTACCTCTTCAGCGGCACGGTGGCTGAAAACATCGCCTACGGCAAGCCCAATGCCACCCGGGAAGAGATTGAGGAGGCTGCCCGTCTGGCCGGTGCCGACGGTTTTGTCCGCGCTCTCAAAGACGGGTATGACACCTATGTGGGTGAGCGCGGGGTCAAGCTCTCCGGTGGCCAGAAGCAGCGGATCTCCATTGCCCGGGTCTTTCTGAAGAACCCACCTATCCTGCTGCTGGACGAAGCCACCAGCGCCCTGGACAATGAAAGTGAAATTCTGGTGGGTCAGAGCCTGGACAAGCTGGCCAAGGGCCGCACCACACTGACCATCGCCCACCGGCTGACCACCATCAAAAACGCCGACCGGATCCTGGTGCTGGGCAAGGACGGCATCGAAGAGGAAGGGACCCACGAAGCACTTCTGGCCCGCAAGGGCATCTATTACCGTTTGTGGAACGGTCTGGTCAGCGGGCAAACCCTTTAATCCGATTTTTAATTTTCCGAAGTATGGCGAGGTCGCTTTGCCAACAAGGCAAAGGCGGCCTTGTTTTTTTGCCACAAAACGGCCATTGGCAGACAGAACCCCACGCAAAGGGCTGCTGCTTGGGCAATCAATCCCGGCCAGCCCTGCCAGCCGAGCCGGGAAACTCCCAGAGCTGCCCCGGCCCCCACTGCCGCAAAACACAGCGGCAGACCGATCCACCCGCCCCAATTCGCCTGGATGGCCGAGCGCTGCAGCATCCGCCGGGTGTTGAGCAGGCAGGTCAACAGGTTGGAACACACCATAACGCCCAAGAATCCCCAGATTCCAAACCGCGGCACCAGCAAGAGGATCCCCGCAATCCGCAGACAGGAATCCACCACAGAATATCGGAAGGTCGCCATCTGCTCCCCCAGTCCCTTCAGCACACCATCCACCATACTCTCCAGGTACATGAAGGGGGCAATTGCCCCCAGAACCCGGACGTATTCCCCCACCTGGGGGTCGCCGTACAACAGTTGGGCGAGTTCCTGCCCAAACAGTACCAACGCCGCCCCGGCCAGTGCCGAAAAAAGTCCGGTGGCACGCATCATGGCATCAATCAACCGGCCGCATCCTTCCCGATCCTTGCGGGTATAGGCACGGGTGATCTCCGGCATCAACAGACTAGACAGGGCCGCCAGCACCGAAAACGGGAAGAAGATCAGCGGAATTGCCATCCCTTTCAGGGCGCCGTACTGGGATACCGCCAGTCCTCGTTCCCCCAGATACAAAGCCAGGCAGAGGGGGATCAGAGTGCTCTCCATCGCCTGCAGCCCGCTGGAGAGAATCCGGCTTCCTCCCACCGGCAAAACGATCGCCGCCAGTTCCCGCCGGGAATAGCCTCGTGCCGGGTCGTCGGAGCGGCGGCGGAACGCCGGTTCGCCCCGGGCAAACAAAGCTACAATCAGGCAGGAGATCGCCTCGCTCACCGTGTTACCCATGAGCACCGCCGCACAACCGTATCCGGCGCCCCAGGAGGCATACCGGCGCAGCAGCGCCAGAGAGACCACCATCCGAATCAGCTGTTCCAGCAGCTGGGCCACCACATTGGGTTCCACCCTGCGCCGCGCCAAAAAGCAGCCCCGCAGTGCCCCGGCTACTGCCACAAAGGGCAGGCTGGGCGCCAGCATTTTCAGCCCCAGTTCCGCCCGAGCATCGTGGAGCAGGAAGCGGGACAGTGGTCCGCACAAGGCAAACTGCCCCACCATGGCCAGGGTTCCCAGCCCAGCCGCCGCCGTGACCAACCCCCACAGGGTGGGCGCCATGCCGCGTCCGCGGGCCAGACTCTGGGCCGCAAGGCGGGTGGATGCCACATTGATTCCCGCCGAGGCCAGCGAGACAAACACGGTATACACCGACAGAATCAGCTGGTACAGCCCCATTCCCTCACTGCCCAGGGACGCCGCAATATAAACCCGGAACACCATCCCCAACACCCGCAGCACCAGCCCCGAAGAAGTGAGAAGTGCCGCATTTTTGAGATAGGTCTTTCCCTTGCTCTGGATCATGGCCATCCTCCCCTTCCACCGCCAAACGGGTTCCTTTATCTATATGCGGTCAGAGCTGTGACCATGCTTTACACCTTTTGACGGGGTATGATAAAATAAGGGCAGTCTGAGAGAAAAGAGGGACCTTCCATGACCACAAGCGAAACCGTCCGGGCTGCAGCGGATTTTCTGCAGCAAAAACTTTCCGAACCGCCGGAGCTGGCCCTGGTGCTGGGGTCGGGGCTGGGCGGCCTGGCAGACCAGATCCAGGACCCCGTTGTGATCCCCTACCGTGAAATTCCGGGTTTTCCCCTCTCCACCGCACCGGGGCATGCCGGTCAATTTGTGGCCGGGCGACTGGCCGGGCGCCGCGTGCTCTGCATGCAGGGGCGCTTTCATTATTATGAAGGGCATGAGATGTCAGCCATTGCACTGCCGGTGCGTGTCATCAAGGCGTTGGGATGCCAGGCACTGATCCTGACCAACGCCGCCGGTGGAGTCAATTGGGACTTTTCGGTGGGCGATTTTATGCTCATCACCGACCACATCAACTTCATGGGTTCCAACCCGCTGCGCGGTGCCAACGATGATGCCATCGGACCCCGGTTCTGTGACATGACCCACGTCTATACCCCCGCTTTGCAGGACAAAGCCCGGGCGGTGGCTGCCCGGCAAAAGGTAACCCTGCGGGAAGGGGTATATCTGGGATATATGGGCCCCAGCTATGAAACCCCTGCCGAGATCCGGGCCTTCCGCACCCTGGGCGCCGACGCGGTGGGGATGAGCACCGTTCCCGAAGCCATCGCAGCTTCCCATTGCGGGCTGCCGGTGCTGGGCCTGAGCCTGATCACCAATATGGCAGCCGGCATGGCAGGCAAACGCCTGGACGGCGATGAGGTGATTCAGATTGCCAATCAGCGCGGCCCGGTGTTCCAGCAGCTGGTCACCGGCATTGTGGCCGAAATCTGAGAAACACCGTTTGTTTTTGCCCTTCCCCTTGCAAACTTCCGCCCCGGCTGTTAAACTAAGGGAACAGGCAATTTCCATAGTGCCATTTTTAAAACAAAGGAGCTATCTGATCCATGAGTGAAGCATGCAACCACGATTGCAGCCACTGCAACGCGAATTGTGAAAGCCGTGCCCCGCAGCATGAGCCTCCCCACGCCAAGAGCCACATCAAAAAGGTCATCGGCGTGGTGTCCGGCAAGGGCGGCGTGGGCAAGAGCATGACCGGTGCGATGCTGGCTGTTTCCATGCGCCGCCTGGGCTACAAGGCGGGCATTCTGGACGCCGACATCACCGGACCGTCCATTCCCAAACTGTTCGGCGTCCACGGCCCGGCTCAGGGCACCGAGGAAGGGATCTATCCCGTCAAGAGCCACACCGGCATCGACATCATGAGCATCAACCTGCTGTTGGAGGACGAGGAGGCCCCCGTTGTCTGGCGCGGCCCCGTCATTGCCGGCGCTGTCAAGCAGTTCTGGCAGGACGTGATCTGGGAGGACGTGGATTTTCTTTTTGTCGATATGCCTCCGGGAACCGGTGACGTGCCGCTGACTGTCTTCCAGACCCTGCCGGTGGATGGTATCATCATTGTTTCCAGCCCGCAGGAACTGGTTGGCATGATCGTGGGCAAGGCTGTCCAGATGGCTCAGATGATGAATGTTCCCATCCTGGGCATCGTGGAGAACATGAGCTATGCCGTCTGCCCCGACTGTGGCAAACACATCCAGGTGTTCGGTGACAGCCATGTGGACGAGACCGGAGCCAAGTATGGTCTTCCGGTTCTGGCCAAGATGCCCATTGACCCGGAACTGGCCAAGGAAGCCGATGCCGGCATGATTGAGACCTTCTCCGGTGAGTATCTGGACGGCGCGGCCAAGGCCGTTGCCAAGCTGCTGGGCTGACCTGGCGCAAAATGCCGAATAAAACAAGGATTTTTGAGGTTTTTTTCATAGAAAATAAGGTTTCTTGCTTTATTTCATAAAAAAATTTTGTAAGAATCTTGTCACGTCGGCCAAGCTGTGGTATAGTATAGAGCAAGAACAAAGGCGTTCCTGCAACGGGTGAAGTGTGCCCATTGCAGGGATGTCTTTTTCTTTCCCCAGGCGCCGGTCGCCGGCGTCCCCAAGTGCAAAAATGGGAAGGAGAAGCACCATGGAAAATTTCACCGAACGCAAGACCCCCGCCGGGCTATATGATCCGCAATTCGAACACGATAACTGCGGCATCGGCGCGGTCGTCGACATCAAGGGCCGAAAGACCCACCAGACCATCGACGATGCTCTGCAGATCGTCGAGCATCTGGAGCACCGCGCCGGCAAAGACGCCGAAGGCAAAACCGGCGACGGTGTCGGCATTCTGCTGCAGATCGGACACAAATTCTTTGTCAAGGCGGCCGCCGAGGCGGGCATTACTCTGGGCGAGGAACGCTGCTACGGCGTAGGTATGTTCTTCTTCCCGCAGGATGAGCTGCGCCGTAATCAGGCCAAGAAGCTGTTTGAGATCATCTGCAAAAAGGAAGGGCTGCGTTTCCTGGGCTGGCGTGCGGTACCCACCTGCCCCGATGTGCTGGGCCACAAGGCCCGGGACTGCATGCCCAGCATCTGGCAGGGCTTTGTGGAAAAGCCCGCCCGGATTGCTGCCGGCATTGATTTTGACCGCAAGCTGTATGTGGCCCGCCGGGTGTTTGAACAGTCCAACCAGGACACCTATGTCTGCAGCCTCTCCAGCCGTACCATCGTCTACAAGGGCATGTTCCTGGTGAACGAGCTGCGTCTGTTCTACCCTGATCTGCAGGATACCGACTATGTGAGCGCCATCGGTATGGTGCACAGCCGTTTCTCTACCAACACCGCTCCCAGCTGGAACCGTGCCCATCCCAACCGTTTGATTCTGCACAACGGTGAGATCAACACCATCCGCGGCAACGTGGATACCATGCTGGCCCGCGAGGAGACCATTGGCAGCCGTCTGCTGAAAGACGACATGGCCAAGGTTCTGCCGGTGGTCAACCAGGGCGGCAGCGACAGCGCCATGCTGGACAACACCCTGGAGTTTATGGTCATGAACGGCATGGACCTGCCTCTGGCCGTCATGGTGACCATCCCCGAGCCCTGGAGCAACAACCAGAGCATGGATGCCAAGAAGCGCGCCTTCTATCAGTACTACGCCACCATGCTGGAGCCGTGGGACGGCCCCGCCTCCATCCTGTTCAGCGACGGCGATGTGATGGGTGCCGTGCTGGACCGTAACGGTCTGCGCCCCTCCCGTTATTACATCACCAAAGATGGTCGCCTGATCCTCTCCAGTGAGGTGGGCGTGCTGGATATTCCGGCGGATCAGATCGTCCGCCGCGACCGTCTGCGTCCCGGCAAGATGCTGCTGGTGGACACTGTGAAGGGCGAACTGGTGGATGACGAGCAGCTCAAAGCCGACTACGCCAGCCGCCAGCCCTACGGCGAATGGCTGGACCGCAACCTGGTGGATCTCAAGGATCTCAAGATTCCCAACCAGCCCACTCCCTCCCACACCCATGAGGAACTGGTCCGTCTGCAGAAAGCCTTCGGCTATCACTACGAAGATGTGACCACCATGATTCTTCCCATGGCCAAGAACGGCAGCGAGCCTTCCGGTGCCATGGGCAGCGACACCCCGCTGGCAGTGCTGAGCAAGACCCGCCCGCCGCTGTTTGAGTACTTCAAACAGATGTTCGCCCAGGTCACCAACCCGCCCATCGACGCGCTGCGTGAAAAGGTCGTCACCTCCACCACCGTCTATGTGGGTGCCCAGGGCAACCTGCTGGAGGAAGACAGCCAGAACTGCAAGGTGCTCAAGATCAACAACCCCATCCTCACCGAGACCGATCTGCTCAAGATCAAGGCCATGAATGTGCCCGGTTTCAAGGTGGAGACGGTTTCCATCTGCTACTACAAAAACACCGATCTGGAAAAGGCCATCGAGCGCCTCTTTGTGGATGTGGACCGTGCTTACCGCGACGGCACCAACATCCTGATCCTCTCCGACCGCGACATTGACGAATACCATGTCGCCATCCCTAGCCTGCTGGCTGTGGGTGCGGTGTCCAAGTACCTGGTCCGCACCAAAAAGCGCACCGCCATGGCGCTGATTCTGGAAAGCGGCGAGCCCCGGATGGTCCATGATTTTGCCACCCTGCTGGGTTACGGCGCCTGCGCCATCAACCCCTACCTGGCACAGGAAACCATCGGTGAGTTGATCGATGAGGGCCTGCTGGGCAAGGATTACTACGCCGCCGTGGAGGACTACAACAAGGCAGTGCTGGCTGGCATTGTCAAGATTGCCTCCAAGATGGGCATTTCCACCATCCAGTCTTACCAGGGTAGCCAGATTTTCGAGGCTCTGGGCATCAGCAAGGAAGTGGTGGACAAATACTTCACCAACACCGTCTCCCGTGTAGGCGGCATCACCCTGCATGACATCCAGGAGGACCTGGAAGCCCGCCATCAGCAGGCCTTTGACCCGCTGGGTCTGGATATCAATATGGAGCTCTCCAGCATTGGTGCCCACAAGTTCCGCAGCGGCCCGGATGCTGAACAGCATCTGTACAACCCCCAGACCATCCACCTGCTGCAGCAGGCCTGCTGGACCGGTGATTACTCCAAGTTCAAGGAATACACCGATGCCATTGCCAAGACCGGCGATGACCGGATGCATCTGCGCAGCCTGCTGGACTTCAACTACCCCGAAGAGGGCGTGCCGCTGGAAGAGGTGGAAAGTGTGGATTCCATTGTCCACCGCTTCAAGACCGCAGCCATGAGCTACGGTGCCCTTTCTGCCGAGGCCCATGAGTGCATGGCCATCGCCATGAACCGCCTGGGCGGCAAGAGCAACACCGGCGAGGGCGGCGAGGCCGAGGAGCGCTACGGCACCGAGTCCAACTCCGCCATCAAGCAGGTGGCTTCAGCCCGGTTCGGCGTGACCAGCAAGTATCTGGTTTCGGCCGACGAAATCCAGATCAAGATGGCCCAGGGCGCCAAGCCCGGCGAGGGCGGTCAGCTGCCCGGCGCCAAGGTCTATCCCTGGGTTGCCAAGACCCGGCACTCCACCACCGGTGTGGGCTTGATCTCTCCCCCGCCTCATCACGACATCTACTCCATCGAGGACCTGGCCCAGCTGATCTATGACCTGAAGTGCTCCAACCGCAAGGCAGCCATCAACGTCAAGCTGGTCAGTGAGGCTGGCGTCGGCACCATCGCCGCCGGCGTTGCCAAGGCCGGTGCCGAGGTAATCCTGATTTCCGGTTTTGACGGCGGCACCGGTGCGGCGCCCCGCAACTCCATCCACAACGCCGGTCTGCCCTGGGAGCTGGGCATCGCCGAGGCACATCAGTGCCTGATCCTCAACGGTCTGCGCAGCCGCGTTCGCATCGAGGCCGACAGCAAGCTGATGACCGGCCGCGACGTGGCCATTGCCGCCCTGCTGGGCGCCGAAGAATTCGGCTTCGGCACCGGGCCTCTGGTGGCCATGGGCTGCGTGATGATGCGTGTCTGCAATCTGGATACCTGCCCCATGGGCATCTGCACCCAGAACCCTGAACTGCGCAAGCGGTTCAAGGGCAAGCCGGAATATGTCATGAACTTCATGCGGTTCATGGCGCAGGAACTGCGGGAATACATGGCCAAGCTGGGCGTGCGCACCGTGGATGAACTGGTGGGCCGCACCGACCTGCTCAAGGTCCGTCCTGAACCGGCCGGCTCCCGTGCCAGCGAGCTGGATCTCTCTGCCCTGCTGAGCAACCCGCTGGTGCCCAACTCCAATGTGCACTTTGATCCCAAGGATGTCTATGACTTCCAGCTGCAGAAGACCCCCGATATGCGGGTTCTGATGAAGAAGTTCAAGAAGTCCTTCGATATGGCCGAACCCAAACCCATGACCGTCACTTTGGACGTGGGCAACACCGACCGTGCCTTCGGCACCATCTTTGGCAGCGAGATCACCCGCAAGTTCGGCAATACCCTGCCGGATGATACCTTCCACGTGCTCTGCCACGGCTACGGCGGCCAAAGCTTCGGTGCCTTCATTCCCAAGGGCCTGACCCTGGAACTGGTGGGCGATTCCAACGACTATCTGGGTAAGGGCCTGTCTGGCGGCAAGCTCATCGTCTATCCCCCTGCCGACGTCACCTATGATCGCAGCGAGAACATTGTCATCGGCAACGTGGCGCTGTACGGCGCCACCGGCGGTAAGGCCTTCATCAACGGCGTGGCCGGCGAACGGTTCTGTGTCCGCAACTCTGGCGCCACCGCCGTTGTGGAAGGCGTGGGCGACCACGGCTGTGAGTATATGACCGGCGGCACTGTGGTGGTGCTGGGCAAGACTGGCAAAAACTTTGCAGCCGGCATGAGCGGCGGCATCGCCTATGTTCTGGACGAGGACTGGGACTTCTACCAGCGTGTGAACAAGGATATGGTCAGCCTGGAGCCGGTGGAGCACAAGTACGATGTTTCGCTGCTGAAGGATCTGATCCGTGAACATGTGGAGCTGACCGGCTCGCCCCGCGGCAAGGAAATTCTGGACAACTTCAGCGCCTATCTGCCTCGCTTCAAGAAGGTTCTGCCGCACGACTACGACAAGATGCTGCGGTTGATCGCCCAGATGGAAGAGAAGGGTGAGGACAGCGAGCAGGCCCAGATCGAGGCATTCTATGCCATGAAAAACGAGAACAAACGTGCTTGAGGAGGCAGCTTATCATGGGAAAACCGACCGGATTTCTGGAAATTTCACGGCAGACCAGTACCGAGCTGCCGCCCGAAACACGCATCCAAAACTTTAACGAATTTCACATTCCCCTGCCCCGGGACGAACAGCAGGCCCAGGGTGCCCGCTGCATGGACTGCGGCGTGCCGTTCTGCCAGAGCGGCATGATGATTGGCGGAATGGCCAGCGGCTGCCCGCTGAACAATCTGATCCCCGAATGGAATGATCTGGTCTATCAGGGCCAGTGGGATCTGGCACTGCACCGTCTGCTTGCCACCAACCGCTTCCCCGAGTTCACCAGCCGGGTCTGCCCTGCCTTGTGCGAGGCTGCCTGCACCTGTGGTATGGCTTCGGGTTCTCCGGTGACCGTCAAGGAAAACGAGCATGCCATCATTGAGTACGGCTATGCCAGCGGCGCGTTCCAGCCGGTTCCGCCGCCGGCCCGCACCGGCAAAACCGTGGCCGTGGTAGGTTCCGGTCCGGCCGGCCTGTCGGTGGCCGATTATCTGAACAAGCGCGGTCATCTGGTGACCGTCTATGAGCGGGAGGACCGGCCCGGTGGCCTGCTGATGTACGGCATCCCCAACATGAAGCTGGAGAAGTCGGTCATCGAGCGCCGGATTGAAATGCTGAAGGCCGAGGGCATTCAGTTTGTCACCAACGCCGATGTGGGCAACACCCTCCCCGCCCAGCAGCTTCTGGATGAGCATGACGCTGTTGTTCTTTCCTGCGGCGCCAAACAGGCCCGGGACATCAACGTTCCCGGCCGCGAGGCTTCCGGCATCTACTTTGCGGTGGATTATCTGACCAGCGTGACCCGCAGTCTGCTGGATTCCAACTTTACCGACGGACGCGCTGTCTCGGCCAAGGACAAAAAGGTCCTGGTGATTGGCGGCGGCGATACCGGCAACGACTGCGTCGGTACCGCCATCCGTCAGGGCTGTGCACAGGTGATCCAGCTGGAAATGATGCCCTGCCCGCCGGTGGAGCGCACTGCCTCCAATGCCTGGCCGGAATGGCCCCGCGTCCTGAAGACCGATTACGGCCAGCAGGAAGCCATCGCGGTCTTTGGCAGCGATCCTCGGATGTACCAGACCACCGTCAAGGAGTTCTACCGCAATGAGCGCGGCGAGGTCTGCGGCGCCTGCATCTCCAAGCTGGAGAGCCGTGTGGTGGACGAGGAAACCGGTCGCCGGGCCATGGTTCCCACCGGAGAGGAATTTTCCATCGATTGCGATCTGGTGCTGATTGCCGCCGGCTTTACCGGCTGCCAGCCCTACGTGGCCGAGGCCTTTGGTGTGGATCTGACCGCCCGTGGCTGCGTGGCCGATGTGCAGTACACCACCAACCAGCCCAAGGTTTTTGTCTGCGGTGATATGCGCCGTGGCCAGAGCCTGGTTGTCTGGGCCCTGCGGGAAGGCCGTGAGGCCGCCGCTGTGGTGGATGAGGCTTTGATGGGATACACCAACCTGACCTGATCCTTCCGACAACAGAAAATAAGGGGCTGTTGCAAAATAGCCTAAAAAAATGAGATAGACATTCCCGAAAGGGTTTGCCTATCTCATTTTTTTGTT
>CALWNP010000039.1 GCA_944382835.1 uncultured Gemmiger sp.
TGTTTCATGGACAGTTACAGATTACAACAAAAAATGAGATAGGCAAACCCTTTCGGGAATGTCTATCTCATTTTTTTTAGGCTATTTTGCAACAGCCCCTTTGTTCTTTGTATCAGAGAAAAGATACCGCCGGATCAGGCCTTGCCCAGCGTCATCTCCAGGAAGTAAGGCCACTGTTTGCGCCACCAGGACCAGTCATGGGAGACATCGGTGCCCCAGATGTCCACAAAGGGATGAATGCCCTTGCTCTCCAGGATGGACTGCAGTTCCAGAGTGGAAGCCAGCAGATCCCCTTCCCAGGCGCCCTGGCCGCAGCACATGATGAACTTATCCGCCTTGGCGTAGAGTTCCATGTAGGGGTGATCCGTCGGGAAGTTGCGCATGTAGTCACAGGGACTGTTGCGGTAGACCAGATCATCCATGTAGCTGCCAAAGAACATTCCCGACGAATAGAGGCCACTGAGGGCGATGGTGCCGTTAAAGAGGTCGGGGCGGCGCAGATAGAAGTTCACCGCATGGCCGCCGCCCATGCTGGCACCGCCCACCAGAACCCGGCCGCTGTGGTCAGGGCCCTGTTCCCGGTTGATCTCCAGCACCCGGGGCAGCAGTTCCTCGCAGACATAGTTGTACCACCGCTCCTGCATCTCGATGCGGGGACGCTCCGAGCCCGGGTTGTCCCAGCTTTCAGGGTCGATGCTGTCCACACAGAAAATCTGCAGCTTGCCCGCATCAATCCAGGGTGCGGCCGCCTCGCACATGCCAAAGTTTTCCCAGTCATAGAACCGGCCGCTCTGGCAGGGGAAGATCAGGATGGGCCGTCCGGTGTGGCCGAACACCTTGAATTCCATCTCACGATTCAGATAGCGGCTGTATTCTTTGTAGTAACGAATCTGCATGCGAACAATCTCCTATCCGCGCGAAGGAACGCGCCAAAATTTATGATTCCACCCCGCCGGCCCGGTTCCGGGTCAGCGGTAGAAAAAGCGTTTGTTGAGGGAGAGGATGCCAACCATCCCCCGCAGGGGGCCAAAGTTTGCACTGCGGAACACCCAGTAATAGAGAATGGCCATGACCTCCCGCAGGTAGCAGGTGGGAATGCTGCGCAGCGGAATCCCCGCCGGCAGCGCCCGGGCATCGGTAAATCCCGCCATCCGGGCATACTGCCCGCCGCGGTAGCAATGGAAGGCGTTGGTGACATAGACAATGGGCTGGGCAGGATCGATCCCCCGCTCCTCCAGAATCTGTCGTGCAAAGGCAAAGTTCTGCTCGGTGGAGGTGGACTTTTCTTCGGCCACAACCCTGTCGGGGTCCAATCCCTTTTCAATCAGGTATTTCCGCATGGCCTGGCCTTCCGGCACCCACTCGTCCCGGCCCTGGCCGCCGGTGGTGATGACCAGCACATCGGGATGGGCCTGGGCAAATTCCAGCGCCTTGTCCAGCCGGTAACGCAGCAGCAGACTGGGACGGTCCTTGCGCAGGCCGGCGCCCAGCACCACCACCACCTTTTCCTGGCCGGTGGCGGTGTTGGCATAACCGCTGACCACCACAAATCCCAGCATCAGGGCATACAGCACTGTCCCCACCACCAGCACCCACCAGACGCCCCGGCCCACTCCATGGGAGAACCAGGCATCCAGCGGCTTGTGCCAGATGGTGTAGCCGCAGACCGCCGCGGTGAGCAGCCAGACCAGCAGGTTGCCCATATTGAAGTTGCTGGTCAGCACCAGCATCACCGAATAGGCCAGGCACAGCGCCGAGAGAATCCAAAGAACAATCATCAAAAGGAGGCTCCTTTTCCGGCCCGGTGACGGTTTAGCGGGTGATCTCGTCATAAACGCTGCACCCTGCCAGACAGACCGGAACCCCCAGTGCATCGCAGACGGTGTTGGCGATGGTACCGAAGCAATACCGGGTGCCCAGGTTGACCCCCTGGGACAGCTTGGGCCCGTAGATCAGGTAGGGCACATACTCCCGGGTGTGGTCGGTGGTTTTCTGATAGGAGGGATCGCAGCCATGGTCGGCGGTGATCATCAGGATGTCATCGGGGCGCATCTGTTCGATGAAGTCGGGCAGCCAGGCATCAAACTCGGCGATGGCTGCGGCATAGCCCTTCACATCCCGGCGATGGCCGTACAGCATATCAAAATCCACCAGATTGACAAAGGCCAAGCCTTCGAAATCCCGTTTGGCCAGCTCCATGGTCACCTGCAGGCCCTCGGTATTGCCGGAGGTGCGGATGGTCTCTCCCACTCCCTTGCCGGCAAAGATGTCATGGATCTTGCCCACCCCGATGGTTGCCTTGCCGGCTGCCTGCAGCAGGTCCAGCATGGTATCGGCGGGCGGCACCAGGGAGAAATCATGCCGGCGGGAGGTGCGGGTGAAGTTGTCGGCCTTGTCTCCCACAAAGGGCCGGGCAATGACCCGTCCCACCCCGTACTTGCCCTGGAGCAGTTCCCGGGCCTGGGCACAGATCTCGTAGAGCTTTTCCACCGGGACCACCGCCTCATTGGCGGCAATCTGGAAGACGCTGTCCGCCGAGGTGTATACGATCAGAGCACCGGTGCGAAGATGCTCCTCGCCGTAATCCCGGATCACCTCAGTGCCGGAATAGGGTTTGTTGCACAGCACCTGGTAGCCGGTCTTCTGGGTAAAGGCATCCAGCAGCTCCTGAGGGAAGCCGTCCGGGAAGGTAGGCAGCGGCTGGGGGCTGAGCAGCCCCGCAATCTCCCAGTGCCCGATGGTGGTGTCCTTGCCGGCACTGGCCTCCCGCAGCCGGGCATAGCACCCCAACGGGCGGTCATACGGCCGGCCGCAGTGCACCCCGTCAATGTTGAACAGACCCAGCTTGCCCAGATTCGCCCCGCGGAAGGCCGAATGCCCGGCAATGGCCCCCAGGGTGTTGGTGCCGGCATCCCCGAACTGCGGCGCATCGGGTTCAGCCCCGATGCCAAAGCTATCCAGAACGATGAGAAAGACACGTTTCGCCATAGAATACTCCTTTTATACCGGGCTCTCACAGCCCATTGATCAGCCAATTTTCCTTATTATACTCGAAACGGTGCAAAAAGTAAAATGGCATTTCGCCCCTTGGGCAGCTGGCCAAAATTCAGTTGAATTACCGAATTTTTACCCGAATAATTCGACAAAATCACAGGCATAGACTTGTGCAATGCGGTTATCATGTACTATAATAGGGGACATAGAGGGATCAATTCTGATCTATCATCTTCAGGAGGGTTTTATGCGCAAGACTAAGATTGTTTGTACTCTCGGTCCGTCGACCGATAAAGAGGGCGTGTTGCGTCAGCTGATTGAAAACGGCATGAACGTTGCCCGCTTCAACTTCTCTCACGGGGATCACCAGGAGCATCATGGCCGTTTTGAGCAGCTGTGTGCCCTGCGCAAGGAGCTGAACAAGCCCGTTGCCGCCATGCTGGACACCAAGGGCCCCGAGATCCGTCTGGGCGATTTCAAGAACGGCTCGGAGAAGTTGGTCACCGGCCAGAGCTTTACCCTGACCACCCGCCAGGTAGAAGGCACCAACGAGATCTGCTCCATCACCTACAAGGATCTGCCCCACGATGTGTCGGTGGGCGGCGTGATCATGCTGGATGACGGCCTGATCTCCCTGGTGGTGGATCAGGTGACCGATACCGACATCACCTGCACCGTCCAGAACGATGGTATCATCAAGAACAAGAAGGGCATCAACGTCCCCGGCGTGCACCTGTCCATGCCCTATATGAGCCAGCGGGACCGGGATGACCTCCTCTTTGGCATCAAGGAAGGCTTTGACTGGATTTCCGCCAGCTTCACTCGCTGCGCCCAGGACATCCTGGAGATCCGTCATCTGCTGGACGAGCACGATTCGCACATCCGCATCATCGCCAAGATCGAGAACCAGGAAGGCATCGACAACATCGAGGAAATCCTGAGCGTGGCCGACGGCATCATGGTGGCCCGCGGCGATATGGGCGTTGAGATCGATTTTGCCGAGATTCCCTCCATCCAGAAGCATCTGATCGATCGCACCATGGCGGCTGGCAAAGTGGTCATCACCGCCACCCAGATGCTGGATTCCATGATCAACAACCCCCGCCCCACTCGTGCCGAGATCACCGACGTGGCCAACGCCATCTACGACGGCTCCTCCGCCGTGATGCTCAGCGGCGAAACCGCTGCCGGCAAGTACCCTGTGGCTGCCCTGCAGGCCATGGTGGCCATCGCCGAAACCGCCGAGGCGGATTCCAACTACAACAGCCTGGTCCATCATGCCCAGGCCGCCGATTCCCGCCTGAGCGTCAGCGCTGCGGTGGCCCATGCCGCCTGCACCACCGCTTCGGACATCCATGCCAGCGCCATCATCACGGTGTCCAAGAGCGGCGAGACCGCCCGTCTGCTGAGCCGCTGCCGTCCCGACACCCCCATTGTGGCCTGTGTGATGGACGAACAGGTGCAGCGTCAGCTGAACATGCACTGGGGCATTACCCCGCTGGTCATGCCCTATGCCAACTCCACCGATGAGCTGATCAGCATGTCGGTGAAGACCGCCGAGGATGCTGGCCTGGTCAGCGCGGGCAACATGGCAGTGGTGACCGCCGGTGTGCCGGTGGGCATCTCCGGCACCACCAACATGATCAAGGTGCACCTGGTGGGCGACAGCCTGCTCAACGGCGTGGGCATCGGCAATCATAACGCCAAAGGCGAGGTTTGCGTCTGCCGGTCCGCTGCCGAGGCTGCCAAGAAGTTCAAGCCCGGCCAGATTCTGGTAACCACCCACACCACCAACGACATGCTGCCCTATATGCGGGACGCTGCCGGCATCATCACCGAGGAAGCCGGCACCAACAGCCATGCCGCCATTGTGGCCCTGACCCTGAACAAGGCGGTTATCGTGGGCGCTTCCAACGCACTGCGGGTGCTGCGCTCCGGAATGAACATTTCGATGGACTGCCAGCACGGCGTTGTCCAGATGATGATGGAGTGATACAGATGGAACGGATTGCCAGTTTTTGCGTGGATCACACGCATCTGATGCCCGGGATGTACCTTTCCCGCAAAGATGGCGAGGTGCTGACCTGGGACATCCGGATGAAGCGCCCCAACCATGGGTCCTACCTCTCCCCCGCCTGCGCCCATACCCTGGAGCATCTGTTTGCCACCTATGCGCGCAACAGCAAGTGGAGTGATCACATCATCTATGTGGGCCCCATGGGCTGCCTGACCGGATTTTATCTGCTGACCACCGGCATGACCCCGGCCGAGGCTCTGGCCCTGACCACCGAGGCCTTCCAGTGGATGGCGGACTACCAGGGTGAGATTCCCGGTGCCTCGGCCACCGAGTGCGGCAACTATCTGATGATGGACCCCGTGGCCGCCCGGGTGGAAGCTGCCGCCATGCTGGCGGTTCTGAAAACCCTGGACCCCGACCATCTGACCTATCAGAACTAAAGGGTCGCATCCAACATAAAATTTTACGCACAGGATGTTTTCTTTCGGGAAAGCGCCCTGTGCGTTTTTGTTTTATCTTGTCATAAAAACAGGACCTGCCTTCCCAAAGGAGGCAGGTCCTGCTGATGTATAAATCTAGGATGTTGCAGCTGGCCGCAATCAGATCTGGGCAGCAGTAATCAGCGCCATCTTGTAGACCTCCTCGGCGTTGCAGCCGCGGGACAGATCATTGATGGGGGCGTTCAGGCCCTGGAGGATGGGGCCGTACGCCTCAAAGCCACCCAGACGATGGGCAATCTTGTAACCGATGTTGCCGGCATTGATGTCGGGGAAGATGAAGGTGTTGGCATAGCCGGCCACCTTGCTGCCGGGGGCCTTCAGCTGGCCCACCTCGGGTGCCACGGCGGCGTCAAACTGCAGCTCGCCATCCACCTTGAGCTCGGGATGATCCTGCTGAACCCGGGCGGTAGCATTGCGCATCTTGTCCACCGAGTCGCCCTTGCCAGAGCCCTTGGTGGAGTAGCTCAGCAGCGCAATGCGGGGATCGATGCCAAAGATGGCCGCGGTCTGAGCGGTCTGGACAGTGGTCTCCACCACCTCGTCCTCGCTGGGATCGATGTTGATGGCGCAGTCACCCATGGCCAGGCGCTCATCGTCCCGCACCAGGATGAAGCAGGAGCTGACCGCCTTGACGCCAGGACGGCACTTGATCAGCTGCAGCGCCGGACGAACGGTATCGGCGGTGGAGTAGGTGGCGCCGCCCAACAGGCAGTCGGCCTTGCCCATCTTGACCAGCATGGTGCCGAAGTAGTTGCTCTTGGCCATGGACGCACGGCACTGTTCCTCGGTCATCTTGCCCTTGCGCAGCTCCACCATCTTGGCCACCATGGCCTCGAAATCGGGGTAGGTCTTGGGATCGATGATCTGAGCGGCAGCGATGTCAAAACCACCGGCAGCGGCAGCCTGTTTCACCTCATCGGGGTTGCCCAGCAGGATGACCTTCAGGATGCCGCCCGCCAGCAGACGGCTGGCCGCGCTGAGGATCCGGGCATCGGAACCCTCGGTAAAGACAATGGTTTTGGGTTCAGCTTTCAGCTTCGCTTCAAAACTCTCGAACAATTCCATATATGATACCTCCATGTGATTGCAGCGGGCTGCACCTGCATTTGTCTACATTATGATTATAGCATCATTTTTACACTTTGCAAAAGAAAATGTGCGATTTCGTCATTTTTGCGCAAGATTGGTGCGTCATTGTCCAAAATGACAAAATACATTACAAAGTTAATAAAATCACAGGTTGGATTGTCAAATTTTTGGCATAGTGCACGGGGATATCAAGAAATTTTCTTTATTTTTTCGGGACAAATCCGTAGTCAAGATAGAATTTTTCCCGGTCCTGAGGGGTACGGACCACCACAGCTTGCAACAATCGTCCCGTTTTCGGGTCCCGGAACCCCATCAGGGTTTCCCCGGTACAGATGCTGCTCTCGGTGGCAATGTCCTCCCTGCCCAGCCCTGCGGGCGGGGTCAGGGTTGGCTTTTTGGCTCTGCCAAACAGCATGTTTCCACGCCCCTTTCACCGGTTTTTCAGTTCCTCGGGCACCGCGCGCTGGCGGAAGTAGTAAGCCCTGTCCCGGTCGTCGATGGGACGCATCACCCGGCAAGGGTTGCCCACCGCCACCACATTGGCCGGAATGTCCCGGGTCACCACGCTGCCCGCTCCGATGACGGTGTTGTCCCCCACCGTCACCCCGGGCAGCAGAATGGCGCCTGCTCCAATCCAGCAGTTCTGGCCGATGTGCACCGGCATGTTGTACTGGTATCCTTCTTCCCGCAGAGCGGGCAGCACCGGATGTCCCCCGGTGGCGATGATGACATTGGGGCCGATCATGGTGTGGCTGCCCACATAGATGTGGGTGTCATCCACCAGGGTCAGGTTGAAGTTGGCGTAGACGCCCTCCCCAAAATGGACATGATGGCCGCCCCAGTTGGCGTGCAGCGGAGGTTCGATGTAGCAGCCCTCCCCGATTTCGGCAAACATCTTTTGCAGCAGTTCCTGGCGGAGCTTGGCCTGGGAAGGGCGGGTGGCGTTGTAATCACATTGCAGCTCCAGGCAGCGGTTTTGCTCCTCCATGATCTCATCGCCGGTGGGCAGATAGAGCTCGCCGGTGTGCAGCTTGTCCTTTTCATGGTTTTCGGTCATCGGTATCATCCTTTCCTTGCTCCAGAATTTCTCAACGTCCCAGGGCTTCTGCCCATTGGTCGGCGCGGAACCCCACCAGGACGGTATCTCCCTCCACCAGGATCGGGCGCTTGACCAGCATCCCGTCACTGGCCAGCAGGGCGATCTGTTCCGCCTCGGTCATGGTGGGCAGACGATCTTTGAGGCCCATGGACTTATACAGCTGGCCGCTGGTGTTGAACCATTTGCGCAGCGGCAGGCCGCTCTTGTGCCACCACTGCCCCAGCTCCTGGGCGGTGGGGTTTTCCTCCTTGATGTTGCGGGCGGTGTAGGAAAAGCCCGCCTCGTCCAGCCACTGTCTGGCCTTGCGGCAGGTGGAACAGGGCGGATATTGAACAAACAACATTCTGATTGCCTCCCATCAATGTAAGATCAGCCACAGACCGGCCCCCAACTGGGCGGCCAGAATCAGTGGCATGCCGATGACAAAATACCAGTGCCGGGTTTTGTGGTGCATCACCAGCATCCCCAGCCAGGACCCCAGGCTGCCGCCCAGCAGTGCCGCAGCAAACAGGGTCTTTTCGGGGATGCGCCAGCGGTGGTGGATGGCCCGCTGCTTGTCCGCTGCCATTAACCCAAAGCCGATGAGGTTGACAGCGATCAGGTAGCCGGCCAGCAGTGGATACGCCTGGGGCATTGTGCCGCCTCCTTTGAAATGGGGT
This sequence comes from uncultured Gemmiger sp., assembly GCA_944382835.1. Classification (GTDB taxonomy): domain Bacteria; phylum Bacillota; class Clostridia; order Oscillospirales; family Ruminococcaceae; genus Gemmiger. The sequence continues at coordinate 8,359 of CALWNP010000039.1, forward strand.
CAGGGGTTGGAATCCGGGGAATCCTCCGCCGGCTGCGGCGCGGGGTGATCGGCCTTTTCCCATGCCTGGATGGCCTGCAGAAACAGCTGGCCGTACTGCTGGGCCTTGCGCTCCCCCACCCCGGACACATCGAGAAACTCCGCCATGGTGTGGGGACGGCGGGCCACCATATCTGTCAACGCCGCGTTGGAAAAGATCATGTAGGCCGGCAGATGGGCTTCCTTGGCCAGCCGGCTGCGCAGGCCGCGCAGCGCCTCGTAGAGGTCCTCGTACCCCTGCAGGCCGCCCTGAGGCGCAGCCGTTTTGCGGGGCCGCCGGGCGGTTTCGGTGCTGCTCTGCTTGCGGCGGATTTCCCAGACCTGCTCGCCGTGGAACAGCACCCCGCGGGCCTTGTCGGTGGTGTGGAGCACCGGATATTCTCCATCGGTCTGCACCAGGTATCCCTGGTCGATGAGACAGTCGATCCACTCCCGCACCGAGTTGCGCCGGGCGGTGGCCAGAATCCCATAGGTGGACAGCTCATCCAGCCCCAGCTCGGTGACCCGTTTGCTGGTGCTGCCCTGGAGCATCTGGATCAGCGCCACCTGGCCCAGGCCACCGGGCATCCGGCGTTCCACCCGGGTGACCCCCGAAAGGATTTTCTGTGCCTCGACGGTGATGTCCCGCCGGGTAAAGGTGGCGTTGCAGTTGCCGCAGTTGTCGCAGTGATCCGGCGCCTCCTCCCCGAAATAGCGCAGAAGAAATGCCCGCAGGCAGCCGGTGGTCTTGCAGTAGCGGACCATCTGGTTCAGCCGGTACAGATCCTGCTGGTGTACCGTCTCCCGCTCCTCCTCCGAAAGGGCTTCGTTCTCCCCCATGTTGCGGAGCAAGAACCGGGCGATCTGCACATCCCCGTTGGAAAAGAGCAGCACACACCGGGCGGGACTTCCGTCACGGCCAGCACGGCCGGCTTCCTGGTAGTAGCTCTCGATGTTTTTGGGCATGTTGTAGTGCACCACAAAGCTCACATTGGATTTGTCGATGCCCATACCGAAAGCGTTGGTGGCCACCATCACCCGGGCAGTATCGTAAACGAAATCCTCCTGGTTGCGGCGGCGGGTTTCGGCCGGAAGACCGGCGTGGTACTGGGTGGCGGGGATACCGTGATCCCGCAGCATCTGGCAGACCTTCTCCACCGACTTGCGGGTGGCACAGTAGACAATGCCGCTCTGCTCCGGCCGCTCGGCCAGAAAGGCCTGGAGGTAGAGGTCCTTGGATTTGGGTTCCACCACCTCAAAATAGAGGTTGGGCCGGTCAAAGCCGGTCACCAGACGCACCGGGTCCTGCAGGCCCAGCAGCTTTTCGATGTCGGCGCGGACGGTATCGGTGGCGGTGGCGGTGAAGGCCCCCACCACCGGGCGCTGGGGCAGCCCTGACACAAAGTCGGCAATCCGCAGATAGCTGGGGCGGAAATCCTGGCCCCACTGGGATACACAGTGGGCCTCGTCCACCGCCACCAGCGAAATGGGCACGCTGGCGGCAAAGTCCAGGAAATCGGGGGCATCCAGCCGCTCGGGAGCCACATAGACCATCTTGTACCGTCCCTCCCGGGCACCGGCATAGACGGCGTCGTACTGGCGCGGGGTCAGGCTGGAATTGAGGTAGGCCGCCGGGATGCCGGCCTGGGTCAGGGCGGTGACCTGGTCCTTCATCAACGAGATCAGGGGCGAGACAATCAGGGTCAGGCCGGGCAGCATCATAGCGGGGATCTGGTAACAGACCGACTTGCCCGCGCCGGTGGGCATGACCCCCAGCACATCCCGGCCGCCGAGCAGGGCATCGATGAGGGTCTCCTGCCCGGGGCGGAAGCTGCTGTGCCCGAAATACTGTTTGAGCAATGTCTGTTTGTCCATTCCCGATGCCTCCGTCCTGTGATGCCTCTATTGTAACACAGATTTGACGGTTTGTCCCGTTTTCCGCACCGGGGGCTGCCTTTTAAGGTTCAGGGGTCTGGTAGGCATGGCGGCGCCGGTACTCGCTGGGAGAGATGCCGTAGAGGTTTTTAAAAGCCCGGGAAAAATGCAGCGGGTTCTCGTACCCCACCGCGTGGCTCACCTCGGTGACCGGCATCTTGCTCCCCTTGAGCAGCTCGGAGGCCTTGGTCATCCGGTACTGGATCAAAAACTGCTGGGGCGAGACCCCCATGGTCTCCTTGAAGAGCCGGGCAAAGTAGCTGCGGTTCAGCCCGCGGTTGGCGGCAATCTCCTCGATGGAGACATCACGCTGGTAATTGCCCTCGATGTAGTTGATGACCTCCCGCATATAAAAATTCCGCAGACTTTTGTTGCCGGTGGCAATCTTGGTGCGGCTGGTCTGGACAATCTCATCCAGCAGAACCATCGCCATCCCCACCAGGCGCAGCGGGGCCTTGTCGTGGTTGTCGATAATCTGCATCAGATCGGGCAGGACCTGGTTGTCGGGGTTTTTGGGGGTGTACACCGGCTGTCGCTCGTTCAATCCGGCCAGGGTCATGCTCTCCCGTGCCCGCAGCCCATCAAACTCCACCCAGGCATAGTGCCAGGGCTCCTCGGGGTCAGCGCAGTAGGTGCTGACCTGCCGGGGACAGAGCAAAAAGCCCTGGCCGGCATGGAGATGGAATTTGCTGTCGGCGGCATCCAACCAGCCCTTTCCGCTGATGATGTAATGAAACAAAAAATGGCTTCTGGCTGCTGGGCCAAACAGATGGTCCGGTCGGCATTTTTCCCAGCCGAACTGGTAAAGGTTCAGATCCACAAACCGCTCGTCCTCAAAAACATAGAAGCGCATTTTGTTATCTGTCTGAATGTTTTCCTTGCGTCCCATACCGCATCTCCGTTCTCCACCGCCGGGGCGGTGGCTGATGTTGTTTTCATTATATACCCTTATGTGACCCGGTTTCAACGTTTTGTGCCGTATTTCTTCAAATTGAGATATCACAAGTCACATCTACACATTCTGAAGCTTCGTCAATGATGCTAAAACACTATCGAAACAAGCAAAACGATTGTGCATTGTGCACGGTGCGCAATCATGGGCAACCGAAATCGGTTACCTTGCTCATAGCCGGAAGAGCCAGCCTTCCAGCGCACCGCTGGCAGCAGATCCATTTTCACAAATTGTTTGTGACCAGAAGAAGGAGGAACCCCCATGAAAAGAAGGTTACTGAAGTCCTGCGCTCTGTTTTTGGCAGGTGCTTCTCTGCTGAGCCTGACCGGCTGCATCTCCAAACCCGCCACCGAGACCACCACTGCATCCAGCGCCCGGGTGGAACCGCCCGACGACATCTGGGCCCCCTACCCCGAGACGGTCACCCTGACCACCTTCCTGGCGGAAAACAGCGGCACCGAGTTCCAGGGTGACGACGACTACGGCAACAACCCCTGGTACCGCGCCTATAAAGAACGGTTCAACATCGACCTGCAGAACAAGTGGGTCAGCAATGATTACAGCACCAAGCTGAATCTGGCCATCGCGGACCGGGACATCGCGGATGTCTTCCAGGTGGACGACGCCCGGCTGGCCACCCTGGTCAAGGCGGACATGCTGATGGATCTGGACGAGGTCTTTGACAAATACGCCTCGGACACCCTGAAGGAGTACCGGGAAAAATACGCCGACACCTGGGACAACGGCGTTTTCGACGGCAAGATGTACGGCATGGCCCAGATGAGCTACGGCAACATCGACCAGTTCCAGTACATCTGGATCCGGCAGGACTGGATGCAGGAGTGCGGCTTTGACGCCCCCGAAACCATGGACGACGTGATCGAGATTGCCACCACCTTTGCCCAGAAATACGGCGGCTACGCCCTGGCCGAGGACCAGACGCTGGAGAACGTCTTCCGCCTGGCGCTGAGCTGGGGTGCCCATCCCGGCATCTGGGTGGAACAGGAGGACGGCACCCTGGGCTACGGCACCGTCCAGCCCGAGATGAAGGAAGCCCTGGCCCAGTACGCCCAGTGGTACAAGGATGGGATCATCAATCCCAACTTCACCACCCTGAACTTTGACAAGATGATGCAGGGCATGATCAACGGCGAATGCGGCGTGATTCCCTTTGCCCAGTGGTTCAGCTACAATCCCCTGCCCGACATCCTGAAGAACCAGGGCACCGACGCGGTGTTCCTGCCCTACGAGATTCCCACCCAGGACGGCTCCCCCATCATGGGCAGCGTCACCTTCAACAACACCGGCTATGTGGTCATCAGCAAGGACTGCCAGAACCCCGAAGCGGCCATGAAGCTGATCAACTTCTATGTCTACACCGTCACCGACGCAGTGGGCAAGGAAACCAACGAATACCTGAGCGAACTGCACAGCAACAACTACCCCAACTGTGTCACCAGCACCCGCATCATCAACCCCGAGAACGACTACAACCAGTTCCTGCAGGTCAAGGATGCGTTTGACCGGTGGCAGGCCGGCGAGGATGTGGACACCGACGCCCTGGGCACCAACCTTTCCAAGTTTGAGAGCTGCGTGCGCTGGACCGAGGAGAAGGACCCCGACAGCATCGGCGACTTCCTGCAGCAGGGCAATGACCGTTCCACCTACGGCATTGCCAAGACCTATCTGGACAACCACCAGTATGTCCAGGATGCCAAGTGGGGCCCCGACACTCCCACCCTCCAGTCGGCGGGCAGCACCCTGAACGACATCCTCATCGAAGGGTTCACCAAGATCATCATTGGCGAGCAGCCCATCGATTACTTTGACACCCTGGTACAGGAATGGATGACCGCCGGCGGCGCCCAGGCCACCCAGGAAATCAACGAAACCTACGGCAACCAATAAAAAATCCGGATTCCTGGAGGGCGGCGGGCGTTCCGCCGCCCTCTGTGGGGATCCTGCACGAGGTGTGAGTTATGAAAAAAGCACATATCGTCGGCCAGGCATGCAGAACAAGTGGCAGTATTTCCTCATGCTGGTGCCGGGCATCGTCCTGACCTTTATCTTCTGCTATATCCCGCTGTACGGCGTCATCATCGCCTTTGAGGATTACAACGTGGGCATGGGATTTGCCTCCCCCTGGGTGGGCTGGAAGAATTTCCAGTATCTGTTCAGCCAGCCAACCTTTGTCCGCACCATCTGGAACACCCTTTTCATCTCGGTCTGGAAACTGGCGCTGGGGATTGTGGTCCCGGTCATTGTGGCCATTTTTCTCAATGAGATGCGCTCCAACCGGCTCAAACGGTTCTACCAGACCCTGATCTACATTCCCAACTTCCTGTCCTGGGTCATCATGGCCGGTGTGCTGATGGACATTCTGAGCAGCAGCGGCGCCATCAACCTGATCCTGAACAAGCTGGGCATCGGCACCGTCAACTTTTTGGGCAGCCCCCGGGTCTTTCCCTGGACCATGATCTTCAGCGATGTCTGGAAAGGCTTTGGCTACGGCACCATCATCTATCTGGCCGCCCTCACCGGCTTTGACCCTGCCTTGTACGAGTCCGCCATGCTGGACGGCGCGTCCCGCTGGCAGCAGATCAAGCGGATCACCCTGCCCCTGCTGCTGCCCACCATCATCCTGATGCTGGTGCTCTCGCTGGGCAACGTGCTCAACGCCGGCTTTGACCAGATCTACAACCTGTACAGCCCCAGCGTCTGGGAAACCGGAGACATCATCGACACCTACGTCTACCGCCTGGGCATCCAGCAGGCGCAGTACTCGGTGGGCGCCGCAGTGGGTCTGTTCAAATCGCTGATCTCCGCCATTCTGGTGGTCACCTCCTACGTACTGGCCGACAAGGTGGCCGGTTACCGGATTCTGTGACAAGGAGGCCTGTTCCGATGAAAAAGAAAACAACTGTTTTTGATGTGGTTCTGGCAGTGGTCATGGGGATTGTCTGTGTGACCTGTGTGCTGCCCTTCATCCACCTGCTGGCCGTCTCCTTTTCCAGCAGCACCGCCGTGGCCGCGGGCCAGGTGGCCTTCTGGCCGGTGGACTTCACCACCGCTTCCTACGAATATGTGATCACCGGCGGTAAGTTCCTACGCGCCATGAGCATCTCACTGCAGCGGGTGGTGCTGGGCACACTGCTCAACGTGGTGCTGATGGTGCTGACCGCCTACCCCCTCTCCAAGGACAACCTGCCCTGTCGCAACCTGCTCTCGGGCTTTTTCGTCCTGACCATGCTGGTCAGCGGCGGAATGATCCCCACCTACCTGCTGGTCTCCGGCCTGGGGCTGAAGGATACCATCTGGTCGCTGATCCTGCCCGGTGCGCTGCCGGTCTACAACATGATCATCCTGATGAACTTTATCCGCGGCCTGCCCCACGAGATCGAGGAAGCCGCCTGGATTGACGGCGCTTCCCCCTTCCAGACCCTGGTTCAGGTGGTCTTCCCCCTGCTGGGACACAGCCTGGCCACTGTCGGCCTGTTCTGCATGGTCGGCCACTGGAACGACTGGTTCAGCGGCATGATCTACATGAGCGACCCCGCCAACTATCCGCTGCAGACCTACCTGCAGACCCTGCTGGTCAACTTTGAGCAGCTGCTTCAGTCCGACACCACCTCCAACATCCAGGAGATCCTCTCCCGGATGAATGCCCGCACCGGCCGCGCCGCCCAGCTCTTCCTGGGTGCCCTGCCCATCATGTGCGTCTACCCCTTCCTGCAGCGCTACTTTACCAAGGGCCTGACCTTGGGCAGCGTGAAGGGATAATTCCGGCTTTGCCCCACCGAACCGAAAGAAGGGATTGTATTGAACCGTACCGCAATGTGTGCCACCCCGCCCATGGGCTGGAACAGCTGGAACACCTTTACCGACAAGATCAACGAGGAGCTGATCCTGACCACCGCCGACACCATGGTGGAAAGCGGGCTGCTCCAGGCCGGCTACAACTATCTGGTGATCGACGACTGCTGGTCGCTGAAAGAGCGGGATGCCCAGGGCAACCTGGTGGCTGACCCCGAAAAGTTCCCCCACGGCATGGCCTATCTGGCCGACGCCCTGCACAAGAAGGGGCTGAAATTCGGGATGTACAGCTGCTGCGGCACCCGAACCTGTGCGGGCTACCCTGCCAGCTTTGAGCATGAGTTTGAGGACGCCCGGCAGTTTGCCCAATGGGGTGTGGATTATCTGAAATACGACAACTGCTACAAGCCCCGCACCATCAGCAACGAGCTGCTCTTCCACCGGATGGGGCTGGCCCTGGCCAACTGCGGCCGCGACATCGTCTTTTCCGCCTGCCAGTGGGGCACCGAGAACGTCCACAACTGGATCCGCTCCTCGGGGGCGCATCTCTTCCGCTCCACCGGCGATGTACAGAACTGCTGGAACTCCATCCGGGACATCGCCCTCTCCCAGATGGACAAGCTGGGCTACGGCGGCAGCTACTGCCACAATGATCTGGACATGCTGGTGGTTGGGATGTATGACGCCGGCGGCAACGAGTACATCTCGGCCGGCGGCTGCAACGACACCGAGTATCAGACCCACTTTGCCCTGTGGGCCATGATGAACAGTCCCCTGATGATCGGCTGCGACATCCGCACCATGAATGACACCACCAAAGCCATCCTGATGAACCCCGAGATCATCGCCATCAACCAGGACATCGAGTGCCGCGCCCCCTACCGCATCGAGGCCGGGCCCCACCCCGACAACTTTGTGCTGGCCAAGCATCTGTCCGACGGGTCCCTGGCCCTGGGCTTCTTCAACTTCTGCGACACCGAGGCCGTTGTGAGCCTGGAGTTCTGGGATCTGGGGCTGCCCCACCAGGCCGGCTACGGGCTGGCCTTCCACGACTGCCTGGAACACTGCGACCTGGGTGTGGTGCGGGAGCACTTCTCCCCCCAGATCGCCCCCCACGGCTGCAAAATCTATCGCTGCAGGCTGGTGAAGGAAGAATGACCAACCATCGCTGCTGCCGCTGCGGATGCGGCGTCACCTCGGACGAAATTGCCCTGAGCATGAAACTGCAGGGCAAGCAAACCCGGCAATACCTGTGTCTGGATTGCCAGGCCGCTTACAGCAACACCACCCGGCAACGGCTGCAGGCCCTGCTGGACCGGTATCACCGCACCGGGATCTGCAGCCTGTTTGCCCGGCAGAACCCCTGAAAACCGCTTTCCCCGCCCACCGGCGTGGGAGATCCACCACCATACGATGAGGAACCAATCCATGGCCATTTACTACGACAAAGAACAGTGCACCATCACGCTGGACACCCAGCACACCACCTATCAGATGAAAATTGGCCCCGGCGGCCTGCTGCTGCACACCTACTACGGCCCCACCGCCGAAGGGGACCAGAGCTATCTGATCCCCTACCGGGACCGGGGATTTTCCGGCAACCCCTATGACGCCGGCAATCAACGGGCCATCTCGGCCGATACCTTCCCGCTGGAATACCCCTGCGAGGGCAACGGGGATTTCCGTGCCTCTGCCTTCAGCCTGCGCCGCTGCAACGGCGCCGTGGGCTGTGACCTGCGGTACCAGGAGCACCGCATTCTGCCCGGCAAATACAGCCTGCCCGGCCTTCCCGCCGTCTACGCCCAGGAGGAGGAAGCCCAGACCCTGGTGGTCACCCTGGCCGACCGGGAAGCCGGCGTGACGGTGGAACTGCGATATGGCGTTCTGCCCGGGCTGGATCTGATCACCCGGGCAGCCCGCATCCTCAACAGCGGCGATGCCCCCCTTACCCTGCAAAACGCCGCCAGTGCCGCAGTGGACCAGCTGGCCGGCGATTGGGAGCTGATCCATTTCAGCGGCCGCCATGCCGGCGAGCGTACCCCCTGCCGCACCGAGATCGGCCAGCGGGAAATCCTCATCGGCAGCCGCCGGGGCACCAGCAGCCACCAGCAAAGCCCCTTTGTGATCCTGGCCCAGCCCGACACCACCGAGCTGTCCGGCCCCTGCATCGGGATGAGCTTTGTGTACAGCGGCTCCTTTGCCTGCAATGTCTCCCGGGACCAGTTCGGCACCACCCGGGCGGTCATGGGGATTCAGCCCGAACACTTCGACTATCCCCTGCAGCCGGGCGAGGCCTTCCAGGCACCGGAAGTGCTGCTGGCATACAGCGCCGACGGTCTGGCCCATCTGAGCCAGATCTTCCACAAAACCATCGCCCGGCACATCTGCCGCGGGCCCTGGCGGGACCGCCGCCGTCCGGTGCTGCTGAACAACTGGGAAGCCACCGGCATGGACTTTGACGGGGAGAAGATCCTCTCCATCGCCCGCAAGGCCGCCGACCTGGGGGTGGAGATGATGGTGCTGGACGACGGCTGGTTCGGCGCCCGCAACGACGACAACGCCGGCCTGGGCGACTGGACGGTGAACACCCAGAAGCTGGGCTGCTCCATGGGGCAGCTGGCGGACAAAATCCGGGCCATGGGGCTGAAATTCGGTTTGTGGATCGAGCCGGAGATGGTCAACGAGGACAGCGACCTCTACCGTGCCCATCCCGACTGGGCGCTGCAGATCCCCGGCAAACGGCCGGTGCGCGGCCGCAACCAGCTGGTGCTGGACTTTTCCCGGCCGGAGATTGTGGATGCCATCTTTGACCAGATTGTCCAGGTGCTGGACGAGTGCCGGCCGGACTATGTCAAGATGGACATGAACCGCTCGCTGGTGGATGTCTACACTGCCGCGGCCTCCTACCAGAGCCAGGGCAAGATCCTGTACGAGTACACCAAGGGGGTTTACCGCTTCATGCAGCAGCTGCTGGACCGCTATCCCGATCTGCTGCTGGAGGGCTGCTCGGGCGGCGGCGGACGGTTTGACGCCGGCATGCTCTACTACTGCCCCCAGATCTGGTGCAGCGACAACACCGACGCCATCGACCGAATCCGCATTCAGTTCGGCACCAGCTTCGGCTACCCCATCCGCACCATGGGCGCCCATGTGTCGGCGGTGCCCAACCACGACGCCCACCGCACCGAGCCCATTCACACCCGGGCGGTGGTAGCCATGGCCGGCACCTTCGGCTATGAGCTGGACCTGAACCTGATCTCGGAGGAGGAAAAGCAGCAGGTGCCCCAGCAGATCGCCGCCTTCAAACAGGACTGGGATCTGCTGCACAACGGCCTGTTCTACCGCCTGACCGATGTGATGAAAAACCGCAAGGAGGCCGCCTGGATGATGGTGGCGGAGGACGGTTCCCAGGCGCTGCTGAACATTGTCACCCTGGATGCTACCGGCAACAGCCCCAACCGCTTCATCCGCTGTGCCGGCCTGGTGCCCGGCGCCAACTACCGGGACCCCGAGAGCGGACGGGTGTATTCGGCCAACGCCCTGATGAGCCAGGGGATGCCGCTTCCCCTATACCACACCCGGTACGGCGATGTGGCCCCCGGCGAATACACCGCCTTCCAGATTCACCTGCAGCGGGTATGAGCGGCCGGGCCGCAGATTCCTGAGCAATCTGACTCCAAGGTATTCAAAAAGTAGTCAAATTGAGATAATACAAAAGAAAGCCACGCTGCAATCGGAGTTTTCCGCATTGCAGCGTGGCTTTTTGGAGCTAGTGACGTGACTCGAACACGCGACCTGCTGATTACGAATCAGCTGCACTACCAACTGTGCTACACTAGCATCCCGTTTGTGCTGCACAAGGCAGCATAACAATACTAGTATACCGTTTTTTGGCCACAAGTCAAGTCCCCGCCCCCGAAAAAATTCTTTTGATCGTCCGGCCGTTTCTGGCGCTTGACAGCAAGCTTTCCGCCGGGTATGCTGATATTGGCAGGCCCTGTTTTGTCTCAGGGCCAATTTTACTGCGGAGAGGAATCTTGTCATGCGCATCACAGAGCTTCGGCCCAACCGCACCCAGATGCTGGACGGGGCCAAGTTTTTCGGCTGGCTGAACTGTGGGTTGTTTTTCACCGCCCTGGGCATTCAGCTCTTCAAAACCCCCAACCATTTCGCCTTTGGCGGCACCTCGGGATTGTCCATCATCCTGTCCACCCTGTTTCCCTCGCTGGACGTGGGGTCCTTTATGTGGATCATCAACGCGGTGCTGGTGGTGCTGGGGTTTGCCTTTCTGGGGGTCAAGTCCATGGGATGGACCATCTATTCCTCCTTTGCCCTCTCCTTTTACGTCAGCCTCTGTGAGCGGCTCTGGCCGCTGAGCCATCCGCTGACCAACGATGTCTTTCTGGAGCTCTGCTTTGCGGTGATTCTGCCCGCCATCGGCAGCGCCATCGTCTTCAACATCGGGGCTTCCACCGGCGGCACCGACATCGTGGCCATGATCCTGCACAAGCACACCAGCCTGGAGATCGGCCGCGCCCTGATGGTCAGCGATCTGGCCATCGTGCTGGTGGCCGCCTATCTCTTCGGTCCCGCCACCGGGCTGTACTGCATCCTGGGCATGATCCTGAAAAGCACGGTGGTGGACAGCGCCATCGAAAGTCTGAACCTGCGCAAGGTCTGCACCGTGATTAGCAGTCATCCCGACCAGGTCAAGGACTTCATCCTCAAGGACCTCCATCGGTCCGCCACCGAGCAGCAGGCTTACGGTGCCTACACCCATGAATCCGAGAAGGTGCTGATGACGGTGCTGACCCGTCACGAGGCCGCCCGGCTGCGCAACTACATCCGGGACATCGATCCCAAGGCCTTTATCACCATCGTCAACAGCAGTGAGATCATCGGCAAGGGCTTCCGCTCCATCTGAACCGATTTCTTTCGGGCAAAAATCACAAAAAAACGGCAGCGCACATTGTGATATGCTCCCTCTATGAGAGACAGTGAAATAAAACACTGTCATCATAGGGGGAGTATTGTCATGTCCGGGCAAG
>CALWNP010000040.1 GCA_944382835.1 uncultured Gemmiger sp.
AGCTGGCCCTCGCCGGCGATGGTCTTGAGGATGGACATGGCCATGGAGACCTTGATGTCGCCCTCCACGGCGCAGGCAACCCCCTGCTTGATGAGCATGGAGAAGGCGGGGATCAGCATGGAGTCCAGCACCCCGGCCTTACCCTGGGCAAAGCCGTCGTAGTGGGAGGCGATGAAGGCGATCTTCTCGTCCTTGACCCATTTTTCAAAGGCCACGACGTAGCGGGCCATCTCCCAGACCTTCTCGACGGTGCCGCCGCCCTCGATGTCGAAGGTGTCCAGAATTTCCTCGGCCTTGGCCCGGATCACCGCCTCGTCGGTGACGTTGTCGGCGATGGCCCACATCTTCTCCCAGTCAAACTGCTTGGTGTAGAGCCACATCCGGTTGTAGAGGTTGGTCTCATCGATGTACAGGTCCATCATGCCGGGGTAGGGGCGGCCGATCTGGGCCAGGTTGGTGTCCCGGAAGCGGCGGCGCACCTGGGCAGCCTTGCACCAGTCGTTGATCTCGGCCTGGACGGTGGGGTCGCCGCCCTCCACCACGCCGGTGATCACCGCATGGCGCTTGCCGGCCCGCTCCAGGTCGGCCACCATCTCGCCCACGGCGCCGCAGGCGTAGAGCTCACCCAGCCATTTGGCGGTGTCGGTGTGCTCGTAGTCGGGGGCGCGGAGCTTCTGGACGTTGACCAGCACCACCGGCACATCCAGGTCCCGCACCGCGGGCAGCATGTTGTAGGAGGTGGCGTAGGTCAGCAGCTGCAGGATCACCAGATCCACGTCGGCGGCCCGGAACTTGTCCCCGGCGGCCTGGCTCAGCTCCTTGGTGGTGACGATGCCGCCGTCCACCAGCTCCACCGAGTCGGGAATCATTGTCTTGAAGTTTTCGTACTGGGCCTGGAACTCCGGCACCAGGCTGGGGAACTGGGGCAGATAGGCGCCCAGGGCGATGGCGAAGACGCCCACCCGGGCTTTGGTTTCGACAAGCATGCTCATTGGGGAAGAACCTCCTTGATCTCAAAACTGTTGCGGATACTGGTTCGTGCCTGGTTCAGGTCGGCAAATTCGCCGCCGTGGATCATCTGGATCACCAGGTTGCCGATGGCGGTGCCCTCCACCGGGCCCGCCCACACCGGCAGGCCGGTGACGGTGGCAGTCATTTGGTTGAGGTAGTTGTCCTGACAGCCGCCGCCCACAATGTGGATGGCGGTGTAGCTCTTGCCGGTCAGCTCGGAAAGGCCGGCGATGGCGTTTTTGTAGCACAGGGTCAGGCTGCGGTAGACGCACTGCATCAGCTGGCCCACCGTCCGGGGCACCGGCTGTCCGGCGTCGGCACAGGCCGTCTGCACCGCGGCGATCATGCTGGCCGGGGCCAGGAAGGCGTCGTCGTTGGCGTCCACCACCGAGGGAAAGTCCCCGGCAGCCCCGGCCGCGGCGATGAGGTCGGGAAAGCTCCACTGGCGCTCTCCGGCGGCCACATCCAGCGTCCAGGAGGCCCGGCTCTTGCCGGCCACATAGTCCACCCCATTGAGCTCCCGGCGGATGGATTGGATCATCCACAGGCCCATGATGTTCTTGAGGTACCGGTAGCGGTACCAGGCGCCGCCCTCGTTGGTGAAGTTTTGCTTACGGCTCTCTTCGGTGGTGATGGGCGCGGTGTTCTCCACCCCCAGCAGGCTCCAGGTGCCGCTGGAGAGGTAGACCGCTCGGTCATCCTTGGCCGGCACCGCCAGAAAGGCCGAGCCGGTATCGTGGGTGGCAGGCAGCACCACGGTGGTCTGGAAGCCCACCTCGGCGGCAATTTCCTCGGTCAGCGGGCCCACCACGGTGCCCGGCATGGACAGCGGCCCGAAGAGGCGCCGGGGCAGCCCCAGCAGATCCAACAGTTCCCGGTCCCAGGTCTTATTGGCGGCATTCACCAGCCCGGTGCTGGTGGCGTTGGTGTATTCCTGCTTCTGCACCCCGGTCAGCCGGTAGTGGAAGTAGTCGGGAATCATCAGCAGGCTGTGGGCGGCCTCCAGCTGTTCGGGATGCTCGGCCTGCAGGGCCGCCAGCTGATAGATGGTGTTGAAGGGCTGCTTCTGGATGCCGGTGCGTTGGTAGAGTTCGGCAGGGGAAATCCTGGCCTCCACCAGCTTGTCGGCCCCCTCGGTGCGCCCGTCCCGGTAGGCCACTGCGTCGCCCACCGGCCGGCCCTGCTGGTCCAGCAGCACAAAGTCCACCGCCCAGGTGTCGATGCCCACGGTGACGGGGATCTTGCCCAGCGCTTTGCAGGCCTTCAGCCCGTCCAGAATGCCCTGCCACAGATGCTCGATGTCCCAGCAGTCGTGGCCGTTTTTGCGGATCTGACGGTTGTCGAAGCGGTGTACCTCCTCCAGCACCATCCGTCCTTCTTCTTCCAGATGGCCCAGGATGTGGCGCCCGCTGGAAGCCCCGATGTCGATGGCCAGATAATACCGACCCATAGACATGCTCCTTTCCTGATTGTTTTGTTACCTTTATTGTAGCGGCTGGACGCCCCGGGGATAAGGTCGGCGTTTGACCAAAACAGGGACTTTATTTGCAATCGGGGAAGGGCTGTGGTATGCTGGAAGCGGAAAGGGGGAAGGGCCCGGATGGACGAGCGTTTGCTGGCGCGGCTGCGCCGGATCACCGAGGAGGAACAGGCCATTCTCAAGGGGCAGGGGGTGCAGCGGGAGCGGTACACCTCCCGCCGGGATTTTGTGGTGGACAGCGACAAGCTGCTGGAAAAGGGCAAGCTCATCGAGATCCGTCCCCACACCCGGTTTGTGCATTTTCCCCGGCATCGCCACAACTATGTGGAGATGCTGTACATGTGCAGCGGTTCCACCACCCACATCCTCAACGGAAGCCGCAAACTGGTGCTGGGGCAGGGGGATCTGCTGTTTCTGAACCAAGCGGCCTACCACGAGATCCTGCCCGCCGGCGAGGGGGATGTGGGGGTCAACTTCATCATCCTGCCCCAGTTTTTCGACCGCAGTTTCCGGATGCTGGAGCAGGAAAACGTGCTGCGGGATTTCCTCATCTCCACCCTGGCGGGGGAGTCCACCTTTGCGGGCTGGCTGCACATTGCGGCGGGGGAGATCCTGCCGGTGGAAAACCTGCTGGAGAACATGATCTGGACCCTGCTGGAAAAAAAGCCGGGGGTGAATCTGCTCAACCAGACCACCATGGGGCTGCTGCTGCAAAACCTGACCCTGTTTGCCGAGAACATCAACCGCACCCTGCCCGACAGCCGGGAGGAAAACGCCGTCTTCACCGCCCTGCAATACATCGAGACCTCCTACAAGGGCGGCACCCTGGAGGAGATTGCCGCCCGGCTGCACCTGCCGCCCTACACCCTCAGCCGGCTGCTCAAGCGGCACACCGGGTCCAACTTCAAGCAGCTGCTGCAGCAGCGCAAACTGCAGCAGGCGGCCTATCTTTTGGCGAACACCGGCATGTCGGCGGACGCCGTCATCGAGGCCATCGGCTACGAAAACAGCAGCTACTTCTACCGCAAATTCCGGGAAAAGTACGGCTGTTCCCCGGCGGACTACCGCACCGCCAAGGGGTGAGCAAAACAAAGAAAAAGCCCTTCCGGGGTGACGGCGTCCAAGGCTGCGGACGCCGCCCGGAAGGGCTTTTGGCTTGTGGGATATTTTATGGGGACATCGCCGGGGTCAGCCGAGGGAAAATTCCAGGAAATCCAGTTTTCCCTTGCCCTCATAGCAGAAGCAGAGGGCGGAATCCCCATCGGGAATCTGAACGGCTCCGGAGAAGGGGGTCCAGTCCCTGGTGGGATGAATCGGGATGCTGCCCACCGGGGTCTGATCGGGGGCCAGCCGGATCAGAATTTGGCCGCTGGCATGGCCCCGCACCGTCACCGTGATCTGCCGGGTGTCCCGGAAACGGAAATATTTGTAGACGGCGGTCATGCCGTCCTTTCCGTTGGCGATGTACTGCCGGGGCGGGGTTCCCCCGTCTCCGGGGGACCAGTCGGGCCCGTCCTGGGTGATGTAGGGATGCTTGCTGCCCATCAGGAACCGGACCGAGAAGGTGGGTGTGTGTTTGCCGTAGAGGTTGCAGCAGATGGAAGCGGGGTAACGCCCCCGGCCCTCCAGCGGGCCGTTGTTCAGGCCACAGCTGGTGATGTGTACCTGGGGGATGGTGCCGTCCTCCCGGATTTCCACCTGCTCGGCGCAGCCCTGACGGGAAAACATGGAACGGTTGGTGGGACGGTGGTAAAAGATATAGTACCGGCCGTTAATCTCCTCCAGACCGCCGTGGTTGTTGCCGTAGGCGCACAGGGGCTTGCCCGGCTGGCCGGGAAAGAGATCACAGTGGCTGACCAGGACGCCGCCGTACCGGAATCCCCGGTCCGGATGGTCGCTGACAGCGTAGCACAGTTCGTGCAGCGCCACCGAGGAGTAGACCAGGTAGTATTTGCCCCGGATTTTCCGGATGGAACTGGCCTCGAAGAGCTCGTGGCCCACAAAGTCGGTGCCCTTGGACTGGTCCAGGGTGGGGATCAGACGGCGGGGTTCGGTTTTCAGGGTCAGCATATCCTCTTCCAGGGTCATGACCATCGAGGCTTTGGGCTCCTTGCCCACATCCCGCGGGACCCGGGGGCCGTTGCCGGAATAGAGATAGACGGTGCCGTCCTCATCTCGGAACACCCCGGGGTCAAAGGGGATGGTATCTCCGGGCCGCTCGCCCAGGATACCCCCTTCGCGGTCCCGCACCACGCCGTGGAACATATAGTGTCCCGCCGGGGTATCGCAGACCGCCACCCCGATGGACTTCACCTTGTCGTCGGGACAGTAGAACAGATAATACCGGCCGTCCTTGCCCTGCACCACGTCGGGGGCCCAGAGCTCATGCTCCCCCTTGGGCATTCGGGGGTCCTGGGTCCGGCGGTAGATCACCCCTTCGTAGCGCCAGTCGGTCAGATCGGTGACGGGGGCGGACCAGCAGACGTAGTCATTCATGCAGAATTTCTTGCCGCCAAACCGGTCGTGGCTGCCGTACAGATACAGCCGGTCCCCGAAGACATGGGGCTCCCCGTCGGGAATGTATTCATAGAGCGGCAGGTAGGGATTGAATACCTGCCTTTTGGCGGATTTTGTCATCGACAGTTCCTCGTTTCACAGATGAAAGGGAACCGGCTCAGCCCTGGCGGACTTTTTCGCAGTGGAGCACCAGCCGGAGAATCCGCAAGGCACAGGCCTGCAGTTCGGCCAGCGGGAGGGTCCCCTCCTGCAGGGCCTTGAGGATGTCGTCCACATCCTGCTGGGAGCCGGGCATGACTAGGTCGTTGCCGGCCCGGATGCAGCCGGAGGGACTGGAGGAGCCGTACTTGAAGCCGGTGCTGGCGTCAGTGGTGCCCCAGTCGGTCATAACCAGACCCTGGAAACCCCACTCGCTGCGCAGAATGTCGGTGATCAGCTCCTTGTTGTTGGCCGAGTGGATGCCGTTCACCAGGTTGTAGGAGGTCATCACCGAGAGGGGCTGGGCGGTGCGGACCGCAATCTCGAAGCCCTTGAGATAGATCTCCCGCAGGGCCCGCTCGGAGCAATGGGAGTTGCAGTGGGTGCGGTTGTCCTCCTGGTTGTTGAGGGCAAAATGCTTGATGGTGGTGCCGCAGCCGGGATGCTTCTGGACCCCGCAGGTGTCCGCCGCGGCGCACAGGCCGGTGAGCAGCGGGTCCTCCGAGTAGTACTCGAAGTTGCGGCCGCACAGCGGGTTGCGGTGGATGTTCATGCCCGGAGCCAGCCAGAGGGTGACCCCGAACTCCTCCATCTCCTCGCCCACCAGGTCGCCGGCCTCCCGGACCAGCTCCAGGTCCCAGGTCTGGGCCAGCATGGTGGCGATGGGGATGGCGGTGCAGTACTGGTAGTAGTCCACCGCATCAGCGGGGCGCTCCGGCGGTGTCATTCCCAGCAGCTCACCCAGGTTGCCAAAGGCGGACTCGCCCAGGCCGGGGATGATGTTGTTCTGGCTGTCCGCCACAAAGCTCTTGGAGAGCCGCAGCCCGGCAGGGCCGTCGGAGAGAACCAGATTCTGCACCCCGCGGCTTTCCAGCAGGCTGGAGGTGGTGTCCCCGGCGGCGCCGGGGCAGGCGGTGGAGGCCGCGCCGACCACCGAGCCGCCGGCCAGGCCACCCCGGGCGGCGCCGATCACCAGATCAGCCAGTTCCTGGGCGGTGAGCTGGGCGGTCAGATCCTCCAGCGAGGCCCGGCCGGCCAGCACATCCTCCACGGTGACCGTCTGCTGGCACTGGGTGTGCAGCTCCTTGGGGGGCTGGGCATAGGCAACAGTGCGGGTGGGCAGGGAAGTCGGGATGATCTCCAGCCGGGGCGCGGCCTGCATCTCCCGGGCCTCGGCGGGGTAGGTATAGAAGTGTTCGGGGGAGGCGTGGAGCACCTCCAGCGGCACATCGGGGCGCAGGTGGTTTTCCAGCTGCTGGGTCAGGACGGTTTCATCCAGCTGCAGCACCGCCGCAATGTGGGTATCGCGGGAGTGACTGCCCACCCGAAGGGGATAGAGCCCCTCTTCCAGCACCCAGGCGGCCCGCTCCTCATCATAGGAGGCCACCGCCCGCAGCGAGAAGGAAACCTCCACCGTCTCCGCCTGGCCGGGGGCCAGCAGACCGGTCTTGGCAAAACCGGTCAGCACCTGATAGGGCTTGTCCAGCTTGCCCTGGGGCTGGGAGAGATAGACCTGCACAGTTTCCCGGCCGGCATATTGATCGCCGGTGTTTTGGACCGTGACCTTGACCCGGATGGTCTCGTCCCGGATTTCCACCCCCTCGGTGGTCAGGGCGAAGGTGGTGTAGGACCGCCCGAAGCCGAAGGGATAGGCGGGCCGGATGCCGAAGCTGTCAAAGTAACGGTAGCCCACATAGATGCCTTCCTTATAATAGGAATCGTCCAGGTCGCCGCTGAGATAGCTGAAGCCTGTGGCCTCGGGATAGTCGGCGTAGTTCTCCGCCCAGGTGGCAGTCAGCCGGCCGCTGGGGGTGACCTTGCCGGTGAGCACATCGGCAAGGGCGTAGCCGGCGGCGCAGCCGGGCTGGCTCATCAGCAGCACCGCGTCGATGCCGGGGGTGCTGCGCAGGAACTTGGTGTCAATGACGCCGCCCACATTCAGCAGGACCACGGTGTGCTGATACTGCCGGGTGAGGAAGGTCAGGTTTTCTTTCTCCCGGTCGGTGAGTTCGTAGTCGCCGGGGGCCTGTTTGCGGTCCGCCCCTTCGCCGGAGGTCCGGGCAATGACATAGACGGCACAGTTCCGGTCGGTGTCCCCCAGATCCGCCTCGGTGAGGGTGGGGACGTCGGGGTCACGGTAGGGGTTGTCCAGCGCCCAGTTGACGCCGGCCCAGCCCTTTTCCTTCAGAACGGCCTTGAAGTCCACCATGTACTGATTCATCCGGGCGGTGCAGTCGGCGTCGTACTGGTCCAGCCATGCCTTGGAGCCGATCCGGTACCCGGCTTGCTCCAGCCCCTGCTCCACATTGACCACGTCGCGGGCGTTGACATCCCCCGAGCCGGTGCCGCCCTTGACCATGTGGCGTACACCGTTGCCGAACAGGGCGAGGCTGCGCCCGTCGGCGGTCAGAGGCAAAACGCCATTGTTCTCCAGCAGAACCATGCCTTCGGCGGCGATGCGCCGCACCCGCTCAAAATTGCGCTGTTCCCGGGCGCTCTTCTCGGGGGATTTGGATGCAAAAATTTTGGCCATCGTTCATTTCCTCCATTCCGGCGGCCCCGCCAGGGACGGTGCCGCTGCAAAATCAAAAAATCTCTGGTAAAATCCGGAAGTCTGGCCGGCTTTCCAGCCTTGTAACCCGATTTTAACAGAGAACCCAAACGGCTTCTATTAACGATGTGCCTTTCCTGTCAAGGATGTGCGGAATTTTGCTGGCCCGCCTGGCGGTAGGCGTTGGGGGAGACGCCGTACCAGTGCTGGAAGCAAACCCCGAAATAGCTCTGGGAGGAAAACCCGAAATACTGGGCGATCTGGGAGATGGGATAGTTGGAGTAGAGCAGCATCCGGGCAGCATGGTGGCACCGCTCCCGCTGGATGAACTGCTGGATGGTGATGCCCTCGGTCTGGTGGAAAATCCGGGAGAGGTAGGACCGGCTGATCCCGATGGCGGGGGCAATCTCGCCCACCTCCAGATTGTGCCGCAGATGTTTTTCGATGTAGGCTTTGCAGGCTTCCACGCAGGACCGCTCGCTCTTTTCCTCCCGGGTGCGGCGGACCATCTCGGTGAAGGCCAGGATGGCGCTGAAGGAGAGGAAGGTGGGCGGCTCTCCCCGGAGCACCGCCTTGCCCAGCCGCTTTAAATAGACATCCCCCAGCTGGTGGGCGGTTTCGGCCGGGGCGCCCCCCGCCACCGCTGCCCGGGTGACCAGGGTGATCAGGGAAACCGCCAGATACTCGTTCTCCTTGCTCTTTTCCTCGGACAGGGCGCCGATCTGGTCAAACTGGGGTGCGGGACGGTTCATCAGCTCCTTCAGCAGGTCGGTGTCCCCCTGTTCCACCGCCCGGAGCAGCTCCTGCTCGTAGTTTCTGCCGTCCTGGTGGTCCCGGTCGTGTTCCGACTGGTCCAGCTGATACTCCTCCAAGGCGCCGGCGGGCTCCCAGTGTTCCAGCATTTCGGCGGTGACGGGAATCTCCTCGCAGGAGACCGCTGTGCCCATGAAGTGGTGATAGATCAGCTTCATATACTTGCCCACCGTGTCCAGATCGGCCCTGGCCAGGGGAACCACCGGGTCCAGGGGCAGACCGGCAGGGTCTGCCCCGATGCTGTCCCTGGGAACTGCCGAGAAGGTGGCCGGGCCGATGGCCAGGGCAAAGGTCCCGATGGGCATGACCCCGTAAAAGACCAGGTTGTTTTCCAGATAGATGCTGGGCATACCGCCGCAGCAGTGCTCCTCCAGGGTGGTGCGCAGCGCCGGGCGGGCAAAGCAGGGGTGGGCGTCACAGGAGCAGCTGGCCCAACGGGCGCCCGCTTCCCCCTCCCCCGCAACCCACAGGGCGATGGCAATGCCGGACAGGTCGCTGACCAGCTGCAGAAAGCTGATGTCGTTCTTCCATGCCTGGGAAAGGCCTTCCTGCCACGATGCCATGGTACACACCTCCTGGTTGAATTCCTCTTTTATTATATCTTGCCGCCCGGCCAAAGCAAAGCCCCGGCACCGGGCGGTCAGTCGCTGCGGTAGACCGCCATGATCAGGGCGCAGAGCAGATATCCCACCGCCGGGACCCCCACAAAACAGAGGGTGAAAAAGAGCCGCACCGCCGGATTCTGCTGTACCACCTGGGTGCTGGAAGCGGGGGCCAGATACCCAAGCCCGCTGATTCCCGCCAGCAGCATGGTCTGGCTGATGCCCTGAACGGTGGACTGGATCAGGCTGTTGACCGAGGCGGACAGCCCATCCACCCGGAATCCCCGGTGGGCTTCCACATGGTCCAGCGCCTCGGCCAGAAAAGCCGCCATGGTGTAGGTGGGCAGGGCACCGGTGGACTTGACCACCAGCCCGGCCAGCACCGGCACCATCCGGTCCCCGGCCAGCGCCACCAGCCCGCAGCCCAGGGATGCGGCCAGAAATCCCACCAGCGCCACCCGCCGTTTGCCGAACCGCCGCACCAGCGGCCAGAGGATCACCACCCCGATGCCCATGGGGGCCTGACCCACCATGTTGACCAGAATCTGCCGGGCTGCGCCGCTCTGGATGGAATCGCCCAGCACCCAGTTGCAGTAGTAGAGCATGCTGTTGGTGGTCATGGCGCCGGCCAGATAGAGCAGCAGGGTAAAGATCATCACCAGCACCCAGCTGCGGTCCGCCAGGCAGGTGCGCAGCTGGCGGGTGAAGGAGACCGACGTTTGGGCGGCGGGGTTGCCGGCGGTGACCCGTTCCAGGGTAAAGTAGTATTCCACCAGGGTGGCGGGCAGAGCCAGGGCCGAAAACAGCCCCATCACCCCCAGCCAGGCACCCCGGGCCCCGGCGCCCACCCCCATCTGCCGCACCAGCAGCGGCATCACGATGGTGGTCAGCATCCCCGGCAGCATCGAGGTGCCGGTGGAGGTCAGCATGGCCAGACCGTCCCGCTGCCCGGCGTCCCGGGTGGACAGCGGCACCATCAGTGCATGGCTCAGGGCGTAGCTGGAAAAGGCCAGGCTGAAAAACAGATTGTAGCTCACCACCACCCAGGCGATCTGCCAGGGACGCGGCGCCCGGGGCACCGCATAGAGCAGCAGGCCGCAGACTGTCAACAGAAGCCCGGACCCCAGAATCCAGGGCCGGGCCTTGCCCTGGGCGGTGCGGGTGCGGTCAATCAGACGCCCCAGCAGCAGGCTCACCGCCCCGCTGATCAGCTTGGAGACCAGCGGCATCAGGGTCAGCAGCCCGCCGGCCAGCCCCAGCACATCGGTGTAGAACTGGGTCAGATAGGTGCCGGCCACACAGGTGTACATCATGTAGACAAGGCAGGGCCCCACAAAATAGCCCAGCACCTGCTCCCGGCGGGTGATCCGGTCCTCCCGCACCCGGCTGCGCAGCCAATTGCTCTCAAACAGATCCCGCTTCACGACAACCGCCTCCTATAAAACAATGCGATAGTTTGTTGACATCTGTTGATTTTCTTGTCTGAATCCACTATACTGGAAACAGACGGCGGGGGCAACCATCAATCTTCACCGGGGTGAAAGTTGATCAACAGATTCCCTGTTTGTGTTGTCGGAGGTGACAGAATGAAACCAATTGATGCCCGGGTGCGCTATACCCGGATGGTGATTCAGCAGAGCTTTCTGGAGCTGCTGGCCCGGAAACCGGCGGCGCGGATCACCGTCACCGAGATCTGCCAGCAGGCCCAGATCAACCGGGCTACCTTTTATAAGCACTACCAGGATGTTCCGGCTCTGCTGGAGGCCATGGAGGAGGAGTTTTTTGAGGAGATCCGCCAGCAGCTGGTGAATCTGGACAGCGGGGTGGACCGGTTCCTGCTCAAGCTGATGCGGCTGACCAAAAGCCACGGGGAGCGAATGATGGCGCTGGGCGGGGACAACGGAGACCCCCAGCTGATGACCAAGACCTGCGGGCTGTGCTGGGAACAGCTGCGCCCCCGGCTGGCCAGCGAACATCCGGAAATGGATGAGAGCACCCTGGCCATGATCTACGCCTATGTGTCGGACGGCAGCGGCAGCATCCTGCGGCGGTGGATCCAGGATGGGATGCGCCAGCCGCCGGAGCAGGTGGTCGCGCTGATTGTCTCGATGAGCGAGGCGGCCCTCCGGGCGGCGGGAAAGGGAAAGAACGCCTGAACCAAAAACAACAGCCGCCCGTTGCAGTCAACGGACGGCTGTTGTGCTGTGGGCAAAAACTCAATGAACCTCGGCGCCGTGAAGCTTGTTGCGCATGTCGGCACGGATCTGGTCGTTGATGGGATACAGCCTGAGCACCAGCCAGCCCACCAGACCCAGCAGGAAGGGAATCAGGCCCATGATGACGATGAACCAGTTCAGCATGGCGGGGATGGCGGACAGCTCACCCAGGAAGGTGTCGGTGGCGGAGTCCACCTCGTAGCCGATGGCCACCAGGATGACGCCCACCAGGCCGGAGGAGATGGCGCTCTGTGCTTTGCCCAGGAATTTGTTGGCGGCGTTGCACAGGGCGGAACGGTCCTTGCCGTTCTTGTAGATCTCATAGTCCATACATTCGATGTTGATAACCTCGCCGGGAATGTAGTCCATGCCGATGGCGCAGGCGCAGACGCCCATACAGGTCAGGTAGAGGGCGGGCAGGTTCTGCAGCAGACCCACCATCTGCAGCAGGAACAACAGACCGCAGGGCAGCAGCTGCAGGAAGATCAGGGCGCGGTGGAACCGGATGGGGGAGCCCACCGCCTTCATGATGGGGCCGGCGATCAGGGTGCCGATGACCAGCGGGAAGAACATCAGCAGGGAGGAAACCAGGGTGAAGGTGCCCAGCTTGGCGGTGTCCACAACACCGGTGGTCAGGTCGGTGCAGTAGCCCCATTTGGCATAGTAGGTGGCGGTGGCAAACAGGAAGGTCCAGATAAAGCCGGTGAACAGCATATCGGTCAGCCGGATGCGCAGGGCTTTGTTGGTGGCGATCAGCCCGAAAATGTCGGTGATCTTCACATTGTCATCGGGCTGTGTCTCGGGAATGTGGCGCTCCTTAATGAACACCAGGCCGAAGAGGGCCAGCAGCGCCGAAATAATCATCATCGAGATCACCGTCACACTGAAAGCGTCGTGCATGCTGTCCAGACCCAGCGCGCTGTTGACGGTGTTCACAATCATGATGATGGCGGCACCGATCATGCCGATGACCATGTTCAGGGTACGGGGGGCTACCAGCAGCTTGCTGCGATCGTTGGAATCCAGCGACAGGGTGCGGTAGATCAGGTTGGGGGCGTAGAAGGAAGCACCCATGTCGTAGAGCAGGTAGAAGAAGATGACCCAGACGCAGATCATCACCGGGTTGTCGGCAAAAATGCTGGGCAGCGAGTACAGCCCCGAAATGCCCACCGTGGTCATCAGGATGCTCAAAAAGATGAAGGGGCGGTATTTGCCGTATTTGGTCACCTTGGCCCGGTCCATGATCCAGCCTTCCAGCGGATCGTTCACCGCGTCAAACAGACGTGCGAAGAGCAACAGGCCGCTGCCCAGGATGGCGCCCCACCGCCCAATGCCGGCATAGTCGGTGAGATACATCATAAAGAGACTGGTCATGATGGTCGCGGCAAGGCCATCGGTAATGCTCATGAAGGTGGTTCCGAAATAGTCCCGGAACTTGAGCTCACTGGCTCTTTTTTGCTTTTCCATACTGTTTTTCTCCTTTGTCAAACATGGTGTAGAGGGACCCTGTTCATGATTTGTTAACATCAGTATACGAGGCCATTTCCCCAAAGTGGTATCATAAAACTAAGGATTTTATCAATTTGAACAGATAACAAGAAGAAAAACAACCACAACACCAAAAAAGTGAGTATAATGATAAACACAAAAGGATACCGCCCACACAAAGGAGAAACTATGAAACTGAAAGAAACGCTGGACCTGGAACGCTTTTTTGCCGCCGTACGCCAATGCCGTGGCCAGGTCACCTTTGAAACCCCCGAGGGGGATGTGCTCAACCTGAAATCCTCCCTCTGCCTCTTTGTCTTTACGGCGGCCAGCCAGAAGGGTTTTGTCCATCTGCCGGGCCGGGTGCGCTGTCATGACCCCGAAGACGAGCCGCTGCTGGCCGAATTTGCGGAGGTGACCGAATGAGCGATCTGCAAACCAGGCTGGAAATCTTTGCCGAGTTCCTGGACTGCGCCGGGGTGGCCTTCTGGCATTACGACGGCGAGATGCGGCTGATCCGCTCCAACCATCCCTACCAGGAAAGCCTGCAGCAGCTGTTCGGCGCTGCCGAAAGCAAGGAACGTATCCTGGACTACTGCCGCACCCACGACACCCCTTGTCTGGGCCCCGACAGCGCGGCGCTGCTCTGGATGGCATCCCCCTATCAGGTCAACGGGGTGCTCACCGACATCTATGTGATCGGGCCGGTGTTTCCCTCGGTCATTTCGGAACGGGCCCTCACCGAAGCGCTGCAGAAGGTGCACATCTCCCCGGCGCTGACCGACCAGGTGCGGGAACTGCTGAAAACCGTCCCTGCCATACAATACATGTTGTTGATGCAGTACGGCATCATGCTGCACCGCTGCCTGACCGGGGTGAAGATTCGCCCCAGCGAAATCCACTGGCTGGCCCGGCCGTCGGAACACCACGCCCCCCGCACCCTGGAGCAGGAGGTCAAAACCCGCCGCGGGACCTATGCCTTTGAACAGGAGTTTTTCCGCATTGTGGAGGAGGGAAATGTGGACGGGCCCATGCCCCGGGGCGGTTCCCAGATCGAGATGGGCTTTCTCAGCCGCACCGATCCCCTGCGTCATGCCAAAAATTCCATGGTCGCCGAGCTGACCCTGGTTTGCCGCGCCGCCATCCGGGGCGGGCTGCCCGAGGATACCGCTTACAGCTTGGCCGACTACTATATCCAGAACGGCGAGGACTGTACCAACACCGCCCAGGTCTACCAGCTGATGCAGGATTCCTTCAAGGACTTCACCCAGCGGGTTCACCAGCAGAAAAAGAAGTCCTATTCCAAGGAGATCAATGACTGTATCGGCTATCTGGAACTGCATCTGGGGGAAAAGCTGGACATGACGGCGCTGGCCGAGAATGTGGGCTACAACAAAAACTACCTCTCCACCAAATTCGGCCGGGAGGTGGGCATCTCCATCAGCGAGTGTCTGACCCGGCTGCGGATCGAGCGGGCCAAGCTGATGCTGCGCAGCACCAACGAACCCATCCAGCAGATCAGTGATACTCTGGGCTTCGGGTCGGTGAGTTATTTCTCGGCCCAGTTCCGCAAACTGGTGGGCCAGACCCCCAGCGATTACCGCAACCGACGGCAGGAACAGAAGGAACCGGACCAGAATCACCTGTCAGAAAATTCATGATTTTATCAAAAAAATCATGTCGCTGAAAGAATACTGACCAAAAAGACAAAAAGCTGAATGATGTGATATTCCAACCCCCTCCTTTGCCGCTATAATAAAAGAAAGAAAAACGGGCTTCCCGTGTGCAGGGAACAGCCCAACAAACAGCCAGAAAAGAGGAAGAGAGGAACTTTCCCATGAAACAGCTGGATTTTAACAGGGGATGGACCTTCCGCAAGGCCGAGGAGAATCCCGGGGAGGCCCGGCCGGTGACCCTGCCCCATGACGCCATGATCCACGAAGCCCGGGACCCGTCGGCCCCCGGCGGCAGCGACAACGCCTACTTCCCCGGCGGGTGCTATGTCTACGAAAAGACCTTCCCGGCCCCCGATGCCGCCCACTGTGAGGTGCTGTTCGAGGGGGTCTACCGCAACGCCACGGTGGCCCTCAACGGCGAACCCCTTGCCAGCCACCGGTACGGCTACACCCCCTTTGCGGTGGAGCTGGACGGCAAGCTGAATCCGGGGAACAACACCCTGACCGTCACGGTGGACAACAAGGACACCCCCAACGCTCGGTGGTATACCGGCAGCGGCATCTACCGCCCGGTTCAGCTGCTGCTGGGCGGACAAACCCGCATCCGGCGGGATGGTATCAAGGTCAAAACCCTCTCACTGGACCCGGCCCAGGTCCGGGTGACGGTGAGTGTTACCGGCGGCACCCCCACCGTCACCTTACTGGACCCGGCAGGGAAGGCGGTTGCCACCGGGCAGGGGACCGAACTGACCTTTACGGTGCCCGAGGCCCAATTGTGGAACGAGGAGACCCCCGCCCTGTACACCTGCCGGGTCACCCTGGAGGAGGGGGACAAGGTGGAGGATGAGGCCGAAGTCACCTTCGGCATCCGCACCATTGCCTGGAATCCCCGGCAGGGGCTGCTGGTCAACGACCGTCCGGTCAAGCTGCGGGGGGCCTGTGTGCACCATGACAACGGGATAGTGGGCGCCTGTGCCTTCCCCGAAAGCGAGGACCGCCGTGTGCGGCTGCTCAAACAGGCCGGTTTCAACGCCATCCGCTCGGCTCATAACCCCTGCTCCTACGCCATGCTGGACGCCTGCGACCGGTACGGCGTCTACCTCATCGACGAGGCCTGGGACATCTGGTACAACCATAAGACCCGCTTTGACTACGCCTCCGACTGGGAGGAACACTGGCAGGAGGATCTGACGGCCATGGCCGACCGGGACTACAACCATCCCGGCGTCATCGCCTACTCCATCGGCAACGAGGTCTCGGAACCCGCCGAGGACAAGGGCGTTGCCCTGGCCCGGCAGATGGTGGAGCTGCTCCACGAGTTGGACGGCACCCGCCCCGTCACCGGCGGCATCAACCTGATGATTGTGGACCGGGCCAGCCGAGGTAAGGGCCTCTATGCCAACGATGGCAGCGGTGTTGCCGCCCAGAAAAAACAGCAGAAAAAGGCCGACAAGGAGGGCGAGGTCAAGAACGCCAGCCTGATGTTCAACATCATGGCCTCGATGATCGGCACCGGCATGAACAAGGCCGCCAACTCCAAGCATGCCGACGCCACCACCACGCCGGTGCTGGACGCTCTGGACCTGGCGGGCTACAACTACGCCTCGGGCCGGTACAAAAAGGATGGTACCCTCCATCCCAACCGGGTCATCTACGGCAGTGAGACCTTCCCCCAGGACATCGCCAAAAACTGGGCTATGGTGGAAAGCCTGCCCTATCTGGTGGGCGATTTCATGTGGGCCGGCTGGGACTACCTGGGCGAGGTAGGCATCGGTGCCTGGAGCTATGACGGCGGCATGCCCTTCGGCCGGCCCTATCCCTGGCTGCTGGCCGGCAGCGGGGTCATCGACATTCTGGGATGCCCCGATTTCTCCTGCCGGTATGCGGCCACCATCTGGGGCAAGCTGGGACATCCTGCCATCGGGGTGCGGCCCTGCAACCATCCGGGCAAGCGCCCCAGCAAGTCGGTCTGGCGGGCGACCAACGCCATCGAGAGCTGGAGCTGGCAGGGCTGTGAGGGCAACCCCACCACGGTGGAGGTCTGCGCCGAGGGCGCCTTCGTGGTGCTGCACCTGAACGGCAAGCGGGTGGGCCGCAAGCGCCTGAAGGACAAGAAAGCGGCCTTCAGGCTGTGCTATACCCCCGGCACCCTGGAAGCGGTGGTGTATGACGAAAACAGCAAGGCCACCGGCCGGGCGGTGCTGCGGTCGGCCACCGGCCCCTTGCAGCTGCATCTGGAGCCCGAGGGAGAGTCCTTCCGCCCGGGCCAGGTGGTCTATCTGCCCCTGACCATCCAGGGCGCAAACGGCGAGGTGGAGTCCGCCGCTGATTGTGCCATCTCGGTCCAGGTCACCGGCGGTGAGCTGCTGGGGCTTGGCTCGGCCAATCCCTGCACCACCGACCGGTTTGACACCGGCAGCTGCACCACCTATCAGGGCCATGCCCTGGCGGTGGTACGGCTGGGAGATGGCCCGGCTACGGTGACGGTGGGGGCGGAAAACCTGCCCGATGCCTCGCTGACCCTGACGCCCACCACCTGATTCAAGAACCTTGATAAACGGCACAGGCCGGTCCCCCATGGCGGAGGACCGGCCTGTTGTTTCTCTCTGATTTTCAGGTGTCGAACTGGCGGCAGATCCGGCGATAGACCACAAAGGAGATCACCAGGGTCAGCCCGTCGGCAAAGAACTGGGCCCAGACCACCCCGTAGAGCCCGAACAGCAGGTTCATCAGGAACATCAGCGGGATAAAGATGATGCCCTGGCGGCAGGAGGACAGCAGCAGAGACTGCGGCCCTTTGCCCATGGCCTGCAGGGTGTAGGCCATCTGGAAGTTGCTGATCATAAAGGGGGTGGCCAGACTGCTGATCCGCAAAAACTGGGTGCTCAGGGCCAGGGTCTCGGGTTCCTGGATGAAGAGGGACACAATGCCCCCCGAGGAAAGCTCAAAGGCGATGATGCAGAGCACCGCAAACCCCATCCCGCTGAACCGGGCACAGTTGACCACCGACTTCATCCGCTTGTAGTTCTTGGCCGCATAGTTGTAGGCTACCAGGGGCAGCATTCCCTGGCAGAGCCCCATGCCCACATTCATGGGCAGCATGTTGATCTTTTTCACTAGGCCCATGGCCGCCACCGGGATGTCCCCGTAGCCGGAGGCCAGATGGTTGGCAGTCATGTTGGAGATACAGGCCAGCAGCGAGGAGAGCGCCGAGGGAAAGCCCACCGAAAAGATGGGGACGGTGTATTTCAACCCGGCGGGCACCCGATGAGGGGAGAGGGCCAGGACGGTATGGCTCCTCAGCCGGAGGAAGGCCAGCAGGAAATAGCACAGGGAAATCACATTGGACAGCATGGTGGCCATGCCGGCGCCGGCCACCTCCTGCCCGGCGGGCAGCAGCACAAACATGAACAAGGGGTCCAGCAGGATGTTCAGGATGCCGCCCATCCCCAGCCCGAAGCTGGCCATCCGGGCATAGCCCACACTGCGCAGCAGATGGGCCATGGTCATGCTCAGGGTGGAGGGAATGCTGCCCACCACAACCACCCAGATGGTGTAGCTGGCCGCATACCCGATGGTGGAATCGCTGGCACCCAGAATCCGCAGCAGCGGGTCCATGAAGGTGTAGCAGGCCAGGGCGTAGAGCAGGGCAATGCCGATGGCGCCGTAAAAGCTGAAGGCGCAGACCCCCTTGGCCTCCTCCTGCTTCTGGCTGCCCAGCAGCCGGGAAATCAGGCTGCCGCCGCCCACCCCGAAGAGGTTGGACAGCGCCGTCATGACAAAGACCAGCACATAGGCCAGGGAGGCCGCCGCAATCTGGTAGGGGTTGTTGGTCTTGCCGATGAAATAGGTGTCGGATAGGTTGTAGACCATTGTGATCAGCTGGCTGATGATGGTGGGCACCGCCAGGGTGGCCAGCGCCTTGGGCACCGGCAGGGTCTCAAACAGTTCTTGGTTCTCAGACATCTTTTGTCTCGCCTCCGGCCTGTTTCACCGCATTGGCGTTGTCCAGTGCCAGCTTCAGCAGGCGATAAAACTCATCCTGTTCGGCCGGGGTCATCCCGTGCAGCAGAATTTCCTCGGTCCGGGCGGCATAATCCTTCAGGTAGTCCTCCAGGGCCAGCCCCTCTTCGGTGAGGGTGATCCGGATCTTCCGGGCGTCCTTTCCGTCGGGGGTCCGCCGGATCAGCCCCTTGTTCTCCAGCCGCTTGAGGATGCCCGCCATGGTGGAGGGGGACAGGCCCAGCTGCTGCATCAGGTCCCCGGCCGAGAGGGACTGGTCCCGGTGCTTGAGTAGATACCGGATCACATCCGACTGGCTGGAGGTGATGTCCCGCTGCTGCATGTGCTGGTTGCGCAGCCAGGCCACCATATTGCCCAGCCGCACGATCAGGCTGGCGGTTTTGAATTGACTGGAATCCATCTTCTGCCTCTTTCCATACAAATAGTTCGCAAGCGAATATTCGCTTGCGAACTATTATACAGCGACCTGAAATGAAAATCAATCCCTTTTTAAATTTTACACCGGAAATCGTCGAAAATCCTCCTGTTTTGTGGAAAAGAACCGCCCTGTATGGTATGATTCCGGTATCCACAACAAACGTGATTCCAGACAAGGGAGGCGATGGGATGTCCTTTACATTTGAAACCCACTACGATGCAAAGACCATGGCGGTTATGGCCAGAGCGCTGCGGAAAACGGTGCGGAAAAAGCGAAGCCGCCGCTCCCATCTCTTCGGATGGCTGGCGGTGGCCTTCGGGGTGCTGATGCTGGTCACCGACGATGGGCTGAATCTGCGCACCGCCCTTACCGCGGCGGCTGTTGCACTGATCCTGGTCGCTCTCTTGCTGGAGGACCGGCTCAACGGACATGTGGCCCAAAAACGGATGCTGCCCGGCACCGAAACCGCGGTGACGGTGTTTGAGGAGGGCGGCTTTGTCTCCACCACCCAGGTGGGCCGCACCGAATGGAAGTACGATGCCATCCGGCTGATAGCCGAAACCCCGGACTTTTTCGTTTTTGTCTTTGATGCCAGCCATGCTCAGCTCTACGACAAGGCCCATCTGGAGGGAGGCTCGGCGGAGGAGTTCCGTCGCTTTCTCCAGTCGGTCACCGGTCTGACGGTGCAGACCCTCTCCTGAATGATGCGCTCCTTTCCGGGGGCTGTTGCAAAACGAAAGTTGAGCAGCAGCCCCATTTTCATGGCGATTTCTGTTGAAAACTCCATTCCGGAAG
>CALWNP010000041.1 GCA_944382835.1 uncultured Gemmiger sp.
GTAGCCGGACGGGCGTGCAGACCAACCTGATTCTCAACGGTAACTTCTTTCACGTACATAGTTATTCTCTCCTACTTTTGAAAATAATATGCCCGATATCTACCGCGGGCTTTTGTCAGGCGGTACTGCGCACGACACGCCGCCTTGATGTTTCTATTTTATCCTATTTGTTCGACTTTGTACAGGGTAATTTTGCAATTTTGGCATGATTCTGTAATTCCGCCAAACCGCGGTCCTGTTCTTTGTACAATATTACCAGTTTATTTTCAACATTCTTGTAGATTGGCTACAAAAAATCCAACGCTTCTCAGGATTGCCCGGTTTCCGACGGTGTATAGCGATATTTTGCCAGCGGAGTTCCGTCGGAGCCGGTGGGGACGGTTTCGGGGGATTCAGCGCTCTGGAGACGGTAGCCCATCCGCAGCAAAAGGCCCACCGCCCCCAGGTTGTGAGGCTCCACCCACAGGTAAGGCCGGGGGTGTTCGGCCAGCTTTTTGCGGGCAAATTCCAGCAGCTTCTGGCCGATGCCCACGTCCCGGGCCTCCGGAGCCACCAGCAGGCGGCCGATCTCCCCGGTCTTGTGGCAGACCCCCACCAGGCCGTCGGGCTGGTGGGCGGTGCTGTGCAGATAGTATGCCCAGCCTTGCCTCCGGGATGCTTCCAGTTGTTGGCGCAGGGCGGCGGGGTCGGCGGTGCGGCCCTGCTCCCCTTCCCAGCCGGCCAGGAGCTGTGCCGCGGCCTGCCACTGGGAGTCGGTGCGGACCAGGGTGGCAGACTCGCTGCGCTTCCACCGGGGCGCCCCTGCCAGAGGATGGGTCAGGCACCACTGCTCGTAGAGGTCGGGGCGGCGCAGCCGGGTGCGAGCGCGGCTCTGCCGGCCCCGCCAGTCGGCGATCTTGTTGTGGTCGCCGGTGAGCAGCACCGGGGGCACTGCCCTCCCCTCCCAGACCTCGGGGCGGGTGTACTGGGGGTACTCAATCAGGCCATCCCAGTAGCTCTCCTCCTGGTAGCCCTGGGCCTCGGCCAGCACGCCGGGTTGCAGCCGAAGCACACTGTCGGCCACCACCAGGCTGGCCAGCTCACCCCCAGTGAGGACATAGTCCCCGATAGAGATTTCCTCATCCCCAAAGGCCTCGATCACCCGCTCGTCAATCCCCTCGTAGTGGCCGCAGACCAGCACCAGGCTGTCGCAGGCGGCCAGCTGGCGGGCCTTCTCCTCGTTGTAGGGCTGGCCGGCGGCGGTCATAAAAACGATGTGGGGTTTGGCCCGGCCCTGGGCGGCACACTGGCGCTGCACCTCCCGCAGGCAGTCGGCAATGGGCTGGGCGTAGAGCACCATGCCGCAGCCGCCCCCGTAGGGGTAGTCGTCGGTCTGGCGCTGCTTGTTGGTGGTGTAGTCCCGGATCTGGTGGCAGTGGGCCTCGAACAGCCCCTTGGCGGCGGCCCGGCCAAGGATGCTGGCGTGGAGGAAGCTGTCGCAGAGTTCGGGAAAGAGGGTTACAATGTCAATCCGCATCCGCTCACTCCTCGTCGCCGTTGACGGCCTCGTCAAAGATGCCGGGAATGGGCCGCACATAGATGGCCCGGCCGGCGATATCCACCCGATCCAGAAACTCCGGCACCGCCGGGAAGAGATGGGTGCTCCCCGCCGGGTCGGTGACGGTGTAGATGTCCTGGGCGGCGGGGTGATCCACCGCGCTCACGGTGCCGTAGATTTTGCCGGTGTCAGCATCGGTGACGGCGCAGCCCAGCAGGTCGTCGATGAAATAACGGCCCTCGGGCAGCCGGGCGTCGGCCTTGGCGAAGTAGTAGACGGTGCCCACCTTGGCCCGAGCAGCATCCATATCCGCCACCCCGTCCAGCCGCAGCAGGATGGTGTTGCCCTGGGCACGCACCCCCAGCACCGCGACCTGGCCGCCGCCCTGGGCGCTGGTGAACAGCCGCTTGAACCGAGCCAGGAAGGCGGCGCCGTCGCACAGGGGCAGCGCCTTCATCTCGCCCCGGACACCGTGGGTGGACACGATCTTGCAGGCGGGAAGATAGTCTTGCATAAAAGCCTCCGATTTCAAAAAAGCACTTTGCCAACCGGCAAAGTGCTTGGGATTTCTGGGCGGGATCAGCCGATCTCCACCACAACTTTTTCGCCCTGGCGGACGGCGGCGGCCCGCATCACAACGCGAATCGCCTTTGCAATACGGCCCTGCTTGCCGATCACACGGCCCATGTCATTTTCTGCCACCACCAGGTGGTAGACCACGGTGCCGTCCTCCCGCGCAGGGTCAACCGTCACCTGCACCGCATCCTTGTCTTCCACAAGGCCGCGGGCCACAGCAATCAGCAGTTCCTGCATCTGGCGTTCCTCCCTGCTCTTACAGGATCTCGGCCTTCTTCAGCAGCACACGGACGGTGTCGGTGGGCTGAGCGCCGTTGGACAGCCACTGCTTGGCCTTGTCGGCGTCAATCTTGACCACGCTGGGCTCCTTGGTGGGATCGTAGTAGCCGATTTCTTCGATGAAACGGCCATCGCGGGCAAAGCGGCTGTCGGCCACGACAACGCGGTAGAAGGGGGCTTTCTTGGCGCCGATGCGGCGCAGACGAATCTTAACCATGGTACTTTTCCTCCAAAATTTGTTTTACGGCCCTGGTAGGGGCGCTGTTTGTATATATCACCCTTGGGCCGTAAAGCCTTGCGGGTCATACCATTTTGTGGGGCTGGCTCAGCGGAAGCCTTTCATGCCGCCCAGACTGCCCAGGCTGCGCATGAAGCCTTTGGGGTTGCGCTTGACCTTTTTCATCATCTTCTGCATCATCTCAAACTGGCGCAGCAGCTTGTTGACCTCCTCCACCGAGCGGCCAGAGCCGGCGGCGATGCGGCGCTTGCGCTTGGGATTGATGATGGAGGGCTTGGCCCGCTCGGCCGGGGTCATGGAATAGATGATGGCCTCGATGTGGGGCAGGGCCTTCTCGTCCAGGCTGTCGGGGTCGATCTGGGCGCCGCCGGGCAGCATCTGCAGCAGGGCAGCGGCACCGCCCATCTTGCGGATCTGCTGGAACTGGGCCAGCATGTCGTTCATATCGAACTTGTTTTCCATCATCCGGCGGGCAGCCTGCTCGGCGGCCTTGTCGTCCTGCACCGACTGGGCCCGCTCGATGAGGGAGAGCACATCCCCCATGCCCAGAATCCGGCTGGCCATCCGGGCGGGATAGAAGGGTTCCAAGTCGTCCAGCTTTTCGCCGGTGCCCTGGAAGTAGATGGGTTTGCCGGTGACGGCCAACACCGAGAGGGCTGCGCCGCCCCGGGTGTCGCCGTCGGTCTTGGTCAGGATAACTCCCGAGACCCCGATCTTCTCGTTGAAGGTCTTGGCCACGTTGACCGCTTCCTGGCCGGCCATGGCGTCCACCACCAGCAGGGTTTCGTCCACTTCCACCGCCTGCTTGATCCGCACCAGCTCGTCCATCAGGGCGTCGTCGATCTGCAGACGGCCGGCGGTGTCCAGGATCACGATGTCGTAGCCGTAATCCCTGGCGTGGGCCATGGCCTTGCGGGCGATCTCCTCCGGCTTTTCGGTGCCCATCTCAAAGACCGGCACCCCGGCCTGGGCGCCCACCACCTTGAGCTGTTCGATGGCAGCGGGGCGGTAGATGTCGCAGGCCACCAGCAGCGGGCGGCGGCCCTGGCCGCGGTAATACTTGCCCAGCTTGGCGGCGTGGGTGGTCTTGCCGTTGCCCTGCAGGCCGCACATCATCAGCACCGTCTGGCCTTTGTTTTTCAGCCGCAGGGTCTGGGGTTCCTCGCCCCCCATCAGCCGGGTGAGCTCCTCGTTGACGATCTTGACCACCTGCTGGGCGGGGGTCAGGCTCTCCATGACCTCCTGCCCCATGGCCCGCTCCGACACCTGGGCGCAGAAGTCCTTGGCCACCTTGTAGTTGACGTCGGCTTCCAGCAGGGCCATGCGGACCTCCCGCATGGCGGCCTTGATGTCGGCCTCCCCCAGCTTGCCCTTGCCGCGGAGCTTTTTGAAGACGCCGGACAGGCGTTCTGTCAAAGATTCAAATGCCATCGGGCGCATCCTCCTGGGTACTGATTCGCCGGATGATCTCCAGCATTTCGGAGGTGTCTTGGGTGATCTGGGGCACCGGGTTGTAAAGCCCGGTGTTGCAGCAGCGCACCTCCATCACCAGCTGCTGCAGCCGTTCCAGATCGGCGCAGGTTGCCTCGTGGCGGCGGGCCACGCCCAGCTTTTGCTCCAGATCCAGCAGGGTGGCCTCGCCATGCTTGATGGCGTCCCGCACACCCTGGCGGCTGATGCCGTAGTTTTCGGCAATCTCGGAAAGGGAGAGGTCCTCGTTGTAATATTCGGTGAGAATCTCCCGCTGTTTATCGGTCAAGGCAGGGGCATAAAAGTCCAGCAGATAGGAAAAAGCCAGGTTTTTCCGGTTTTTCTGGGCCATCCGCATCCCCCTTGGTTCGACAGATGTAAAGTATTTTTTCTTTACAGTCAAGGATTATAACACTCCGGCGCCCCGCTGTCAAGGCAAAAGGCGGGGATTTTTCCCGCTGGCAAAGGATTTTTACAACTTCTCTCTCCCCGGGGTGTGCAAAGGCGTGGCGGATATGGTATAATAGTGGCACTTGACAAAAAATGACACGGAAAGGGGTCGGCAGCGCCTTGGCGATCTTGCAGAGCTATTATCAGGATGTGTACAAGTGCCCTGTGGTCAAGCTGTCCGGTTTTTCGGGGCGGCACGGGCTGGGGTCCAGCATCCTGGCCTACCTGGATTTCGGCGGCGCCACCGGCACCTGCAAGGACGGGGTGGCTGAGACCATGCTGGCCTTTGCCACCGAGCGCGGCGCCCTGAAACCCGGTATGCCGGTGGTGGAGGCCAGCTCGGGCAGCTTTGGGGCAGCGCTGGCGGTCTCCTGCGTCACCACCGGGCACCCCTGCATCCTGGTGGTGCCCAGCTCGCTGCCCATCTCCCGCCGGCAGCATCTGCAAAGCCTGGGGGCCAAGATTGTGGTCTGCAGCGGCGGCGGGCGCAAGGCGCTGGAGCGGATCGCCGCCGACACCGCCAAGCGGTACAACGGCTATTTCACCAATTACTTTTCCAACGACGACAACCCCGAATACCACCGCCGGGTCACCGGGCCCCAGATTCTGAAAACCGCCGGCGACGCCATCGACGCGGTGGTGGTGGGGGTGGGCAGCGGCGGCACCATCACCGGAGTGGCCGAGTACATCCGCGCCTGGAACAGCATGATCCGGATTGTGGCGGTGGAACCCAGCGAGTGCGCCGCCATCTCGGGCGGGTTCATCGGCCACCACGGCATTGCGGGCATCGGGCCGGGCTTTGTGCCGGACAACTACAACCCCTATGTGGTGGACACGGTGCTGACGGTGAACACCGCCGACGCCGAGCGCGCTGCCAAGGAAGTGCTCTTCTTTGACGGAGTGCCTGCCTGCACCAGCGCCGGGGCCACCCTGGCCGCCGCCGTCCAGCTCATGGGCACCGGAAAATCCAAGCGCCCGCTGTGCATCTTTGCCGGCCGCCGCACCTACGAATAATCTCTGGCTTGTTGGCCGCTTCCCCGCCCCGGGGAAGCGGCTTTTGTTTTGTCCGCCGCGGCATAGCCCCCACTTCTTTTGCATAGGGTTTGACAGAACCATCGGCAAATTCGACGCGAGGGAGGCATGCTTATGAAAGGGGACCCCGAAGAACGTGCGCTGGAGGTGGGGCGGTACATCGCGCGCAGCGGCGCCACGGTGCGCGCCGCCGCCGGGGTGTTCGGCGTGAGCAAAAGCACCATCTGGAAGGATCAGGCCCGGCTGCGGCGGCAGAACCCCTCGCTGTGGCGGGAGGTCCAGAAGGTGGTGCAGAAGAACAAATCGGAACGGCATCTGCGGGGTGGCGAGGCCACCCGCTGCAAATACCTGCGCCAGGCCCGCAGCCGCCCGCCCAACCGGCCCGAAAGTTGGCCCCGGGACCTTGCGCAGGGCCCGCCGCAACAGTATAATAAAGGAAAATAAAACAGCCGCCGCCCCGGCGGGCGGCAGGTGGAAAGGCCGGTGATCGCAATGAAACGCAAGGATTACATCAGCTGGGACGAATATTTCATGGGAATTGCCATGCTTTCGGCCATGCGCTCCAAGGATTCCAACAGCCAGGTGGGGGCCTGCATCGTCAGCCCTGAAAACAAGATTCTCTCCCTGGGCTATAACGGCATGCCCATCGGGTGCAGCGATGACGAGATGCCCTGGGAGCGGGAGGGCAAACCGCTGGACACCAAATATATGTATGTCTGCCACGCCGAGCTCAACGCCATCCTCAACTCGGCCCACAGCAACCTCACCGGCGCCCGGGTCTATGTGACCCTCTTCCCCTGCAACGAGTGCGCCAAGGCCATCATCCAGAGCGGCATCCGGGAGATCATCTACTTTTCGGACAAATACCACGATTCCGACGCCAGCATCGCCAGCCGACGGCTGTTCAAGGTGGCGGGGGTCAAGTACCGCGCCTACCAGCCCACCGGCCGCAAGATCAGCTTTGAAGTCTAAGTTTGGATGTGAAAACGAGGGGACTATATGAACACCATCATCATCGGCATTGCCGGGGGCACCGGCAGCGGCAAGACCACTCTGACCCAGCGGCTGCGGGAGCATTTTGGCCAAAATGAGGTCAGCGTCATCAACCACGACAGCTACTACAAGGCCCACGACGAGCTGCCCTACGAGGAGCGGTGCAAGCTGAACTACGACCATCCCGATTCCTTTGACACCCCGCTGCTGGTAGAGCATCTGCAGCAACTGCGGGCGGGGCATCCGGTGGATGTGCCGGTCTATGACTACACCATCCACAACCGCAGCAAAGAGACGGTGCGGGTGCTGCCGGCGCCGGTGATCATTGTGGAGGGCATCCTGATCTTTGCCTCTCCCGAGCTCTGCGAGATGATGGATCTGAAGGTCTTTGTGGACACCGACGCCGATGTGCGGATTCTGCGCCGCATCGTGCGGGACGTGAAGAAGCGCGGCCGCACTCTGGACAGTGTGGCAACCCAGTATCTGACCACCGTCAAGCCGATGCACGAGCAGTTTGTGGAGCCCAGCAAGCGCAAGGCCGACCTGATCGTGCCCGAGGGCGGCCAGAACCTGGTGGCGCTGGATATGCTCACCAAATGGGTGGCCAACCATCTGCAGGCCTGAGGTTTTTTCCCAAAAAATCAATCACGGCCCCGCCGACCCGGCAATTTGTCCGGGCGGCGGGGCCGCGTTTTGTTTGTCAGCCATCCAGGAAGGACAGAACCATCCTGCCCAACGTCTGCATGGCCGCCACCGGTGCGGTGGGGAAATCGATCTCGGTATTGCCCTGGTCGGTCATGCAGCAGAGGATGTAGGGATAGGGGGCGTAGACGATGGCGGCATCGTGGAAGGCGCCGTCCCAGCTGCCGTATTTCTTGGCAGCAGGCACCCCCTCGGGCAGGTAGAGGGCCTGGTGATCGGCGGCCAGAAAGCAGCTCTGGAGAAAGACCGCGTTCTCCCCTTCCCCGGCAAAATACTGGTAGAGGGCCTCCATGGTGCGGCCCACATCCTCCACCGTGCCATAGCCCTCGATGCCGGTGGCCACCATGGCGCAAGTTTCAGGCATCGTGTAACCCAGCTGCTGCAAAAAGGCGGTGAAGCCGGTGTCATAATTGCCCGGCCAGAGGTTGGAGAGCAGGTCGGCAGCGTCGTTGTCACTCTCGGCAATCATGGCGTAGAGGGCAACGCGGGCGGGTACCGTCTGGGACAAGCTGTATTCCGACATTGTCTCCCCGGTGAGGGCGCCGTAGTAGAAGTTGGGCAGCTCGGTGGAGAGGTCGATGGTCCCCTCGTCCGCCAGCTGGCAGAGCCAGAGGGCGTAAGGCGCCTTGAGCAGGCTGGCCAGATAGTAGCTGGCCTCGGCGCCATAGAGATAGGTTTCCCCGGTACTCAGGTCCTGCAAATAGACCGAAAAGCTGCCGGTCTGGGCCGCGCAGAAGGCGTCCAGTTCCGCCCGGCGCTGGGCGGTCAGGATGGTGCCGGAGGCGGTTTCGGGGGTGGCGTTTTCCCGGGAAACGGTCAGGGTGTCGCCGGACTCCTCCTGGAGGAGGGCGGCGGATTCCGAAGTGGCCGCCACCGTCTCGGCGGGCAGTGCCTCCGCCTCCTCGGCCTGGGCGGCGCACCCCGCCAGCAGCCCGGCGGCCAGCAGCACCGCCGCCA
The DNA here is from genome assembly GCA_944382835.1 of uncultured Gemmiger sp. GTDB lineage: Bacteria > Bacillota > Clostridia > Oscillospirales > Ruminococcaceae > Gemmiger. The sequence continues at coordinate 8,235 of CALWNP010000041.1, forward strand.
GCCGGGTCCTTCCTCTTGCGCCCATAGGTCCCCTCCCTTCCCCGTTGTGACAGTTTGACGGGTTTTATTATATATCAAACGGGGACAAGATGCGTCAGATTCCGACTTTTTTCATGAAACTTTTACCTTTTTCTCCCCATTGCTCCCCTCTCCCCTTGCAGTATGGGCTGCGTGGCCTGTCCCCAACCCCGGCCAACAAAAAAGCCCCCGCCCGCGGGTGCGGACGGAGGCAGAATGCCCGATGATTACCAGAGGTTGACGACCTCGTTGTACAAGCCTTCGTAGCTCTTGGCCGAGTTGGACCAGCTGAAATCGCATTCCATGGCACGGCGGACCAGGATGGGCCAGCCATCCTTGTGCCAGTAACCTTCCTTGGCGCGCCAGCAGGCTTCGTAAAGCTCGTGGGCGTTGTAGTTGGCAAAGGTGAAGCCGTTGCCCAGGCCATCGCCGGAATCGTGGATGGAATCCCGCAGGCCGCCGGTTTCCCGGACCACCGGGATGGTGCCGTAGCGGCAGGAGACCATCTGGGCCAGGCCGCAGGGTTCGCTGCGGGAGGGCATCAGGAAGATGTCGGCGCCGGCGTAGATCCGCTGGGCCAGCTTAGCGTTGAAGCCGATGTAGACCCCCACCCGGCCGGGATGGCGGGCGCAGAGCTCGTTGAAGAAGTTCTCATACTGGGATTCGCCCGAGCCGAGAACCACCAGCTCGATGCCCTGCTGGAGCAGACCTTCGGCGATGCTGCGCACCAGATCGACACCCTTGTGGCCCACCAGACGGGTGACCATGGCCATCACGGGACTGCCGTCCTTGTTCAGGCCAAACTCGTCCTGCAGTGCGGCTTTGCAGACCGCCTTGCCCTCCTCGAAGGAATTGACATCGTAGTTTTTGGGGATGTCGGGGTCGGTGGCGGGGTTGTAAACATCCACATCGATGCCGTTGAGGATGCCGCAGAGCTTGTACTGCTTCTGGCGCAGCAGCCCGTCCAGGCCGTGGCTAAACCAGGGGTCCAGAATCTCCGAGGCATAGGTGGGGCTGACGGTGGTGACCTTGTCGGCGGTCTCGATGGCGCCCTTCATGAAGTTGGCGCAGCCGTCGTACTCCACCACATGGGCGTCCCGCTGGCCGATGCCGCAGGTGTCCTCCAGGATGTCCAGGCCGTACTTGCCCTGGTAGGCGATGTTGTGGATGGTGAACACCGTCTTGATCCGGTTGAACTTGTCCAGATGGCGGTAGTAGAGGTTGAGGTAGACCGGGGTGAGGGCGGTCTGCCAGTCGTTGCAGTTGATGATGTCAGGCTCGAAATCGGTGTAGAAGAGCATCTCCAGGACCGCGCGGGCGAAGAAGGCGAACCGCTCGCCGTCATCGTAGAAGCCGTAGAGGCCGCTGCGCTTGAAGTAATACTCGTTGTCGATGAAATAGAAGGTCACGCCGTCCTGCTCCGCCTTGAACAGCCCGCAGTACTGGCTGCGCCAGCCCACCGGCACGCTGAAGTTGGTGACGTAGTTCAGCTTTTCCTTATATTTCAGATCGCCGTACAGCGGCATCACCACCCGGCAGTCGATGCCGTCGTGGACCAATGCCTTGGGCAGCGCGCCGGCCACATCGGCCAGACCACCGGACTTGGCAAAGGGTGCAGCTTCGCTGGCCGCATACAAAATCTTCATGTCTGCCTCCTTGATGATCTATGGGGAGCAATCCCCCGGCCCGGTTGGGGACCCCGCAGGGTGCGGGGCCCCGCCCCAAAGCCCAAGTGATAATGAGAAAGGGCGGGGTTGTGATCTCCCGCCCTCCCAAACAGACCTGCCGCCGGGGAGATAGGGCGACCGGTCCGTTGAGATTAAACCGTGTGGTTCTTGGCCACAAACACAGGGAAGGACTCGGTGCCGCTGAGCTTTTTGGCCGCCGTGATATGGACGTTCTTATCGGTGACCACATACTCCACCGAGGTGTCATTCTCCACCACGGTATCCTGCATCAGGACGCAGTTGCGAACCACAGCCCCTTTCTTGACCCGGCAGCCGCGGAAGAGCACACTGTTCTCCACAACGCCCTCGATGACGCAGCCGTCGGCCAGCAGGCTGTTCTTGACCTTGCTGCCCTCCAGGTAGCGGGTGGGGTTGTCGTCGCGGATCTTGGTGTAGATGGGGTTGTCGGCAGAGAAGAGCTGGTCCACGTTGTCCTCCTCCAGCAGGCGGAGGTTCTCGTCAAAATAGCTCTTCATATCGGCGATGCGGGCGGCATAGCCGGTGTACTCGTAGGCCTGCACATTGAGCAGGTTGAGGTTGCGGGCCAGGATGTCCCGCTCGAAATAGACCAGGCCGCGCACCGCAGCATCCCGCACCAGCTGGATCAGGCTTTCCCGCTCGATGATGTAGACGTTGGTGGACAGGTTCTGCACCCCGGGACGGTAATCGTTGGAGAGCAGTTCGGTCACCCGGCCATCATTGATGCGGATGGTGTAGTTGTCGTTGCGGGCCCCCTCGGGGATTTCGGCCCGGGTGTAGACCATGGTCACATCGGCGCCGCTCTCCACATGCTTGTTGATGAGGTCACCGTAGTTCATGTTCATGGCCACGCAGCAGTCGGAGAGGATGACATACCGCTCCTTCTGGTCTTCCAGCCAGGACAGGATGCTAGCCAGAGCGTCCACACGGCCGCTGTACATCTTGATGCTGCGCTCAGCAAAGGGCGGCACAATGTTCAGGCCGCCGCGCTTGCGGGTCAGGTCCCATTCACGGCCGGAACCCAGGTGGTCCATCAGGGAGTGATAGTTCTTGCGGACAATCACCGAGATGTTGTCGATGCCGGAGTTGGCCATGTTGGACAGGACAAAGTCGATCAAGCGATACCGTCCGCCGAAGGGGATGGAGGCCATTGTACGCTCCGCCACCAGCTCCGGGACAAGGTTATCGTAGGAGTTTGCGAAAATAACGCCCAGGGCGTTTGCGTTGCTGTTTACCATTGTTCCTCACCATCCTTCACATCATTGGAAACCATTGCTTTGGGGCCGACGGTGGCACCCTTGCCGATGCGCACGCCGGAACCCACGGTGGCCACATCGCCGGGGTTGGCGATGTCCAGCCCACCTTCGGGCATAGCGCCCACGGTGGCGCCCTCCTCGATCATGACGTTTTCAGCCACGATGCAGTGGGAGACCTTGGAGCCCGCCTTGATGACGGTGCCGCCCATGACAACGGCGGAGTCCACCGTTGCCCCCTTCTCGACCACCACGCCGGGGAAGAGGATGGAGTTGTTGACGGTGCCGTTGACCTTGCAGCCCTCGGTGACCATCGAGTTGACAATGTCGGCGTCCGCACCGATATGCTGGCAGGGACGGCCGGAGTTGCGGGAGTAGATCTTCCAGTTTTCGTCAAAGAGGTTGATGCCGGAATGGGAGGGATCCAGCACCTCCATGTTGGCCTGCCACAGCGAGGTGATGGTTCCCACGTCCTTCCAGTAGCCGTTGAAGTGGTAGGCGTACATCCGGCGGTTGTCCCGCAGCAGCGAGGGGATGACGTTCTTGCCGAAGTCGTTTTCCGAGTTGGGATCGGCCTCGTCGGCAATCAGGTAGGCCTTGAGCACATCCCAGTTGAAGATGTAGATGCCCATGGATGCCAGGTTGGACTTGGGATTTTTGGGCTTCTCCTGGAACTCGTTGATCCGGTCATCCTCGTCGGTGACCATCAGGCCGAAGCGGGGTGCCTCGCTCCATGGCACTTCCATGACCGCCACGCTGAACTCGGCGTTCTTTTCCTTGTGGAAGCGCAGGAAGTCGCTGTAATCCTGCTTGCAGATCTGGTCGCCGGACAGGATGATGACGTACTGCGGGTCGTACCGGTCAATGAAGGATATGTTCTGGTAGATGGCGTTGGCAGTACCCTTGTACCAGTCAGAGCCGGTGGCCTGCTGGTAGGGCGGCAGCACATGGACGCCGCCGTGCAGACGGTCCAGGTCCCAGGGCTGGCCGTTGCCGATGTACTCGTTGAGGACCAGCGGCTGATACTGGGTCAGGATGCCCACCGTGTCGATGCCGGAATTGACACAGTTGGACAGCGGGAAGTCGATGATGCGGTACTTTCCGCCGAAAGGCACTGCCGGCTTGGCGAGTTTCTGGGTCAGCGCGTAGAGACGCGAACCCTGGCCGCCAGCCAGAATCATTGCGATCATTTCTTTTGCCATAATGAATTCTCCCCTTATAATTGGCTTATGCCATTGATACTGGAATCTATATCCTCACGCCTCAGGCTTTGGGCTCAGGCGTTTTGGCTTTGGTGGTGCGCTTGGCCGGCGCTTCGGCCGTTTTGGCGGTGGCCTTTTTGGCAGTGGACTTGGCCGCAGTCTTGCTGTCCGCCTTGGCAGCCTTTTTCCGCGGGGTGGGCACCGAGAGATACAGGGTGGACAGCGGCGGCAGGGTCAGGGTGATGTGCTGGTCAAAGCCGTGCATCTCGCCCTTCTTACTGCGCACCGGGGGATTGCTCTTGCCCGAGCCACCGTACTTGGTATCGTCCGAGTTGAGGATCTCTTTGTATGTACCCGAAACCGGCACGCCCAGGGCGTAACCGTCCCGTTCCACCGGGGTAAAGTTGCAGACGACCATCACCGTCTTGCCCTTGGAATCCCGCCGCAGGAAGGCGATGACGCTCTGCTGGCTGTCGTCGGGGACAATCCACTGGAAGCCTTCCCAGCTGTAATCGATCTCCCACATGGCGGGGGTGTCGCGGTAGAAGTGGTTCAGGTCCTTGACATAGGTCTGGAGCTGATGGTGCTTGTCATAGCCCAGCAGCATCCAGTCCAGCGGCTTTTTCTCGTCCCATTCGATGAACTGGCCGAACTCCTGGCCCATGAACAGCAGTTTTTTGCCGGGATGGGCCATCATGTAGCCGTAGAAGGTGCGCAGGTTGGCGAACTTTTCCTCGTAGTCGCCGGGCATCTTGTTGATCAGGCTGCACTTGCCGTGGACCACCTCGTCATGGCTGATGGGCAGCACAAAATTCTCGCTGAAGGCGTAGAAGAAGCTGAAGGTCACCTTGCCATGGTTGCCGGCCCGGAAAAGCGGGTCGGTCTTCATGTAGGAGAGCATGTCGTTCATCCAGCCCATGTTCCACTTGAAGTTGAAGCCCAGGCCACCGTCCTCGGCCGGCTTAGTCACCAGCGGCCAGGCGGTGGATTCCTCAGCAATCATCATCTTGTAGGGATAGCGCCCCAGTACCGCGCTGTTGCACTTTTTCAGGAAAGCGATGGCCTCCAGGTTTTCCTTGCCGCCCTTGCAGTTCTGTTCCCACTCGCCGTCCCGGCGGTTGTAGTCCAGATAGAGCATGCTGGCCACCGCGTCCACCCGCAGGCCGTCCACATGGTACTGCTCGATCCAGAACAGGGCGCTGGAGACCAGGAAGCTCTCCACCTCGGGCATGCCGAAGTTGAAGACCATGGTCCCCCACTCCTTGTGTTCGCCGCGGCGGGGGTTGGGGTCCTCGTAGCAGGGGGCGCCGTCAAACATGTACAGCCCGTAGGCATCCTTGGGGAAATGGGCGGGCACCCAGTCCAGAATGACCCCGATGCCGGCCTGGTGGAGCTTGTCCACAAAGTTCATGAAATCCTTGGGGGTGCCGTAGCGGCTGGTGGGGGCAAAATACCCCGTGACCTGATAGCCCCAGCTGCCGTCGTAGGGATACTCGGTAATGGGCATCAGCTCCACATGGGTGTAGCCCATCTCCTTGATGTAGGGCACCAGAAGATCGGCCACCTCGGAGTAATTGTAGGGCACGCCGTCCTCTTTCATCTTCCAGCTGCCCACCTGCATCTCGTAGATGCTCATGGGCGAGTTGATGACATCCTTCTTTTTCTGTGCGGCTTCCCAGTCGCCATCCCCCCAGCCATACCCCGACAGCTCGTACACCTTGCTGCCGTTGGAGGGGCGGGTTTCGGTGTGGAAGGCATAGGGGTCCGCCTTGTAGATCAGCTCATCGGCGGGGGTGGTGATGCAGTATTTGTAGACATCATACTCCTTGATGCCGGGGATGAACAGCTCCCAGATGCCGTCCGAAACCTTTTTCATCGGGTGGCTGGTGGGAACCCAACTGTTGAAATCGCCAACGACCGACAGGGCCTTGGCATGGGGCGCCCAGACGCGGAACACCGCGCCCTCGGCGTCGTCCTGTGTGCACAGATGTGCGCCGAAATAGCGGTAGGCTTCCTGATTGTTGCCCTGATGGAACAGATAGATGGGCAAATCCGAGTCCTTGGCCGCAGCTGCTTGTTTGGTCACCGTAATCTCCCCTTACGGCGGTTTGCAACCGCCCAGATATTTTAACTAACTTTATATTACCTGTTTTGAAAAGGAATTTCAAGGTTTTTCTGTAATAAACTGCTAAAATTTTCGTAAGGTCGGTTGTCGATTTGTGCAAAATGGTCACGAATAAGGAAAGATTGTCGTAAAGATGGACAAAAAATAGCCTGTACCGTTGATTTTCCTTCGGTACAGGCAGAAATCTGGTGGATGGTGTTGGACAGATGTTTCAGCTGCCCAAGATATAGTAGGGATTTTCCCCTTCATAGCTGTTGCGGCGGTCCCAGGCGGTGTGGGTGGCCAGGTAGTCGCACCAGGCGGTGTAGCCCGAGGGCTGGAAGTGGATGCCGTCGGCCTCGTACTCGTCAATCTGGCTGCCGTCGGGGTTGTTCAGCGCCTCGCCGATGTTGACAAAGTAACAGTTGTAGCGCAGGGCCAGGTTGGCCAGCATGTTGTTCACCGTCTGGATGCGGGCGTTGTCCAGGCCGGGCTGGGTCTGAACCACATACTCCTGCACCCCCGGGATGGCCTGGATGTAGATGGCCACACCGGGCAGGTTTTCCTGCAGCACCTGGATCATCCGCTCATAGTAGGCGATGAAGCTGTCCTCGTTGCCCTGGGTGACCAGTGAGTTGGTACCGAAGAGGATATACAAAAAGTCCGGCTGGCTGGCCACCACAGCGTCCAGGGCGGGCTCGGTGACGTTGCGGATCTTGTCGGTGACGGTGGCGTTGTTGACGATGGCCGCCGGGCCCTGGCCCCGGTAGGCCAGCACATGGGCGTTGTTGTAGCCCTGGGGATAGCACTCCATTCCCTCGGTGATGCTGTCCCCCAGGAAGGTGGCGGTGTCAAAATGGCTGCGGGTCACCTTGCCCAGCTGGGGCAGGCCCACCATCCGGCTGTCGGTGTTCAGGTATTCCAGATCAATGGTCTGTTCCACCGGGGTGCTGGTGTCCCAGCGGGCGGTGTCCACGGCGGGCAGCAGCCGCTGGGGCGCCGCCGGGGCGGCTTCCTCAGCGGTGGCACCGGCCGTGGGGGTGGGCGAAGCGGCTGCCTGGTCGGCGGTGGCGGCCGGCGGCTGGGGGGTGGTGGACGCCTGGGCGGCCTGGTCCCGCCGGAACCAGAAAAAGCCCGCCGCGGCGCACAGCAGCACCAGTACCACCAGCAGCGCAATGACCGCCCGCTTGCGGCGGCGCTGGGCGTTGATGGCGCGGCGATAGGTATAGTAATCAGCCATAGGGTTCTCCTAGCTTGGGGTTCGGTTGGGCAAAGGGGTCAGATGGTATTATTATACCCCCATCTGCCCCCCGGGTGCAAGGGCTGCGGCGGGGTGCCGGCAACTATTTCTTGACGGGGAGTGGGGTTTGCTTTTATAATAAAGTCATACAAATAAACTTCACAGCGGTGCGTAAATTCCCGGCAGGGTGCGACCGCGGCAAAGGAGGCCCTACCATGGCGTGGATGATCGTATCCGATACCTCTTGCGAGATCCGGGAGCTTGCTAATCCGGCCCCTGGGGTGCAGTTTTCCTTGGTGCCCTTCAAGATCCGGGTGGGTCAGAGGGAGTATGTGGACCTGCCCACCCTGAACACCGACCAGATGCTGGAGGCCATGACCGACTACAACGGCGCCAGCTCCACCGCCTGCCCCAGCCCTGAGGAATGGGCCGAGCAGTTCTTGCAGGCGGACTGCGTCATCGCCCTGACCATCAGCCACAACCTTTCGGGCAGCTACAACGCTGCCGTGGCTGCCCGGGAGATGGTACTGGAGGAACACCCCGACCGCCAGATCTTTATTCTGGACACCCTGAGCTGCGCCGGGGCGCTGGCCGCCGCCGCTCAGCTGGCCAACCGCCTCATCGGCCAGGGCCAGAGCTTTGACCAGGTCTGCGAGGCGCTGACCGCCTACAACGAGGCCGGCCATATCATGTTTGCCCTGGCCAGCTTTGACAACCTGGCCAAGGCCGGCCGGGTGAGCAAGGTGGTGGGCTTTATCGCCGGGCGGCTGAACATGCGGGTGCTGGGCCGCCGCACCGCCGACGGCAAGATCGACTTCTTCTTCAAGACCCGGGGTGAAGCCCGGGTGCTGGCCAAGATTCTGGAACAGATGGACGCCGACGGTTTTGACGGCAGCCGCCCGGTGATTATCAGCCATTGCCACAACGAAAATGCCTCCCACCTGCTGACCAACGGCATCCATGCCAAGTGGCCCCAGGCCCAGATTCAGCACTATCCCTGCAGCGGGCTGTGCAGTTTTTACGCCCAGGACCAGGGGCTCATCATCACCTATTGAGACAGCAATCCCCCGGAAAGGACTTCCGGGGGATTTTTGCATTCCAGGTTTGCCGGGCCGTCACAGGTCGTCCCGGCCTTTGATCCGGCGCCAGTAGGCGGCGGCCGCCTGCTCGGTCTTGTTCTGGCCGAAGTGGTAGTACCGCACCCCTTTTAGGGCGTCGGGCAGATACTGCTGGTCCACCCAGTGGTTGGGGTAGTCGTGGGCGTACTTGTAGTGCTGGCCCTTGACGGCGGCGTCCTCGCCGTCGTAGTGCTTGTTCTGCAGCTGACGGGGGATCGGCCCGGTGCGCCCGGCCTGCACATCCCGCATGGCGGTCTCAATGCCGATGCAGCCGCTGTTGGACTTGGGCGCCGTGGCCACCAGCACCACCGCATCCCCCAAGGGGATCTGGGCCTCAGGCAGCCCCAGCATGTTGGCGGCATCCACCGCCGCCTTGACGATGGGGATGATCTGGGGATAGGCCAGTCCCACATCCTCGCAGGCACAGACCATCAGCCGGCGGCAGGCGCTGGGCAGATCCCCGGCCTCCAGCAGCCGGGCCAGATAGTGCAGTGCCGCGTCGGGGTCGGACCCCCGCATGGATTTCTGGTAGGCCGAGACAATGTCATAGTGGTCGTCTCCCAGCTTGTCGTACCGCATGGCGGTGCGCCGGGCCACCTGCTGGACCATCTCCAGGGTGACCTGCCGCTCCCCGTTTTGCACCGGAGCGGCGGTGACCGCAAATTCCAGGTTGCCCAGCGCCTTGCGCATATCTCCCCCGGCGCTCTGGGCCAGGTAGTCCAGGGCGTCGTCGGGGATGGAGATCTCCCCTTCTCCCTCCTGGGACAGCCGGCGCACCGCCGTCCGGATGCCCTGGGCAATATCGGCGGGGGTCAGCGACTTGAACTCGAAGACGGTGCAGCGGGAGAGCAGGGCGTTGTAGATATAAAAGTAGGGGTTCTCGGTGGTGGAGGCGATGAGGGTGACGGTGCCCTCCTCGATACATTCCAGCAGGCTTTGCTGCTGGCGTTTGTTGAAGTACTGGATCTCGTCCAGATAGAGCAGGATACCCCCTGCCCCGGCCAGAGTGCCCACATCCCCCAGCACCGTCTTGATGTCGGCGGTGGAGGCGGTGGTGCCGTTGAGCTTGTACAGCCTCATCCCGCTGTTGGCCGCAATAATGCTGGCCACTGTGGTCTTGCCCACCCCCGAGGGACCGTAGAAGATCATATTGGGGATCCGCCCGCTCTCGATGGTGCGGCGGAAGACTTGGTTTTCCCCCAAAAGATGCCGCTGACCACAGACTTCGGCCAGGGTACGCGGCCGCAGCCGCTGTGCCAGTGGTTCCATTCCCCTTCCCCCTTTGTTGCAGCAGTGTGGGGCGGGCCCGTCCTGCGGCGCCCCGCCCTCTTGCATTATATCGGAAGTCCATGGTAGAATCAAGCCAAACCATCGGAAAAGAGGATGTTTGTCCATGACCAAAAAAGAACTGGCCGCCCAGTGCATCGAGCGGCTGAAACAGGAGTATCCCCTGGCGGAATGTACCCTGGATTATGACCACGCCTGGCAGCTGCTGGTGGAGGTGCGGCTGGCTGCCCAGTGCACCGACGCCCGGGTGAATGTGGTAGTGCAGGAGCTGTTTGCCAAGTATCCCAGCGTCCAGGCCCTGGCCGATGCCACCCCCGAGGAGATTGAGGCCATCGTCAAGCCCTGCGGGCTGGGCCACAGCAAGGCCCGGGACATCTCTGCCTGCATGCGGATGCTTCGGGACGAGTTCGGCGGCCGGGTGCCCGACGACTTCGACGACCTGCTGCGGCTGCCCGGTGTGGGGCGCAAGAGCGCCAACCTGATTATGGGGGATGTGTTCGGCAAGCCGGCCATCGTCACCGACACCCACTGCATCCGGCTGTGC
>CALWNP010000042.1 GCA_944382835.1 uncultured Gemmiger sp.
AACCGCGTAGTTCCGGGGTTTTTGACCACTTTTGATAAAGTTTAGCGCTTGCTGAACTGCGGAGCGCGACGGGCTGCCTTGAGACCGTACTTCTTACGTTCCTTCATACGAGGATCGCGGGTCAGGAAGCCAGCCTTCTTCAGGACGGAGCGCAGCTCGGGGTTGTACTGCAGCAGGGCGCGGGACAGACCATGGCGGATGGCGCCGGCCTGGCCGGAGCAGCCGCCGCCCACGACGTTGACCACAACGTCAAACTTGCCCTCGTTTTCGGTGAGGACCAGCGGGCTGTTGACCAGGAGCTTCAGGGTCTCCAGGCCGAAGTAGTTGTCGATGTCGCGGCCGTTGATGGTGATCTTGCCGCTGCCCTGGTAAACGCGGACACGGGCAACGGAATGCTTACGACGACCGGTGCCGTAGAAATAAGGTTTCGTCTCGTACATATTCTATTGCCTCCTACTCAAAATTCCACTGTCACGGGCTTCTGGGCCGCATGAGCATGCTCAGCGGTCTTGTAGCAGTGCAGACGGGTCAGGGCCTTGGCGCCCAGGGTGTTGGAGGGGATCATGCCCTTGACCGCATAGGTCATGGCCTTGTCACTGTTCTCCGCCATCAGGGTCTTGTACTGAGTCTCCTTCAGGCCGCCGATGTAGGCAGAGTGGGTGCGATGATACTTCTTCTCCAGCTTCTTGCCGGTCAGAACGGCCTCATCGCAGTTGATGATGATGACATGATCGCCGCAATCCACATTGGGGGTGAAAGTCGGCTTGTTCTTGCCGCGCAGAATGACGGCGGCCTGGGCGGCGACACGGCCGAGCGGTTTGCCGGCAGCGTCGATCACATACCACTTGCGGTCAGCCATCTCAGCGGGCTTGGCGAGAGTAGTGCTCATAGTTACTGAACCTCCATAATTGGTTTGAACGCATCCCATACCTTTGGGTTGTATCTGGAACGCCGCACGCCGGCGGTGTCGTTTTGCGCAAGTGTGATTATAGCAAATCGGCGGTGGTTCGTCAATAGCTTTTGGGCTGTTTTTTCGTGTTATTCTGTTCATGCTCAGTTTTTCTCTTGTTTTCTCTTGTTATCTCTCGTTTTCAAGGTTTCGATTTTTGATTTTCTTGTGGATTTTTTCCCGCGGCAGTGGCGCGGCGCCATGGGGTATGCTATAATACCCCATGTATAAGGAGAGGTGTGTGAATGAATCAACTGCAGCGTCTGGAAGGCCTTGTGCGCAAGGCGGTCCAGGATTATGAGATGCTCGCCCCCGGAGACCGGGTCTGCGTGGGGGTTTCGGGGGGCAAGGACAGCGTGGCCCTGACGGTGACGCTGGGCCGGCTGCGGCGGTATCTGGGGTTCCCCTACGAGGTATTTGCCGTCACCCTGGACCCCTGTTTCGGCGGGGAGGAAACCGACTACACCCCGCTGGCGGAGCTCTTTGCCGCCGAGGATATTCCCTACGAGGTGCGCCGCACCGACATCGGCCCGGTGGTCTTTGACTACCGCAAGGAGTCCAACCCCTGTGCCCTCTGCGCCAAGCTGCGCCGCGGTGCGCTGCACACCGCCGCCCAATCCCTGGGCTGCAACAAGGTGGCCCTGGGGCATCATCTGGACGACGCCATTGAAACCTTTTATATGAATCTGTGGCGGGAAGGGCGGATCGGCTGCTTTTCCCCGGTCACCTACCTCTCCCGCCGCAATCTGACGGTGATCCGTCCCCTGCTGCTGGCCACCGAACAGGAGGTCCAGAGTGCGGTGCGCCGCTGCGGCTTCCCCATCATCAAGAGCCGCTGCCCCGCCGACGGGGTGACGGTGCGGGAGGACACCAAGCAGTTTGTCAACGGGATGGTCCGCCGGGACCCCGCCTTCCGCCAGAAGACGCTGCATGCCCTGCAGGAGAGCGGCATTGACGGCTGGGGCCCGAAGCACCAGGGGCGGCACAAGACCGCCCAGGATCCGGCATAAACTGGTTCGGAAGAGAACCGTGATCCATTGTCAGAGACCGGAGGTTGGTTTGCAAGATGGAGTTTGAGAAACATTGTTGGGCCGAGGTAAACCTCGACGCATTGCTGCATAATTTTGAGCTGGTACAACAGCGGGTGGGCGGCCCGGTGGGCGCGGTGATCAAGGCCGACGCCTACGGCCACGGAGACATTGCGGTGGCCCAGACGCTGGAACAGGCCGGCGCCGCCGCCTTTGCGGTCAGCTGCCTGGCCGAGGCCCATCACCTGCGGCTGCACGGCATCAACGCCCCGGTGCTGATCCTGGGCTACACCGCCCCCGACTTTGCCGCCCGGCTGGCGGGGGGCCGGATCACCCAGGCGGTGTTCTCCTCCGAGTACGCCCGCGCCCTCAGCCAGGCGGCCGTCGCCGCCGGGGTGGAGGTGCCCTGCCATTTAAAGGTAGACACTGGCATGGGGCGGATCGGGTTTTCGGTCTGCGGCGACGATGCTTCCTTCGAGGAGGCCATTGCCGGGCTGGAGGGCTGCTATGCCCTGCCCGGGCTGAGGATCACCGGCATCTTCCAGCATTTTGCGGTGGCGGACAGTGTCAGCCCTGACGACGACGCCTACACCCGGACCCAACACGACCTCTTTCTGCGGACGGTAAAACGGCTGCAGGCCGACGGCTTTGACACCGGCACCGTCCACTGTGCCAACAGTGCGGCCCAGATTCGCTGCCCCGACTGGCGCTGCGACATGACCCGGGCCGGGATCATCCTCTACGGTCTGGACCCCAGCGACGAGGTCCATCTGGAGGGGCTGCATCCGGTGATGACCCTGAAGTCGGTGGTCACCCAGGTCAAGGCCCTGGCCCCTGGCCAGAGCGTCAGCTACGGCCGCACCTTCTGTGCCCAGGCCCCCATGCGGGTGGCCACCGTCAGCGTGGGCTACGCCGACGGCTATCCCCGGCTGCTCTCGGGCGGCAAGGGGGTCATGACGGTCCACGGGCAGCCGGCCCCGGTGCTGGGGCGGGTCTGCATGGACCAGGCCCTCATCGATGTCACCCAGATTCCCGGCGTCAAGATGGGGGACGAGGTCACCGTCTTCGGCCCTGGCGCCGCCGACACCGCCGAGAGCATCGCCCGCAAGACCGGCACCATTTCCTATGAAATCACCTGCGGCATTGCCCGCCGGGTGCCCCGGGTCTATCTGCAAAAGGGGGCGCCTGTGCGCATCTGGAACAATTTGGAGGAGAACTAATGGCTCGTGACAACATCCGCAATTTCTGCATCATTGCCCACATCGACCACGGCAAAAGCACCCTGTCCGACCGGATTCTGGAGCTGACCGACAGCGTGGACAAGCGCACCATGGAGGACCAGATCCTGGACGACATGGAGCTGGAACGGGAGCGGGGCATCACCATCAAGGCCCGGGCCGTGACCATGCACTACCACGCCGACGACGGCAAGACCTATGAGCTCAACCTCATCGACACCCCCGGTCACGTGGACTTTTCCTACGAGGTCAGCCGCAGTCTGGCGGCCTGCGAGGGCGCAGTGCTGGTTGTGGACGCCAGCCAGGGGGTGGAGGCCCAGACCTTGGCCAACTGCTACATGGCCATCGACCACAACCTGGAGGTTGTGCCCATTCTGAACAAGATCGACCTGCCCAGCGCCGACCCCGACGCCGCCGCCAAGGAGGTTGAGGATGTGATCGGGCTGCCCTGCATGGACGCCCCCCGGGTTTCGGCCAAGATGGGCACCAACATCCGGGCGGTGCTGGAGCGGGTGGTCCAGGACATTCCCGCCCCCCAGGGCGACCCCGACGCCCCGCTGAAGGCCCTGATCTTTGACAGCATCTACGACAGTTACAAAGGCGTCATCGTCTATGTCCGTGTCTTTGAGGGCACCGTCAAGGCCGGGGACACCATCCGGCTGATGAGCACCGGCGCCCAGTTCCAGCTGGTGGAGGTGGGCCACATGGGGGCCACCTCCCTGACCCCCTGCGACAAGCTGGAGGCCGGCGAGGTGGGGTATCTGACCGCCTCCATCAAGACGGTGCGGGACACCCGGGTGGGCGACACCGTCACCCTGGCTGACCGCCCCACCGACACCCCCCTGCCCGGCTACCGCAAGGTGACCCCCATGGTCTTCTGCGGCATCTACCCCGCCGACGGCGCCGACTACCCCGATCTGAAGGACGCGCTGGAAAAGCTGCAGCTCAACGACGCCTCCCTCTCCTTTGAGCCTGAGACCTCGGCGGCCCTGGGCTTCGGCTTCCGCTGCGGCTTTTTGGGGCTGCTGCACATGGAGATCATCTCGGAACGGCTGGAGCGGGAGTTTGACCTGGATCTGGTCACCACCACCCCCGGCGTCCAGTACCGGCTGACCCTCACCGACGGCACGGTGGAGATCATCGACAACCCCTCGGCCTACCCTGATCCCACCCGGATCGTCAAGCAGGAGGAGCCCTTCGTCAACGCCCACATCTACACCCCCAACGATTACGTTGGCCCGCTGATGGACCTGTGCCAGCAGAAGCGCGGTGTGATGGTGGACATGAAATACATGGATGAAACCCGTGTGGACCTGCACTACCAGCTGCCGCTGGGCGAGATCGTCTACGACTTCTTTGACGCCATCAAGAGCCGCAGCCGGGGCTATGCCAGCTATGACTACGAGCTGGAAGGCTGGCACACCTCCAACCTGGTCAAGCTGGACTTCCTGCTCAACGGCGAGCTGGTGGACGCGCTCTCCATGATCGTCTTTGCCGACAACGCCTACGCCAAGGGCCGCAAGATCTGCGAGCGGCTGAAGGAGAACATCCCCCGCGCCCTCTTTGAGATCCCCATCCAGGCAGCGGTGGGCGGCAAGATCATCGCCCGGGAAACCGTCAAGGCCATGCGCAAGGATGTGCTGGCCAAGTGCTACGGCGGCGACATCACCCGCAAAAAGAAGCTGCTGGAAAAGCAGAAGGCGGGTAAAAAGAAGATGCGCCAGCTGGGCAGCGTCACCCTCCCCAGCGAGGCCTTCACCGCCGTCCTCAAGCTGGATTCCTCGGATTCCTGATCCCCACAACAGCAAAGGCTCCCTCAGACGAGGGAGCCTTTTTGCATGTCTGTTTGTACTTATTTCAGCCCGTAGTCCCGCAGGCAGCGGCTGATGCCGTCCGCCGTGGCGTCAAACACCACCCCGCCCTGCCGGGCCTTGGATGTGTCCATGGCCAGATTGCGGACACGGTCCCCCGCCACCAGGGTGGAGGCAATGTCCAGGGCATCGCAGAACCACTGGGCGGTCTGCAGCATGTCCAACGGGTTTTCGCTGCCGAAGTTGTAGACTCCGCCGGGCAGGTCCAGCACCGGCAGCAAGTTTTCCACCGCCTGGCGCAGATAGGTCACACCCCGGAACTCCCGGGGCGAGAAGGTCAGTGAAGCGCCGCGGAGAGCGGCCTGGAGCAGGTTCAGCGGCAGGTTGCCCCGGATGGGCAGGCCGTAGCTGGGCAGGTCATAGAGCCAGGTGGCGCGCAGCAGAACGGCCCCGGGCAGCACCTCCCCCACCCGCTGCTCCATCTCCAGCTTGTGGCGGCCGTAGACGTTGGCGGGGGTCAGGGGCAGATCTTCAGGCAGCGGACCGGGCCGCGTCACCCCGGCATAAACCTGGTCAGAGCTGAAGGCCACCAGTCCGCATCCCTGCTCTGCTGCGGCCCGGGCCAGCCAGAGGGGCAGCTCCACATTGGCCCGCCGGGATTCCTCGGGATGGGCCTCACAGTAGCCGGTATCCGAAATGGCCGCCGTGTGCAGGATCACATCGGGATGGGTTTCGGCCACCAGGCGGCGGATTTCTCCGGCATCACAGCGGGCCATCAGCCCCCGGGGCGCCGGGATCAGTTCCAGCCGATCCGACAGCTGGGTCAGCACCCGGGAGCCCACCAGGCCGCCGGCACCGGTCAACAGAATACGTTTCATGGGGTTTGTTCCTTTCTGCCGGCAAAGGGGTTCCGCCGACGTTCACGCGGGAGCAATCTCAGCCATCCAGGCGGCTGCGCACCGCCAGGGCCAGCTTGGGATCGTTGGTGATCACATCTACCCCCGCTTGCAGCAGCCAACGCAGGTCCTCTTCCTCGTTGACGGTCCACACCCGCACCGCCAGGCCGCTGTCCCGGTAGGTCTGGAGCAGGTTGCCCATCCTGACGCAGTAGAGCCCCGGATGCAGCCCATTCACCCCACGGGCAGCGGCGTACTGTTCGATGTCACAGGGGATGTCCCCAAAGAGATAGGCGGTCTGGGCCTGGGGGTCCAGCCGCCGCACCTCGGCAATGCTGTAATGGTTGAAGGAGGAGTAGATCACCCGATCCTCCATCCCCAGCTCGGCCACCAGCTCCATCGTCTTTTTCTCGATTCCCTCATACCACAGGATGCCGGTCTTGAGCTCGATATTCACCAGCATGCCGCCGGGCCGGACCAGCTCCAGCACCTCCCGCAGGGTGGGAATCCGCACATCGGCATAGCCGGGCATCCCATTGCTGGCAGAAAGAGCCTTCAGCTCAGCCAGGGTGTGGTCCTGCACCAGGCCGGTGCCGTTGGTGGTGCGGTCCAGCGTTTCATCGTGGATCACCACCAGCTGCCCATCTTTGGACAGATGCACATCCAGCTCAATCCCGTCAGCGCCCTGTTCCTCGGCCAGCCGGAAGGCCGGCAGGGTGTTTTCCGGCGCGTAGGCGCTGGCCCCCCGGTGTCCGTATACTTTTGGCTTGTTCATACCCATCATCCTTTCCCGGCCGGGTAAGCGGGCACAATGGCCCTGTCCCCTCTGCACCGCACTGTCTTTACCATACCATATCTGCCCCGGAAAATCCATGGCAGATGCACCTTTCTTTCAAAGCAAAGAAAAACGCCCCGGTCAACGACCGGGGCGAATGCTTGGTGGAGAATTAGGGACTCGAACCCCAGACCCCCTGCGTGTGATGCAGGTGCTCTAACCAGCTGAGCTAATCCTCCATGGCTAACGGGTTATATTATACAAGCCTTGGCCGGGTTTGTCAAGGAATATTTCAAAAAAATCTGAGATTTTTCCAAACAAAAAGCCCCCGCCGGGGAAGCCGGCAGGGGCAGGTGAAATATTGGGACTCAGCGCACTTCGGGGGCGGGAACCGGGCCGCTGATGGGGCCGGGTTTGCCCTCCACCCACTGGATGGCCTTCTTGGGGCACTTGCTCTCGCAGATGCCGCAGCCGATGCACTTGGTGTAGTCGATGACCGCCAGGTTGTCCTTGAGGAAGATGGCCTGGTTGGGGCAGTTCTTGACGCAGATGCCGCAGCCGATGCAGCCCACCTTGCAGATCTTGTTGACAGCCGCGCCGCGGTCGTGGTTGGAGCACTTGACCGCCGGCTGGGGTGCGATGGGCTTCATGGCGATGATCTTGCGGGGGCAGGCCGAGGCGCAGGCGGTGCAGCCGGTGCACTTGGCGCGGTCCACCACCGCCACACCCTTGACGATGTGGATGGCATCAAATTTGCAGGCGCGGGTGCAGTCCCCGAAGCCCAGGCAGCCGAAGGCACAGGCGCTGGGACCGCCGGCCACAGCGGCCGCCGCAGCACAGGTCTGGATGCCCTGGTACTCGAACTTTTTCTGGCAGTTTTCACCGCCGGCACAGAGGACGGTGGCCCGCATGCTGGGGCGGTCGGTCTCCTCGGCGCCCATGATGCGGTTGATGGCGTCGTTGGTCTTGTCGCCGCCGGGGGCGCACTTGTAGGTGGGTGCGCCGTCCAGCACGATGGCCTTGGCGTAGTCGGCACAGCCGGCGTAGCCGCAGCCGCCGCAGTTGGCACCGGCCAGACAGTCGGTGATCTGGGCAATGCGGGGGTCTTCATAGACCGCCATGAACTTGGAGGCCAGCACCAGGATGATGCTGCCCGCCAAGCCCAGCGCCGCCAGGACCAGGATGGCAAAGACAATCGGATTCATGATTCTTCCCTCCCCTTACATGATGGCGCTGATGATGTTCTCGACCAGACCGCCGAAGCCCATGAAGCTCAGCGAGGTGATGGCGGCCGAGACCAGGGTGATGGGCAGGCCCTTGAAGCTCTCGGGCGGGTTGGCGTTTTCCACCCGCTGGCGCACGCCGCAGAAGAGCAGCATGGCCACCAGGAAGCCCACGCCGGCGCCGGCAGCACAGACCAAAGCCTCGGCATAGGCCAGGCCGAAGCCGGAGGATTCCACCAGACCGGAGTAGTCCTGCACCGCCAGAATGGTCACACCCAGCACACAGCAGTTGGTGGTGATCAGGGGCAGGTAGACACCCAGGGAGGAATACAAAGCCGGAATGTACCGCTTGAGGGTGATCTCGATGAGCTGGACCAGCACCGCAATGACCAGGATGAAGATGATGGTCTGCATGTAGCCCAGGTTATTGGCATCCAGCAGGAAGATCTGCAGCGGGAAGGTGACGGCGGTGGCGATGACCATGACCACGATAACCGCCATGCCCATGCCCACCGAGGAGTCCAGCTTTTTGGAAACGCCCAGGAAGGGGCAGATGCCCAGGAACTGGACCAGCACATAGTTGTTGACCAGGATCATGCTGAAGAAGATGGTGGCAAAGGTTGCAAGCTGTGCACTCATGCCTGGGCACCTCCTTCCGCGGTTTCATCCTGTTTGGATTGTTCGATTTCCTCCAGCATCACATCGCCGCAGGTCTTGCGCTCGATGGGATGGTTGGTCTTTTTCTCGATCCAGACACAGAGGGCCATGAGGCAGCCGAAGACGAAGAAGCCGCCGGGGGCCTGGTTCATGACGTTCATCCGGTCGATGGAGTCGGGGATCAGCTGAATGCCCATCCAGCTGCCGTTGCCGATGATCTCACGGATGGAGGACATCAGCACCATGGTCAGGATGTAGCCCACGCCCATGCCCAGGCCGTCCAGGGTGGAATCAATGACGGTGTTCTTGCAGGCAAACATCTCGGCACGGCCGAGGATGATGCAGTTGACGACGATCAGCGCCAGGAACACACCCAGGGACTTGTACAGATCCGGCAGGTAGGCGTGCAGGATCATCTCCACCACCGTGACGAAGGTGGCGATGATGACGATGTAGCAGGGCAGATGCACCTTGCCGGGGATCACCTTGCGCAGCGCCGAGATGACAATGTTGGAGCAGACCAGCACGAAGGTCATGGACAGGCCCATGCCCAGGGCGCCGGACACCGTGGTGGTCACGGCCAGCGCCGAGCAGCAGCCCAGGACCAGCCGCAGCACCGGGTTTTCCCGGATGATGCCGGCGGTAAAAATCTTCCACTTGCTCTGTTTTTCGGCCATGTTACGCCACCCCCTTGATTTCGTTGCTGAAGCAGTCAATGGCCGCATTGATGGCATTGAACGCCGCCTTGGAGGAGATGGTGGCGCCGGCAATGGCGTCCACCGGGTCGCCGTCGGAGACCCACTTCTCAGCATTCCAGCCCACAAAGCCGCCGTAGAAGCTCTCCTCACCGGTCTTGGAACCGATGCCGGCGGTCTGGGTGGAGGCATCCACCACCGCGTTGGTGATGGAGCCGGCGGTGTCGAAGGCCACATAGACGGTCACGGCCTTGCCGCTGTAACCGGCATAGGAGGACTTGATGGCCACTGCGCCGTCGGCGGTCTGGACCGCACCCTCGACGCCGGGGGTGGTCAGTCCCTCAATCTCGGTCAGCGAGGCCTCATCGGTGCCCTGGGGCAGAACCGACAGATAGGCCTGCATGGTTTCGGCCCGGGTGTTGGCCTCGATGATGGGGGCGGTCTGGCTGTTGAGCACCGCCAGCAGCGCGCTGCAGACCACACAGATGGCCACCAGCACGATGACCGGGAAGATCATCGACTTGAACACGCTCTCCTGTTCGGCATTTGTCTTGTTGGGTTCCATCAGGCGGCACCCCCTTTCACTTGCTCTTTCTTCTGCTTTTTGGCCTTCACAAAGCCCAGCGGGGTCTGGTGGCCCCAGGCGTTGAACCAGGGGGTCATGAGGTTGCCCAGCAGGATGGCGTAGCTCATGCCCTCGTTCATGCTGCCGAAATGGCGGATGGCAAAGGTGATGAGTCCGATGAAGATGCCGTAGAACAGTTTGCCCTTGGTGGTGAAGGGGCTGGTGACATAGTCGGTGGCCATGAAGACGGCGCCGAAGAGCAGACCGCCCGACATGATCTCCACCAGCGTCACCTTGAGGTCACCGGTGGCCAGCAGGGTGAAGACAAAGGTGGAGCCCACCACGCTCAGGGGGATGGTCAGCTCGATGGTGCCGGTGAAGAGCAGATAGGCCAGACCGATGAGGATGGCCAGGGTGCAGGTTTCACCCAGCATGCCGCCGTGGACACCCAAAAAGATGTCCAGCAGGCTGACGGCACTCTTGTCCACGCTGGAGGCCAGCGGGGTGGCCGAGGCCAGGGCGTCCACCGCCATATCGGGGTAGACGTAGGCGGTCATCCGGGAGGTGAAGCCCAGGAAGAGCACAATCCGGCCCACCAGGGCAGGGTTGGCAAAGTTGAAGCCGATGCCGCCAAACAGCTGCTTGGTGATGACGATGGCCACAAAGGCGCCCACAATGCAGATCCACAGCGGCATGCCCACCGGCATGTTCAGAGCCAGGATCACGCCGGTGACGCAGGCGGAAAGGTCCCCCACCGGGTTGGGCTTTTTCAGAAGCAGGGTGTACAGATACTCAAAGCAGACGCAGGCAGCGGTGGTCACGGCCACCACCACCAGGGCGCGAATGCCAAAAATCAGGGCCGACGCCACCACACAGGGGATCAGAGCCACCAGCACGTTGCCCATCAGGCCGCGGGTGGTGCTGTTGTCCCGGATGTGGGGCGAGGCTGTGACGATGATATGTTCTTCCATTTGCTCACTTTCCTCCCTTGGCGCGCAGCTGCTGCAGATACCACGCCTTGGCCAGGCCCATGCTCTGGGAGACCGGGCGCTTGGCCGGGCAGACATAGGTACAGCTGCCGCAGGCAACGCAGAGATCGACACAGCGCTTTTTCAGCTCGTCCATATCCTTATTGTTGAAGGCTTCCACCGTGACCACCGGTTCCAGCCCCATGGGGCAGGCGGTGATGCAGCGGCCGCAGCGGATGCAGGGCTGCGGGGCGGGCAGGGTGGCCGCCTTGCGGCTGAAGAGCAGCAGACCGTTGTTCTGTTTCAGCACCGGGAAATCCGGGCTGGGGGAAGCGCCACCCATCATGGGGCCGCCAAAGATCACCTTGCCCAGTTCCACATCCGGCTTGATGCCGCCGCAGGCCTCGATCACATCCCGGTAGAGGGTGCCGATGGGGACCTCGATGTTCTGGGGCTTGGCGATGGCGTCGCCGTCCACCGTCAGCCGCTTGCTGACCAGCGGAATGCCGGTTTTCAGATACTTGCCCAGGGTGGAAACCGAGGTCACATTCATAATGATGCAGCCGCAGTCGGCGGGCAGGCCGGCCTTGCCGCCGGGCCCCACCTGGGGCACCTCCCGGCCGGTGCAGGTCTCCACCAGGGTTTTCTCGGCGCCCTGGGGATACCGCATGGGCAGCGGCTTGACCGAGACCCCCGGCATATCCCGCACCAGCGAGCAGAGCAGGTCGATGCACTCGGGCTTGTTGCGCTCGATGCCGATGATGCAGTGGGGAATGTTGCAGTACTTCATCACCGCCGCAATGCCGGAGAGGATGGTGTCACTGCACTCCAGCATTTCCCGGGCGTCGGTGGTCAGGTAGGGTTCGCACTCCGCCGCATTGATCAGCAGGGTGTCGATGGTGTTGGCCGCCAGCTTCACATGGGTGGGGAAGCCGGCGCCGCCCACGCCCACCAGGCCGCAGGCCTGGATGGCAGCCAGCAGGCTCTCCTTGTCGGTGACCTGCGGCGGCACACAGGCCGGGTCGACGGTCTGCTGGCCGTCGGATTCGATGGCCACCGCAGTCACCACCGGACCGTTGACCATCCGCATCGGTGCCACGTCAACCACCTTGCCCGATACGCTGGAATGGATGTTGGCGCTGACAAAGCCTCCGGCCTTGCCAATCATGGTGCCAACAAAGACCTGGTCGCCCTTTTTGACGACGGGCTCCGCCGGAGCGCCAATGTGCATCTGCATGGGAATGACCACGTGGGCCGGCACCGCCATCTTGACGGTGGCCATGCCTGCCGTGTCCTTCTCATGCGGCACACGCGCGCCCTTGGCCGAGCGCTTCAGGGTTTTAAACATGGATCGTGTTGCCCCCAATCTTTTCCTTCTTTCGACGACATTGCGATCTTTTTTCATCTTCGCCACGGGTCGAAATTTCGGAGATATACAAAATATATTTTAACATTTTTGCCCGTCAAGTCAATATCCGTCTGTCCGGGCCCCGCTGTTTCGGCCCAAAATTCCACCCGTTTTGTTTGCACTTTTTGCGCTGATGTGCTATACTGATCAAAACAGTACAGGGGCAGCAACTCCTCTGCCCCCCAAGGAGGTCCGCCGCATGAAAACCTTTTTGAAACTTTTGGCCGTCGTGATTCTTCTGGCTGGTGTCTGCGCCGCGGTCGCCTCGCTGCTGCGTCAGGAGGATGATGAGAAATATATCTCGCTCTACCGTGATTCAGATGGGGAACCTTGCTGATCTTTGCTGAGGAATTTCTTCCGGCTGCTCCCTCAGTGCCGTTCCTTTTTGTCCGAAAACCGAACAGGCGTCCCTGCCGTCTTTGGCAGAGGCGCCTGTTTTTTGTTGCTGCAAACCTGACAGATCAACAAATCCAAGGTCAGCAGACAGAATCTTGCATTTCTTGCTCTTATGGCATCGGGGCCGGGGTGTTACAGATCGATCTCCTGCAGACGCAGCAGCGCGAGGATGTAAATCTTCAGCGCTTCGATCAGTTTTTCAAAGTTGGCACCCTCGTTGGCACCGTGCATCGGGCCGGCGAAGTCGGGCAGCGGCAGATCCAGATGCTCGGGACCGAAGCTGACCGCCTTGGGGAAGTGGCGGGCATAGGTGCCGCCGCCCATGGTGAAGGGGGTCTTGTTCTCACCGGTGACATCGTTGTAGGTGTTGATCAGGGTCTGGATGGCCGGGCTGTCCGCCTCGATGTAGAAGGGGGGCTTGGCATGGACCTTGTCCAGGGTGGCGGCGTCGCCGCAGGCCGCCTTCATGGCGGCGGTGAGCTTGTCGCCGTCGGTGTTGGTGGGATAGCGGCAGTCATAGCTCTGGCGGATCACCCCGTCCTCCATATGGATGGTGCCGCCGATGATGGTCAGGGGGTCAAACAGGCCGTCGTCCGCCGCGATGCCCAGGGCCTTGCCGGCGGTGTCGGCGTGGAGGGTGTGCAGCACCTGGAGATAGGCGGTCTCCTGCGGGGTGCAGACCTTGCTGTCCAGCAGGCAGTTGACCAGCAGACCAATGGCGTTGACGGTGCCCTGGGGGGTGGCGGCGTGGCCGCTCTTGCCCTGGGCATGCAGGACGGTCAGGCCGTCCTTCTCCTCCACCGTCACGCCGGCGCAGGGATGAATGGCGGAAGCCGGCACCCGCAGGGTGCAGGTGGCGCGGTCGGGCACCGCATTGCGGGCCACGCCGCCCTCAAAGTCCACAACCACGCCGTCCAGGCGGGGGGAGACAATCTCACCGCTGAAGCCGCCCTTTTCCCCGTTGCAGACCGGGAACTCGGCGTCGGGGGTGAAGCAGAAGACCGGCATGGGATAGTGCTTTTCATAGTAGACCATATCCCCCATGTTGGTCTCCTCGTTGGCGCCCAGCAGGGCACGGACGGGATAGCGCAGCGAGATGCCGCTGTCCTTGAGGTATTTCAGGGCATAGAGGCAGAGGATGGTCGGGCCCTTGTCATCAGCCACGCCGCGGCCCAGCAGCCAGCCATCCCGCACCCGGACGGTGTAGGGATCGGCATCCCAGCCGTTGCCCACCGGCACCACGTCGGTGTGGGTGATGGTGGCCAGGAACTTCTGCCCGTCGGCGATGGGGCCAGTCTGGGCCCAGCCGATGTAGCCCTCGGCGTTGAACGCATCCAGGCCCAGCTCCCCGGCGATCTCCACCGCCTTGTCCAGGGCGGCGCGGGGGCCGGCACCAAAGGGGGCGCCGGGTTCCGGGGTGCCCTCCACACTGGGCACCGCCACCAGACGGGAGATATCCCGCAGCACGTTGTCACGGTTCTGCTCGGCAAAGGCGTCGATGGACGCCCAACGAGAATCCTTCATATTTCGTCCCTCCATAGAAACGCGGCCTTGACGCCGCTGTCTGTATGCCTATTATAGCACATCTGGCAAAAGGTCAACACCCCATTTTGCCGGGTGTTTCCTCGGCGGGCACCGGGACCGGCCGCATCTCGCACATGTCCTGCCAGAAGCGCTTGGGCTGATGGGTCCGCTGGCAGACCGGGTTGCGGCGCTCCTGGATGGTCAGGGCATCGTAAAACCGCTTCCACAGCCGCTGCCAGTCCTGCTCCGCCTCGTCGGTGCCGGGCAGGTACCGCTCCATCCGCAGATATGCCACCCCGGAAGGGCGGCGCACCAGGGCCATGCCGTGGGTGGCGTCAAAGATCAGGAAGGATTCATCGGGCAGGCGGCTGCAAAAATGCCGGACCAGCAGCGGCAGCACCCGGTTTTTGGGGTGGATCACCGCGCCCAGCATCCCGTCCCGCTCCTCGAACCGGATGAACTCGATGAAGAGATGGGCCTCATTGCCCACCGCCCGGGCCAGGGCAAAGGCGGCGGCCACATCGGGGTCCCCCAGCATCCGGGCAGCCCCCGGCCCCCGCTCGAAGCAGAGCCGGGCGAACCGCAGCAGGATCAGGTCCTTGTCGGGGTCATCCGAGAGAAAGCCGGTGGCAATCCGGTCCTGCACCGTGCCCCCCAGCCGCTCCAATCCTCGGGCCACCCGGGCCGCCTTGGCCGGATCGGTGGGGATATTCCGGCTGCCGAAGAGGCTCAGCTGCCCCTGGTCGGGGGCCAGCACCGCGGCGGGCAGCTCCCGGGCGGCGAAACTTTCAAACAGGCAGCAGAGAAAGCCCGGAAAGCTGCCGTCATAGCGGTAGGCCAGATCGGTCACATCTGCTTGGTAAGGCATGAGAGCGCCTCCTGTCGCACCAGTTCGGCGGCCTGGCGAGCCTCCATCCCCTGCCCGGCCAGCTCATGCACCAGTGGTGCCGCTTCTGGCAGGGGTTTGGCCGCAAAATCATCCAGCGAGAGCTGCTGCACCCCCACCCCGAAGGCCTTGGGGTCCAGCAGTGCTCCGGCGATCTCCCGCCGGGTGCCGTGGGCGGGTGCTGCGCCGTTGCAGGTGATGAAGTACTGGGCCCGCTTGAGAACCACCCCGATCCGCTTGAGTTCCGCCATTCCCAGGTGCTGCTGCCGCCGGGCGCTGAGGATCCGTCCGGCGCTCTTGGGTCCGATGCCCGGCACCCGCAGCAGGGCCACCCGGGGGGCGGTGTTCACCTCCACCGGGAAAAAAGCGGGGTTGCGCAGTGCCCAGCTGCACTTGGGGTCCAGGTAGGGGTCAAAGTTGGGCTCGGCCTCGCTGAGCAGCTCCCCCGCCGAAAAGTGGTAGAACCGCAGCAGCCAGTCAGCCTGGTAGAGCCGGTGTTCCCGCAGCAGCGGCGGCCGGGTGGTGAGGGCGGGCAGCCGACGGTCCTGCACGATGGGCAGGTAGGCCGAGTAGAAAACCCGCTTGAGGGAATATTTCTGGTACAGCCCTTCGGTGAGGCGCATGATGTGGAAGTCGGTTTCGGGGGTGGCGCCAATAATCATCTGGGTGCTCTGGCCGGCGGGGGCGAAGGCCGGGGCGTGGCGGTAGACCGACAGTTCCCGCCGGCTCTGGGCACTCTGGGCGGCAATCTGCCCCATGGGCCGCAGGATGGCCGCCTTCTCCTTGTCCGGGGCCAGAAGCTGGAGGCTGGCCTCGCTGGGCAGCTCGATGTTCACCGAAAGCCGGTCGGCCAGCAGCCCCAGCTGCTCCACCAGCCGGGGATCGGTGCCGGGGATGGTCTTGGCGTGGATGTAGCCATTGAAGCGGTACTCCTGCCGCAGAATCCGCAGCGCCTCAATCATCCGCTCGGTGGTGTTGTCGGGGCTGCCCAGCACCGCGCTGGAGAGGAAGAGCCCCTCGATGTAGTTGCGGCGGTAAAAGCCGATGGTCAGCTCGGCCAGTTCCCGGGGGGTGAAGGTGGCCCGCCGGACCTCGTTGCTGCGCCGGTTGACGCAGTAGCTGCAGTCATAGCAGCAGGCGTTGGAGTAGAGCACCTTGAGCAGCGAGACACACCGCCCGTCGGGGGTGAAGGCGTGGCAGATGCCCGCCGCAGAGCAGCTGCCCAGGCTGCCGCGGCGGCCGGCCCGGTCCACCCCGCTGGAGGTGCAGGCCACGTCATACTTGGCGCTGTCGGCCAGGATTTCCAGTTTTTCGGCCAGATCCATCGCGGTTCCCTCCCCTGCTCGTCCCAAAAAAGAGTACAAAAAATACAGCCCGTCGCATATCCATACTAAGAGGATGGATGCGGCGGGCGGTCCTTCCGGCGGTCCCGCAGAAGCGAAGTCCGAATTATGGGACAAACCGCCCGGTATACTGTTGTTATCGGCCCAAGGAAAGGCTTACCACTTGGCCTTGGTCTCCACGACCTTGCCGGCAATGTACAGATGGTCCAGGTCCTCACCCTTGATGACCAGCTCCTCATAAGCCGGGTTGAAGGGCTGCAACACCACGGCGTTGCCCCGCTGGAGATAGCGTTTCAGGGTGCCTTCCCCGTCGGTGCCGTAGACCATGACCCCCAGGTCCCCGTTGTCCAGGGTGGACTGGCGGTGAACCAGGGCCAGGTCGCCGTCCGAGATCCGGGGCTCCATGCTGTCCCCCTTGACCACCAGATAGAAGTAGTTCTGGGGGTCCTTGACGCTGGCATACTCGCTGCCATAGTCCTCCTCAAAGGCCACGGCCCCGTAGCCGGCCCGGACGGTGCCCACCACCGGGATCAGGCATTGGGTGTAGCGGCTGAAGGCGTTGCGCCCCACCGCCCCTGCGGGATTTTCGGCCTGCAGGCCCAGCAGCACATCGGCTGTGGTGTCCAGGATTTCGGCCAGGCGGGCCACCGTCTGGGGATCGGGGGTGGAACGGCCGGTCTCCCATTTGCCCACCGCCTGCTGGGTGACCCCCAGCAGACGGGAAACTTCGGCCTGGCTGTACTTTTTGGCCTTGCGGGCCATCTTTAAGCGCTCTGCAAACATTTTGGTGCAACTCCTCACGGTTGACAGGTGGTAGCTTTGGTTTCATTATACAACCTTTGGTAGTTTCTGTAAAGGGGCTGGAAAAATCTTCTTCCGTTGTAAGTTGTATTTTCCCCCTTGACAACAACTTGAAGTTGTACTATACTGGGATCAACAAACAACCAAGAGTTGTATTTACAGGTTTCTCCGATTGCGGTCCGGCGGAAATCGTTTTTTCACAGTAAGGAGGTCCGGTGTGATGAAGTCGTCTGTTCTGCGCAAGGTTCTGTGCAAGTTTCTGATTGGGGTGCTGCTGTTGTTGGGCATGATGGTCTTTTCGGCGGTGGCCGAAGGGGCGCTGTCGCTGGTCACCGGGCTGCTGCTTGGTCTGGCCGGCCTCCTGCTGCTCAACCTGCTCTGCGGGCTGCTGCTGCCCCGGCAGGCATCCCAGCCCCAGCAAGCCCCCGCTGCCCGGGCAGCCCGGCCGGCCCGCAAGCCCCGGCCGGTGCCGCTGCGGGTGGTGCACGGCAGCCGTGCTGCCTGATCCTTTGTAATCCCCTTATATAACTGCAGACAGCCCCCGTCCATCGTGACGGGGGCTGTCTGCATCCGGGGCAATCTGCTATAATAAAGGATAGAACAGAAAAACGGAGGGCTTTTCCTATGAAAGGATTGTTGGAAGTCTGTGTGGACAGCCTGGCCTCGGCCCGGGCTGCCATCCAAGGCGGCGCCGATCGACTGGAGCTCTGCAGTGCCCTGGCGGTGGGCGGGCTGACCCCCTACGCCGCCCTGCTGCGGCAGATTCGGGCCGAGAGTGCCATCCCGGTGCGCTGCCTGATGCGTCCCCGGCCGGGAGATTTTCTCTACACTGCGGAGGAAGTGGAGCTGCTCGGCGCCCAGATTGCCGTCTTGAAGGAGGCCGGGGCCGACGGTTTTGTCATCGGCTGCCTGGATGCCGACGGTGACCTGGACACCGAAGCCACCGGGCGGCTGGTCCGGGCTGCCGGGTCCAGCGGGCTGACCCTGCACCGGGCCATTGATGTCTCCCGGGACCCGCTGGAGACCTACCGGGCAGCCGCCGCCCTGGGCATGGACACCGTGCTCACCAGTGGCGCCGCTGCCAGCTGTCTGGAAGGGCAGGCGGTCCTGGCCGCCCTGCTGGCCGAGCGGGACCGCAGCGGCGGGCCGGAGGTGCTCATCGGGGCCGGGGTGAACGCCGGGGTGATCACCCGGCTGCGGGCCGCTCTGTCCGGTGCCCGGGCCTTCCATATGAGCGGCAAGACCCTGCGGGAGAGCGGGATGCACTTCCGGCGGCAGGGGGTGCCCATGGGGCTGCCGGGCCTGGACGAATGGCACATCCAGCAGACCGATCCCCAGGCGGTGGCCGATGCCCGCCGGGCACTGGACGCCGATCTTTCCTGATCTGATCCAAGATACAAAAGGGGGCTGTTGCAAAACGAAGGTTGAGCAGCAGTCCCTTTTTCATGGCGATTTCTGTTGAAAACTCCATTCCGGAAGGTTTTTCGTGGAGATTTCGTTAAAAACTCCGGCG
>CALWNP010000043.1 GCA_944382835.1 uncultured Gemmiger sp.
CAACCTGAAAAAATATTGGTCCAAGCTGCAACACGACCGGTTGAAAAGCCACCTTTTCCCACTGAAAAAAGAATAGATTTTTTCGATATTCTTGAATATGCAAAAAACCAGGCTTCTTCTTTCGGTGAAGCCCAGCTTTGCTATACCCTTTTTTCGAGATTGCGCCGGAGTTTTTAACGAAATCTCCACAAAAACCATTCCGGAATAGAGTTTTCAACAGAAATCGCCATGAAAAAGGGGCTGCTACTCAACTTTCGTTTTGCAACAGCCCCTTCTTTTTTGTTTCAGCCCCGCTCCTGGGTGCGGGTGGCGCAGCGGGGACCGCATCCCTGCTCCTCCACCGACACATGGTTGGCGCAGCAGGCCTTGCCGTCGTTGTAACAGCAGCCGGTGTCATCGCAGCGGATCTGTGTTTCGGGGTTGGCCGGGGCATTGTCGGTTGCCACATTGCCGTAGGCCTCGTTGTTGCGGTAGCTGCGGCAGACCGCATCCCGCTCCCCCGCATGGTGGACGCTGATGCCGCCCAGGCAGCAGGAACCTGCCTTGTTGTGGCAGCAGTCCTGCTCGGAACAATCCAGATAACTCATACAAACACCTCCGGGTCTATTGTTCCCGGCTGGCCGGCCGTCAGTCTTCCAGTTTTTCCCGGCCTTGCCGCCATCCGCGGCAAAACACGCCGGAGAATTCAATTTTGGGGTTGCTGCCCCCTTGACAGGGGAGCCGGCCAGAGGTATTATACAATTATCACATGAACAATTATTCATATGAAGGAGGGTATCCGATGTCCGACCAAGCCTCTTTGCCGGAGCAAGCACATCTTTCCGGCAACAACGCCATCGAGACGCTGCGGGATGACCTGCCCGACGATGAGATCCTGTATGATCTGGCCGAACTGTTCCGGGTTTTCGGGGACAGCACCCGCATCAAGATCCTTTACGCCCTGTTCGAGAGCGAGCTCTGCGTGGGGGACATCGCCCAGGTGCTGCACATGTCCCAGAGTTCGGTCAGTCACCAGCTGCGGGTACTCAAGGCCAGCAAGCTGGTCAAATTTCGCCGGGAAGGCAAAGCCGTTTTCTATTCGCTGGACGATGACCATGTGCGCAGCATGATCGCCCTGGGCATGGAACATGTGGAGGAATGACCTTCCCCACCAACGATCAAAAGGAGTGGATTGTTATGCAAAAGAAATTCAAAATCGAAGTGGATTGTGCCAACTGCGCCGCCAAAATCGAGGCGGCCGTCAAGAAGATTCCCGGTGTGAACAACGCCAGTGTGAGCTTTATGACCCAGAAGATGCTGCTGGACGCCGACGACGCCCGGTTTGATGCCATCGTCAAGGAAGCCGCCAAAACCGCCAAGAAAATTGAGCCGGATTTTGAGATCGAGCTGTGACCCGACTGACCCGGACGGTGCGGTGAATCCGCCGGGATTTGTAAGGAGTAATGTGTCATGACCAAGAAACAGCGAAAGACCCTGTATCGGATACTGGCCGCAGCGGTGTTGGCGGTGGCGGTGACTTTGATCACCAAATTACTTCCGCTGCCCTGGTTCGGGCAGCTGGCGCTGTATCTGATCCCCTATCTTGTGATCGGCTATGACGTGCTGCGCAAGGCGGTGCTGGGGGTGTTGCACGGGGAGGTTTTTGACGAGAACTTTCTCATGGCCATTGCCACGGTGGGTGCCATGGCGCTGGGCGAGTACGGCGAGGGCTGTGCCGTCATGCTCTTCTACCAGGTGGGTGAACTGTTCCAGAGCTACGCGGTGGGCAAAAGCCGCCGCAGCATTGCGGCGCTGATGGACATCCGGCCGGACAGCGCCAACCTGGAGCAGGAGGACGGCAGCGTCCAGACGGTGGACCCCGAGGAAGTGCCGGTGGGCGCGGTGATTGTGGTGCGCCCCGGGGAGCGGATTCCGCTGGACGGGAAGGTGCTGGAGGGCACCGGCACCCTGAACACCGCGGCGCTGACCGGCGAGAGCCGGCCCCGCCGGGTGGAGGCGGGGGCCGACGTGATCAGCGGCTGCATCAGCACCGACGGACTGCTGCGCATCCGGGTCACCAAGCCCTACGGCGAGTCCACCGTGGCCAAGATCCTGGACCTGGTGGAAAATTCCAGCCTGAAAAAGGCCAAGGCCGAGAACTTCATCACCAAGTTTGCCCGCTACTACACCCCGGCGGTCTGTCTGGGGGCGCTGGCCCTGGCGGTGCTGCCGCCGCTGGCGCTGGGCGGCGGCTGGAGCCTGTGGGTCATGCGGGCGCTGACCTTCCTGGTCATCAGCTGCCCCTGTGCCCTGGTCATCAGCATTCCCCTCTCCTTCTTTGGGGGAATTGGCGGGGCGTCCCGCTGCGGCATCCTGGTCAAGGGCGGCAACTATCTGGAGGCCCTGGCCCACACCAGGACGGTGGTCTTTGACAAGACCGGCACCCTGACCCGGGGCGACTTTGCGGTGACCCGGGTCCGGTCGGTGCAGCCCGGCGGGGAGACGGCTCTGCTGGAACTGGCCGCCCTGGCTGAGAGCTACTCCAACCATCCCATCAGCAAGAGCCTGCGGCAGGCCTGCACCGTCGAACTGGACCCCCACCGGGTAACCGACGTGCAGGAGATTGCCGGCCGGGGGGTGGATGCCCTGGTGGACGGCAGCCGGGTTTTGGCCGGCAATGCCCGGCTGATGGAGGAGGAAAAGATCGACTATCGCCCCGACGACGGGGTGGGCACGGTGGTCTACCTGGCCCGGGACGGGGTGTTTGCGGGCTCCATCCTCATCAGCGACCAGATCAAGGAACACGCCCCGGCGGCCATCCGGGGGCTGCAGGCCCAGGGGGTGCGCACCGTCATGCTCACCGGCGACAGTGCCGGGGTGGCCCAGGCGGTGGCCGGCCAGCTGGGCATCGACGAGGTCCACGCCGGGCTGCTGCCTGCCGACAAGGTAGCCCGGGTGGAGGCGCTGCTCCACAGCCAGAAAGAGGGCCAGAACCTGGCCTTTGTGGGGGACGGTATCAACGATGCCCCGGTGCTGATGCGGGCCGATGTGGGCATTGCCATGGGGGCGCTGGGCAGCGATGCCGCTATCGAGGCCGCCGACGTGGTGCTGATGGACGACGACCCGGCCAAGATCACCCTGGCCATGCGGATTGCCCGCAAGTGCATGGGGATTGTCTACCAGAACATCGTCTTTGCCCTGACCATCAAGATCCTCTTCCTGCTGCTGGGCGCGGTGGGCATTGCCAACATGTGGTGGGCGGTGTTTGCCGACGTGGGGGTCATGGTGCTGGCGGTTCTCAACGCCACCCGGATGCTGCAGGTGGAAAAGTAAGACCTTTGTCCCCAAAATTATTTTCAACAAAAAAGCGGAAGTGTGTTGAAAGCACAACACACTTCCGCTTTTGTCGTTTTTCAGGGTGTCCCCTTCAGTCCTCCAGATCAAAGTCGCCGGGCAGCAGCAGTTCCAGGCTGGCGGCGGGATCGGCCACCAGCCGGCGGGACTGGTTGAGGATGGCCTTTTCCAGCAGGTTGCGGGCCATCCGGCCGTTGCCGTTGGCGGCGGCGTCCTCGGCCTGTTTGCGGGCGAAATATTCCTGCAGCGGGGCGGCACATCCCTCGTCCAGCCGGTAGCCCTTGGCCTTGGCCAGGCTCTGGGTGATCTGCCACAGTTCCTGGGCGGTGTAGTCGGGGAACTGGATCTGGTTGGGGAACCGGCTGGCCAGGCCGGAGTTGGCGGTGAGGAACTGGGCCATCTCCCGGGAATAGCCGGCCAGGATCACCACCAGCTCGTCCCGGTGGTCCTCGATGCCCTTGACCAGGGCGTCCACCGCCTCCAGGCCGAAGCTGTCCTCCCCGCCCCGGTAGAGGCTGTACGCCTCGTCGATGAAGAGTACCCCGCCCAAGGCGCTGGCGATGACCTGGTTGGTCAGCGGGGCGGTGTGGCCCACATACCGGCCCACCAGGTCGGCCCGGGTCACTTCCACCAGCTGACCGCCGGTCAGCGCCCCGATTGCCTTGAGGTACTTGGCCAGGATTCGGGCAATGGTGGTCTTGCCGGTACCGGGGTTGCCGGTGAAGATCATGTGCAGATTTACCGAGGCGGTCTTGAGCCCCTGGGCCTTGCGGCGCTGCTGGGCCTGGACGTTACTGGCAATGTCCCGCACAAAGGTCTTGACCTCGGTCAGGCCGATGATGGCATCCAACTCGGCCTCCACCGCCTCCACGTCCCCGCGGTACTGCTGGGGCAGCAGGGCAAAGAGGTCAAATTCCACCCCGCCGCCGACAGAGGCCATGAGCCGGCCATGGTCCACCCGCAGCACCGCCGGGGTGCCGGGCTTGGGCATGGTGTCGGCATTCAGCAGGTACTCGGCCAGGGCGCGGCTGATGTTGTCGGTGTACTGCTGGAGGGCGGCCATCCCGCCGCTCTTGCCGTACTGGGCCGCCACCAGGTCCCGCAGGGCCGCCCCCATGGAGAGGGTCAGCCCGCATTTGTCCCGGACCTTCTGGGCCAGGGCGTTGAGTTCCCGGGCCGCAATGGCCGCCAGGCTTTCGGGGGAGAAGGCTTGGGTTTTACAGACATTGCCCGCCAGGGCATCCACAAAGCGGGCGCCAAACCGGTCGGCCAGGGCGGTCTCATCCCGCTCCGAGAAAAAGACAAAGTATTTGCCGTCGGCATGCAGCTCCCCGATGGCACCGGGGGCCAGGGCGGTGCCCACATCCACCAGGATGCCCCGCTGGAGCACATACCGGCTGGAGAGGGCCAGGCTGCCCTCGATGCAGAGGGTGGCCAGCATGTTCAGATAGGCCGGGGCGCAGTCCTCGTAGTGGTCAAAGGCCAGCACCTCGGCGTCGGATTCCAGGGCGGCGTAGAGGTCCTGCAGAAAGAGCTTTTCCTGGGCCGGGCCGAGATAGAGGGCCAGGTCCAGCGTCCGGATGGCGTCGCTGGCCAGCAGTCCCCGTCCGGCCATCTCCTCCACCACACATTCCATGGTGTAATGGCGGCCGGTGCCCTCCGGCCCGCAGAGGAGCATCAGCCCCCGGGGATGCCGGGCATCCTCGGGGCCCAGGATGAAGGGACGGCGGAAGGCCTTGACCACCGCCGTCACAAAGGCATCCTGCCCCAGCACCCGGCTGCGCACCTGGCCGGCAAGCCCCTCGAAGGAGCCCCGGGCCGGGGCAGCGGCGGGGCGTTCCGGCTGGTGGGCCAGCAGGCCGTCCTGTTCCAGGTTGCGGGTGAGCTCGCTGCTCATCCGGCGGACATGCTCGGCGGTGGCGGCACCGGCCTGCTGCACCGCATCCACCGCTTTGCGGGTGGTGGACTGGCGCTTCTGGGACCGGGCCAGGGCGTCCAGCGAGGCCTGCATCTGCTCTGCCGCCTGGGCCGCGGCATCGGTCTCGGCGGCGCTGGGGGCCTGACGGGCCCCGCCCAGCAGGCTGCGGACCCAGGCGTCGTATCCTTCTTCAATGCTCATCAGCGGCCCTCCCTGTTATTTGGCCTGTTTGATCTTGACCCGGTAAAAATCTTTGACGCTGCAGCCGGCACGGCCACCCCCGGCACAGGCGCAGGCGCAGGCACAGCTGGAGACACAGGCACAGGCGCAGCTGCCGTGGGAATCGCCCCCCGATCGCCGGCCGGCGCCGCCGCCCCGGAAGGAACCGCCTCCCGCCTTGAAGTTGGCGGGCGGAGTGGTGGGGTGATACCCCGCCGGCGGGGTCAGATAGCGGGCCACATGGATGGTGTTGATGCCGTTGGTGTACCAGACCCAATCCTCGTCGTCGGGGGCAGCCCCGTCATTCCAGCGGCCGGCCCGCCGGGCATAGCTCAGATAGAGGATCAGCAGCAGCATCAGAACCACGAAGGCCACCATGACCCCCGCCAGGTCTCCCCCGCCGCTCTCCTCGGTGAAATCGGCGCTGGTCTGAGCCAGACTGCTGTCAAATCCGGCGGCAAAGGAGGCCGGGACCGTCACCTGGACGGTGGCGGCCTGGCCGTGTTCCAGCGGGCCGAACTGCCAGGTGAGATACTCCCCGTCGGTGCCGGTGTTGTCGGCCACAAAGCCCTCCCCCGTCTTCCAGCGGACGGTCAGGCGGTCCACACAGAGGTCCTCGAACCAGCCGGGGGTGAAGGTGAAGGTGGCGCTGCCGTCGTCGTTGCGGGTGTACAGATGGCTCTGGTGCACCGAAAAGGCAAACTGCACCCGGCTCTCGCCGCCGTTTTCCGCCGTGATGTCGGGGGCATAGTACCGCCGGGCAAAGACCACCTTGGCATAACTGCCCCCATCGGTCATCAGGTCAATCTTGGAGATGGTGTCGGTGAGAGGTGTCAGATCCTCGGCGTGGCGGTTAGCCAGACCGATCTTGACCCAGGAGAGGTACTCGGTCTTGTCGCCGGCCAGCACCTGCCAGTCGATGTCGTAAGTGATGTCGGCGCTGCCGTCCTCCCGCAGGGCCACGGTGACAAGATAGTCGTCGATCTTGTCATAATCCCCCTCGTCGGCAAAGGCGGCGGTGCAGAGCAATCCAAAGAGCAGCACCGCCAGCGCCAGGGCGCGGAGGGGCGAAATCCATTTTGTCATGATTGAGGTCCTTCCTGAGGTGTGGGGCCGAGCTGGCAGCGCTGGAGCATTTGGGCGCTGACCTGGCGGATGCGGCGGCACTCGGCGCCGTTCCAGATCCGGTGCCAGGGGGTGCGCAGCAGATTGCCCAGACCGGGGCCGGACAGCCAGCTCTGGCAGGGCAGCACGGTGCCGTCGGGGGAGACCGCCATGTTGGACAGGCAGGCCCCGCAGCTGGGGATGCGGCCAAAGCCCAGGCGGCGGAGGGTTTCCTCCGGCAGCCAGCCGGGGCTGGTGAAGTCCATCTCCATGTGGTGGGCGGCGGCGTAGTCCACCGCCTCCTCCAGGCAAGCGGTCAGCTCCTGCTCCGAGAGCCGGGTGGCGGCACTGTCCTGCCGGGTGGCGGCCCCCGCCGGGATCAGCCCGCTGCAGGTCAGGTACCGCACCCCCAGCTCCCGGGCCAGGGCCACGGTGGCCCGGTAATCCCGGTTGACGCTGCAAAGCGGGGTGTTGATGCTGACGTTGAGGCCGGCGGCCAATGCGTTGCGGATGCCGTCCACCGTATCCTGGTAGCCGGTGGTGCCCACCAGGGCGTTGTGTACCGCCGGGTCGGCGGAATAGAGGGTGATCTGGACCGCGTCCAGGCTGGCCCCGGCCAGGTCCCGGCAGAGGGCGGTGGTGAGCATCCGGCCGTTGGTGTTCAGCCGGGTCACAAACCACTGGGCGGCGTTGACCAGCTGGACCAGGTCCCGGCGCAGGGTGGGTTCCCCGCCGGTGAAGGTGACCTGGGGGATGCCGGCGGCCCGGCATTTTTCCAGGATGGCCAGCCACTGGTCGGTGTCCAGCTCGGGCACCTCCCCCAGAGGCTGGTGGGCAGCGTAGCAGTGCAGGCATTTCTGGTTGCAGTGCCAGGCGCCGTCCTGCATCATCGAGCTGACCAGCAGGTCCATCCGGTGGGGGGCCACCATGTAGGGGGCGTACTCCCCCAGGCTCATCCGGGGCACCGACACCGGCGGCTGCTCCCCCCGGGCCACCGCCTCAAAGACATCCAGCATGGTGTTCAGGTCCATGCTGATCTGGTCGGCGGGGGTGCGGCGGTAGACCTTGCGGGTATTCTCCACCGTCTGGCGGATCAGCTCCTTCCACTGGCCGGGGGTGATCTCCTCCCCCTCCCGGGGCTGGAGAAGGTCCATCAGGTTGGACAGCATGATGGCCCAGCTCACGCTCAGGGGCAGAATCTCCTGCCCGTTGAGGATGGCCACAAAAGGCACATCGGTATTGCGGCCCTTGCGGGGGACCAGATGGATGCGCACCACCCCCGGGCCGTCGGGATCCAGCGTGATGTGCCGCACTCCGTCCAGACGACGGCGAAGGTAGACCATCTCCGCATGGGTCAGATAACTCATTGGAACCACTCCTGGTAATCTATCCACAGAACGCGGCACAGCTCCGGCCGCGTATTTTTTCGCGTTTTCCCCATCAGGGAATTTTGGACTTATTATACCATAGGCCGTCCTCAAATACAATTCATTGCTTTACACCGCCATTCCGGGGCAAAAAAAGGAGCAGAGAATTTCCTCTGCTCCGCAGCGCCCCGGCCTCAGAAGGTCAGGTTGCCAAATTCCGAAAGTTTCAGCTGCTCGTTGTGCTGGGTGGCCCAGTCGATGGACCAGGGGGAGCCGAACAGCAGCAGCCGGTTGCCCTTGAGGTCCTCGATGCAGCGGGTGTCGCTGGTGACATCCAGCATCTTGGGGTCCAGTTCGTCGGGGGTGTTGAGAATCCAGCGGATATACTCGTAGGGCAGATTCTGCATCCGGATCTCCACATTGTACTCGTTTTTCAGGCGGTACTCCAGCACTTCCAGCTGCAGCACACCCACAACCCCCACAATGACCTCCTCCATGCCGGCGCCCAGGTCCCGGAAGATCTGGATGGCACCCTCCTGAGCGATCTGCTCCATCCCCTTGACGAACTGTTTGCGCTTCATAGTGTCCACCTGGGTGACCCGGGCGAAATGCTCCGGCGCAAAGGTGGGGATGCCGGCAAACTGCACATGGTGCTTGCCGGTGCACAGGGTGTCTCCGATGGAGAAGATGCCGGGGTCAAACAACCCAATGATGTCCCCGGCGTAGGCTTCACTGACCAGGGCCCGGTCGTCCGCCATCAAGCTGGTGCCGGTGGCCAGTTTGATGTTCTTGCCCTCCTGGACATGGAAGGCCTCCATCCCCCGCTCAAACTTGCCCGAGCAGATGCGCAGGAAGGCGATGCGGTCCCGGTGGTTCTTGTTCATGTTGGCCTGGATCTTGAAGACAAAGCCGGAGAACTGGTCGCTGCAGGGGTCCACCAGCTCGCCGGTGAGGGCGTCGGGCCGGGGCAGCGGCGGCGGGGTCAGCCGCAGGAACTCTTTCAGGAAGGGCTCGACGCCAAAGTTGGTCAGCGCCGACCCGAAGAAGACCGGCGACAGTTCCCCGTGGTGGACCGCCTCCAGATCAAACTCCTCGGCGGCGCCGTCCAGCAGCTCGATGTCCTCGGCCAGCTTGCTGTGGTTCTCGGCCCCGATCAGCTCATCCAGCTGGGGGTCCCCCAGCTCGGCGGCGATCTCGTCCACCATCTTGACGCCGTTGGCCCGGCCGTCTCCCTCGAAGGCCAGCACCCGGCGGGTGTCCCGGTCAAAGACCCCCTTGAACTGTTTGCCGCAGCCGATGGGCCAGTTCATGGGATAGGTCTTGATGCCGAGGATCTCTTCGATGTTCTCCATCAGCTCAAAGGGGTCCCGGGCTTCCCGGTCCATCTTGTTGATGAAGGTAAAGATGGGGATATGGCGCAGGGTGCAGACCTTGAAGAGCTTGATGGTCTGGGCCTCCACGCCCTTGGCGGCGTCGATGACCATGACGGCGGAGTCCGCCGCCATCAGAGTACGGTAGGTGTCCTCGGAGAAGTCCTGGTGGCCGGGGGTGTCCAGAATGTTGATGCACTTGCCCTGGTAGTTGAACTGCAGCACCGAGGAGGTGACCGAAATGCCGCGCTGTTTTTCGATGTCCATCCAGTCGGACACCGCGTGCTTGGCGCTCTGCTTGCCCTTGACCGAGCCGGCGGTCTGGATGGCGCCCCCGTAGAGCAGCAGCTTTTCGGTCAGGGTGGTTTTGCCGGCGTCGGGGTGCGAGATGATCGCAAAGGTCCGCCGGCTTTCAATCTGTTCACGCAATGACATGACGATACTCCTAGCTATAAATTGACACAATCTTTATCATAAACGATGGAACGCCGAAATGCAAGGAAAAACCGCCGTCAGGGAGGTCCCGCCTGCTTTTTCATCACAAAACAGGGCAGCGGGGCGGTGTCGGCCCAGTTGGCAAAGTCGCAGACCAGCACGGTGTAGGCGGTCAGGGGCAGGGCGCGGAAGAGGGCGAGAGCCGCCTGTTTTTCGGCGTCTCCGATGACCTTGCCGCTGTACAGCACCGCCGCCAGCACGCCCCCGGGCTTGAGGGCCCGCAGCCCGGCCTGCAGCGCCGGGACCGAGGAGGCCGCGGTGCTGTGGATGGTGTGGGCCGCCCCCGGCAGCCAGCCGAAGTTGAAGAGAACGCAGTCGGCGCTGCCCGGGGGTGAAAACCGTTCCAGCTCCCGGTGGTCGCAGAGCTCCGCCCGGCCGATGCCCGCCATGCCGTGGGCGGCCAGCAGGGCGTTGGTGTTTTCCACCGCCCGGGGCTGGATGTCCAGCCCGATGACCCTGCCATGGGGGCCGGCAATGCTGCATAAGAATAGGGTGTCGTGACCGTTGCCGCAGGTGGCATCCAGGTACAGCCCGCCGGGCTGCAGCGTCCCGGCCAGGAACCGATGGCAGAGGCTCACGGCGCTCAGGTCGGGCACCCGCCGGCGGCAGAGCCGGCCGTCCCGGGGCAGAAAGCCGAACTTGCGGGCCAGAGCCTGGGCGGCAGCGTCAGAGGGCAGCGGGGCGGTGAAGCAGGTCTCCCGGGCGGGGTCAAAGCCGCCGCCCCGGCGCAGCAGTTCCTTGAGCAGGTAGCTGCCGTATCCCCTGCCCCGCCAGTCGGGGTGGATTTCCAGCGAGAGCAGCTGGTTTTCCCGCAGCAGC
Source organism: uncultured Gemmiger sp. (assembly GCA_944382835.1). Classification (GTDB taxonomy): domain Bacteria; phylum Bacillota; class Clostridia; order Oscillospirales; family Ruminococcaceae; genus Gemmiger. Next base: position 10,626 of record CALWNP010000043.1, read on the forward strand.
GCCCGGCCAATGCAGGACCGCTCCTTATAGAGCAGATACCGGGTGCCCTGGGGGTCCCGTTGTTCTTCCAGACGCATCTTCACCCCTCCTTTTACAGACTTCTGGACAAAATTGTACGGCAGGGCGGCGGTCTTGTCAAGAATCCCGCCGGGCGGCGTTTTCACATTTATTTCACCATGAGGAGAAACGGTTTTCACAATTTACGGCTATACTGTAAGCACAAGGTCAGAGATGACCGAAACCCCAACGGCGGCAGCGCCGCCCGCACAGAAAGGATGAAGAGGTATGAGCAACGAGTATGATTATTCGGGACTCTATCGCAATGAGAATAAATCGCCGGATGCCTCTGCGCAGCCCGGCACCCCGTCGGGCGGGAACACTTCCGCCCCCCAGAACAGTTACCCCAATGTGGGCAGCAGCGGCATGAACACTGCCAACACCGCCCAGACCGATTATTCCTCCACCTCCGGCAGCACCCAGGCCGGCAGCACCCAGAACGGCGGCTACAACAGCAGCTTTGGCGCCCAGGCCGGCGGTGGCGGCGGCAACAACAACGGCTACAACGGGTACAGCTATTCCAGCGCACCCCAGCAGCCCCCGCGCCCGGCCAAGAAGCACGGCAACACCAAAAAGGTGCTGCTGCGGGTTGTGGCCGGTGTGGGCGTCGTGGTGCTGGGCTTCGGCGGCGGCCTGGCCGGCACCGTGGTGGCCAGCCGTCTGGGCCTGACCGGCGGCCAGGTGGTGGTCCAGGCTGTGGACCGCAACACCGACACCACCGCGGTCTCCCAGGGCAGCGCCGGGGATTCCACCCTGTCGCTGCAGGATGTGGCGGCCATCGTCCAGCCCAGCGTGGTGGCCATCACCACTGAAGAGATGGTGGGCACCAGCACCTGGTTTGGCGGCAGCTTTGTCCAGAGCGGTGCAGGTTCCGGCGTCATCATCTCGGCGGACGGCTACATCCTGACCTGCGCCCATGTGGTGGAAGGTGCTTCCAGCATCTCGGTGCAGCTGTCTGACAACTCCACCTACACCGCCACCATCGTGGGTTCGGATTCCCAGTCCGATATCGCGGTGATCAAGATTGACGCCACCAACCTGACCCCGGCGGTCATCGGCGACAGTGACGCCCTGGTGGTGGGCGAAGATGCCATCGCCGTGGGCAACCCCCTGGGTACCCTGGGCGGCACCGTCACCAACGGCATCATCAGCGCGGTGAACCGTTCGGTCACGGTGGAAAACAACGAGATGAACCTGATCCAGACCAACGCCTCCATCAGCCCGGGCAACTCGGGCGGCGGCCTGTTCAACGGCAACGGTGAGCTGATCGGCATTGTCAACGCCAAGAGCGGCTATGACGAGGCCGAGGGCCTGGGATTTGCCATCCCCATCAACAGTGCCATGAACATCGCCCAGGAGCTGATCAGCAACGGCTACATCAAGCGGCCTGCCCTGGGCGTGACCCTGATTGACATTACCGACGCCAACACCGCCATGCAGTACGGCGTCACCGACTTTGGCCCCTATGTCTACCAGGTCAGCGAGGGCGGCGGTGCCGCTGCGGCCGGTCTGCAGCAGGGCGACCGGATCGTCTCGGTGGATGACACCGCAGTGTCCACCACCAACGAGATCAAGAGTTACCTCAAAGACAAGAATGTGGGCGACACCGTTGTGGTCCAGGTGGAACGCGACGGCAAGCTCATGAGCTTCAACGTCACCCTGGGCGAATCCACCCAGTAATCCTTCATCATGCACACATCGACGGCGCGCCGCGGCGGGAAGTTTCCCGGTCCGCGGCGCGCCGCCTTTTTGCTGTCTTTTGTTGTGCGGGCAGAGGATCAGAAGCCGTGGTTCTCAATGAGTTTGCGGCCCATGAGCACCCCCATCACCGAGGCCATCATCAGCCCGCGGGTCCAGCCGCTGGAATCTCCCAGGCAGTGCAGGCCGTGGATGTTGGTTTCCAGGTCGGTGTCCATCTTGACCTTGTTGGAGTAGAACTTGAGCTCGGGGGAATAGAGCAGGGTTTCCCGGGAGGCAAAGCCGGGCACCACCTTGTCCACCATCTTGATGAACTCGATGATGTTGACCATGGCCCGGTAGGGCATGGCGGCGGTGATGTCCCCCGCCACCGCATCCTTGAGGGTGGGGCGGACGTTGGCCCGGCTCAGTTCCCGGGGCCAGGTGCGCTTGCCGTCCAGGATGTCGCCGTAGCGCTGGACCAGGATCTGACCGGCGCCCAGCATGTTGGTCAGCTCGCCCACCTTCTGGGCGTAGGCGATGGGCTGGTTGAAGGGCTCGGTGAAGTTGTGGCTGACCAGGATGGCCAGGTTGGTGTTGTTGGATTTCAGGTCCTTGTAGCTGTGGCCGTTGACCACCGCCAGGTCGTTGTCATAGTTTTCCTGGGCCACAAAGCCGCCGGGGTTCTGGCAGAAGGTGCGGACCTTGTTCTTCCAGGGCAGCGGGTAGCCGATGAGCTTGCCCTCGTAGAGGACATGGTTGATGGTCTCCATGATCTCGTTGCGGCATTCCACCCGGACGCCGATGTCCACCGTACCGGGCTTGTGGGCGATGTTGTGCTCGGCGCACAGCCGCTCCAGCCAGTCGGCGCCCCGGCGGCCGGTGGCGATGACCACCTGGTCGGCCAGCACCTCCTCGGTCTGGTCCTTCTGACGCAGCCGTACCCCCTTGCAGACATCCCCTTCCAGGATGATGTTCTCGCACTCGGTCTCGAACCGCATCTCCACCCCGACCTGGGCCAGGTGGTTCTGGATGTTCAGATAGAGCTGCTGGGCCTTTTCGGTGCCCAGGTGACGGATGGGACAGTCCACCAGCTGCAGGCCGGCCTGGATGGCCCGCTTGCGGATCTCTTTGATCTCTTCCCCCTCATAGATGCCCTCCACATGGGGGTCGGCGCCAAACTCCAGATAGATCTGGTCGGTGTAGTCGATGAGATCCTGGGCAAAATCCGCCCCGATGAGCTCGGGCAGCTCGCCGCCCACCTCGTAGGAGAGGGAGAGCTTGCCGTCCGAGAAGGCGCCCGCCCCCGAAAAGCCGGTGGTGATGGCGCAGGTGGGCTTGCAGTTGACACAGTGGCCGGTCTTGTCCTTGGGGCAGTGGCGGCGCTCGATGGGCTTGCCCTTTTCCACCAGCAGGATCCGGCGGGGGTCCACCTTTTTGCTCTTGCGCAGCAGTTCGATGGCTGTAAAGATGCCGGCGGGGCCGGCACCCACAATAATCAGGTCATAGTGCATCATAAAATCAATTCTCCTTTTGGATCAAAAGGCGGGCATTCACCCGACGGGATACTGAGGGTAGTATGGGCAGAAAAAGAGCGTACCCCCAGACAGTTGTGGGGATACGCCCCTTGGGATCAGACGGTTGCGGGCTGCTGCTCCATCATGGGGCAGACAATCCGCTTGTAGCACAGCCGCTGGAAGATCACACAGAGCACCAGCGAGGCAACCTCGGCGATGGGGAAGGCCCACCAGATCAGGTTGACGTTGCCGGCCAGGCTGAGCAGCCAGGCCACCGGCAGCAGCACCACCAGCTGCCGGATCACCGAGACCCACAGCGCCAGCACGCCGTGGCCCAGGGCCTGGAAATAGGCCGAGGAGATCACGTTGAAGCCGGCCATCAGGAAGGAAATGGAGATGATCCGCAGCGCCACCGAGCCCAGCGAGAGCATGTCGTCGCTGGCGTTGAAGATGCTCAGCAGAAGATCGGGGGCAAACTGGGCCAGCAAAAAGCCGATGAGCATGATGGCCACCGCATAGACCGAGGCCAGCTTGACGGTGGAGAGAATCCGCCGGGGCTTGCGGGCGCCGAAGTTGTAGCTGACGATGGGGACCATGCCGTTGTTGAGCCCGAACACCGGCATGAAGACAAAGCTCTGCAGCTTGAAGTAGACCCCGAAAACCGCCACCGCGGTGCTGGAGTAGGCGATGAGGAGAGCGTTCATCCCAAAGGTCATGACGCTGCCGATGGCGCTCATGGCGATGGAGGGGATGCCCACCCCGTAGATCCGGCGGATGGTGTTCAGGTTGGGCCGCAGATCGGGCAGCGAGAAATGCACATCCCGGTTGTAGAGCAGGTTGAGGGTCAGAGCTGCCGCCGCACCCACGAACTGGCCGATGACGGTGGCGACCGCCGCACCGGCGGCCTCCATCCGGGGAACCCCGAACAGACCGAAGATGAAGATGGGGTCCAGCACAATGTTGGTCAGGGCGCCCAGGAGCTGGGTGACCATGGCGAAGGTACTGCGCCCGGTGGCCACCAGGATTTTTTCCAGCATGCACTGCAGGCAGCAGCCCAGGCTGAAGATGGTGCAGATGGACAGGTAATCCGCCCCGTAGGCGGCGATGACGGGGTCATCGGTCTGGCCACGGATGAAGGCCCCCGCCCCCACCAGGCCGAAGAGCAGGAAGACCAACGCGGTGATCACCGCCAGCAGCAGGCCGTTCATGGCGGCCCGGTCGGCCTCGGCCTGGTTGCCCTGGCCCAGGTTTTTGGACAGATAGGCGTTGACGCCCACCGCCGTGCCCACCGCAAAGGCGATGAGCAGGTTCTGGACCGGGAAGGCCAGCGAGACCGCCGAGAGGGCCGCCTCGTTGATGTAGGAAACGAAGATGCTGTCCACCACGTTGTAGAGTGCCTGAACCAGCATTGAGATCATCATGGGGATGGACAGGGTCAGCAGCAGCCGGTTGACCGGCATGGTGCCCATCCGGGATGCGGAGAGGGAGTCGGACTTGCTCATGCTTTGATAGATGCCTCCATTGCCTTTGCCGCCTGAACAATGATCTCGGCGCAGGTGTTGAGCCCCAGCGCGGCATTCAGGCACAAATCATAGTTTTTGGCCTCGCCCCACCGGTTCTCGGTGTAGTAGTTGTAGTAACTGGCGCGGGCGCGGTCGTGTTTGGCCAGCTGGGTCTCCCACAGGCGGTCGGGCATGTCCTTGGCATCGGGGCGTGCCTTGGCATTGGCAATGCGGTCGGCCAGCGGCGCGTAGACAAAGGTGCGCAGCACATTGGGCCGGTCCCGCAGCACATAGTCGCCGCAGCGGCCCAGAATCACGCAGGAACCCTGGGCTGCCACCTCCTTGATGATGTTGCTCTGCAGGATGTAGACCTGGTCGGCCAGCGGCATGGTGTTGCCCATCATGTACAGGCTGTAAATCAGGCTGCCGCTGCGCTGGTTTTCGCTGGCGGCGATGGCCTCCTCGGTCAGGCCGCTCTTTTTGGCTGCCATGGTGATCAGCTTTTTGTTGTACAGCGGAATCCCCAGCAGATCTGCCACCTTCTGGGCAATCTCACTGCCGCCGGAAGCATACTCACGGGCCATCGTAATAACCATTGGTTCCATACAATACACCTCACAATCCGTTCTCCCCGCCCCGGGCCGCAAACACGGCCCCCGGCAGAGAGCTGTCTGATTTTAGTATAAACGGAATACCGCGAAAGTGCAAGAGCAATTCCCACAAAGACTGCCGCTTGGGACGGCTTGTCCGGCGCCGGGCTTTGGGGTACAATAGGGGCATCCCGCAAGAATCCTGATCGAACTGCAAAGGAGCGATTTGTATGCCGCTGAAACTTGCCATCCTCTCCACCAGCCGGATTGTGGATGAATTTTTGCAGCACATTGCCGAGATGCCGGAGGTGGAAGCCGCCGCCATCTCCTGCCGGCCCCAGAGTGCCCCCAAGGCCAAGGCCTGGGCCGAGCAATACGGCATTCCCGCCGTCTATACCGACGAGGGCCAGATGCTGGCCGCCGGCGGGTTTGACGCCGTCTATGTGGGCACCGCCAACCACCTCCACTACGCCGCCGCCCGCCGGGCGCTGGAGGCCGGCTACCATGTGATCCTGGAAAAGCCCTTCACCACCACCCTGGCCGAGGCCCAGGCCCTCTTTGAGCTGGCCGACCAGAAGGGGGTCTTCCTTCTGGAGGCCATCACCACCCCCTACCTGCCCGCCTACCGCTTTTTGCAGCAAAAGATCGGCGAGATCGGCCCGGTGCGGGGCGCCATGGCCAGTTTCTGTGCCCGCAGCGCCCGGTACGACGACTATCTCAAGGGAATCTGGAACACCACCTTTGACCCCGCCTGCTTCGGCGGCGCCCTCAACGACATGAACGTCTACAACCTGCACTATCTCTGGGGGCTGCTGGGCAGCCCGCTGCGGTGCGAATACCGGCCCAGCCGGGGGCACAACGGCATCGACACCGCCGGCCTGGCCCTGCTGGACTACGGGGATTTCACCGCCGCCTGCCTGGCCGCCAAGGACAGCGAGGGGGAAAAGGGCTGTGTGATCCAGGGCCCCGGCGGCTACCTGGTGCTCCACGGCGGCACCAACAGCCTGGACGAGGTCTACGCCTGTCTGGGCGGGATACGGGGCAATGGGGTGCGCACCGACGCCCCCCGGGCCACCCGCCACCGGATGGCCTACGAGTTTGCGGAATTTGCCCGGATCATTGCCCAGAAGGACCGCGACGCCGAGGCCCAGGCCCGCAAGCGGACCCTGGCGGTGATGGCGCTGCTGGAGGCCCTGCACCAGAGTGCCCGGTGATTTTTTGACCGGGGGCTGTATATTCCCACTTTTTCCGTGCCACACTATGGGCACCAAGGCACGCGGGGGCTTTCCCGCGGCCCATTTTACGCGGAAAAGGACGGGGGAAGATGAACAGCTTCAAAACATTTTTCAAGGAAAAGGGCCTGTACCTGGTCTGTCTGGCCCTGGTTTTTGCCGCCACCATCACCGGGATCTTGGCCATCCGCAGCGTGGTGCGCAACGTGTCCGACCTGACCCAGGCCAAGCAGAACGCTTTGGAGGAGGACAGCCAATGGAACGCACCCGATGCCGTCGTCAACAACCCGGTGACCGATCTGCCGGAGGAGACGTCGCAGCCCTCTTCAACGCCGGCTGCCTCCTCCTCGCCGGCGGCATCCTCCTCTGGGGGGTCTTCACAGCAGGCCGCTGGCTCTTCCGAACCTGCCGCGCCCTCCGTCTCCTCGGCGCTGTCCGACGCCTGGGCCAGTTCGCCGCTGGGTGCTGAGCCCTCGGCCGCCTTCAGCGGGGACGAGCTGGTCTTCAACGAGACGCTGGGCGACTGGCGCACCCACAACGGTGCCGACTACGCCTGCCAGAGCGGTGATTCCATCCCCGCCATCCTGGGCGGCACGGTGGCCGCGGTCTACGAGGACGTGCTGTGGGGCGGTATCGTGGAGGTGACCGACCAGAACGGCATCACCTGGCGGTACTGCGGGGTGCAGGACCCCGCCGTGGAGAGCGGCAGCCAGGTGGAGGCCGGCACCACCCTGGGCAGTGCCGGGGAAATCCCCAGCGAGAGCCGGGCAGGCAGCCATATCCATCTGGAATGCCTGTCCGAGGGCAGCTATCTGGACCCCGAGGCGGAAAAGCCCGGAAAATAAGAATCGAGTAGGAGGCTACCCATTAGTTGAGCAGCCGTCCTCTCACACCACCGTGCGTACCGTTCGGTACACGGCGG
>CALWNP010000044.1 GCA_944382835.1 uncultured Gemmiger sp.
TTGCCCGGACATGACAATACTCCCCCTATGATGACAGTGTTTTATTTCTCTGTCTCTCATAGAGGGAGCATATCATTTTGACGGTGCGCCTGGTTTTTTTATTTTTCAACCCTAGTTTGAATCAAGGGGGGGTTCAGTTCTCCTGATCCACTTCTGCTTTTTCCGCCAGCTGAAGAACAATCCCAGCAGCAGTCCCAAGATTGCCGGGCAAACCCAACCGAATCCATTGCTGTACAAGGGAATCCACTGGGAGGCCCAGGCAATCAAGGGTTCCAGATGCAACAGCGATCGGGTTCCGGTCGGCAAGGCTCCCAACAGATCAAAAACAGCTGCCACAGCGGTGCACCCAACCGTCCAGCGCAACACCGGCCGACGGTTGTGAAACACCCCACCAAAAATCGTGAGCAAAATCAGTGCAATGGCCAGCGGGTAGAGGAACATCAGCATCGGAAGCGAATAGGCAATGATGGTGTCCAGTCCCAGATTGGCAATCAGGAAGGAAAGCACACAGAAGATCACTGCCCAAACCCGATAGGATGGTCCACCGGGGAACATACGTGTAAAGGTTTCGCTGCAGCTGGTGATCAGCCCCACCGCGGTTTTCAGGCAAGCCACCGTCACGGTGCCCGCCAGAATGGCGGCTCCCGCCGTTCCAAAATAATGGTCGGCAATCTGGGCCAGTGCAATGCCGCCATTACTGCTGGCCTCAAACACGCCGCGGCTCTGGGCGCCGACCACTGTGACCAGCAGATAAATCACCGCCATCAGAATGGAACTGAACACCCCGGCGAAAATGGTATTCTTGGCCACCTCTCCCGGCTCATCCACCCCCAACCGGTGAATGGTATCCACCACAATGATTCCGAAGGCCAGACCAGCCAACGCATCCATGGTATTGTACCCTTCCAGAAGACCTGTGGAAAATGCGTTGACCGCATAGGCCCCCATGGGCTGAATTTCCGAGATTTTCCCCAAAGGGAAGAGCAGCGCCGTCAAGATCAACACTGCCAGAAAGCAGAGGAACAATGGATTCAGGACCTTTCCGATCCAGGTCAGGATTTCCCCCGGCCGCAAAGAGAAAAACAGCGTTGCCCCAAAAAAGATTAGTGAGAAAAGTACCAGGCCCATCGATGCCTGTGGACCGGGAAGCAACCGTTCCACCCCTACGGTGTAGGAAACGGTGGCACACCGGGGAATGGCGAAAAACGGACCAATGGTAAGGTAAAGCACACAGGTAAAGAAAAGTCCGTAAGCTTTCCCTACCCTGCTGCTCAATTCCAACAGCCCCTTTTCACGGCTGACTCCAAGCGCTGTCACCCCCAAAAGCGGCAGCCCCACACCTGTGATCAGAAAACCCGCAGCTGCTTGCCAAATGCTGCTGCCCGACATCTGGCCCATAGATACCGGAAAGATCAGATTTCCTGCCCCAAAAAACATACCAAACAACATGCTTGCAATGGTGAGAATCTCTCGAAACTTCAGTTTTTTCATAAATTCCTTCCTTATTCCATTTTTTCACTTGCTCAAATTATACCGTACCTTGCACGATGGGTAAACCCCTTTACCGTTTCTCCCCTCCTACAAACTCTCCGCGCCCAACCGACGGAGTAATTTGCAACAAACAAAACAGCATGGTTCAAACGAACCATGCTGTTTTGTTCTGTATGGGTGGCCAGATAACAAAAATCCGAACCGGTCTCCCCTCCCGGAAACAGGTTCGGATTGTCTTGCGCTGGTGCGGGTAGTGGGGGTCGAACCCACACGAATTGCTCCACAGGATCCTAAATCCTGCGCGTCTGCCAATTCCGCCATACCCGCATGTTCGCGGCGGTGTCCGCCGCGATTGGTTCCCAGAATGGGATACCATTTCAGTTTATCAAGCTTTCTGTACTTTGTCAACCAGCGTCCTGCTGCTCCGTTTGGGATGCCGCAGTTTCGTCTGTATCTTCTTCCAATCCCGGGAGACTACTGGGAATCACGCCGTTTTCGTCGGTTTCCAAGGGTTCGGCATACACCAGATAGCGCTGGTTGGTGGGAGTTTGGATCCCAAAGGGATAGCAGGTATACAGGATGCAGTTGGGCTCGGTATCGCCCCAACGGCACTGGTCCACATCGGTATCATAGATGACCTTGGTGTCGGTGATCTTATACTCAAAGTCACCCCAGATGGTATCCAGATGGATGATGGAACCCAGTTCCGCCGACTTAAGGTCCACAAACCAGGAATCGGTGTGTCCGCCCACAAAGACTGTGCCGTTATCCCCTGGCATCACGCAGCCATTGTCGGCGCTGCAGCCTGCCCCCACCCGGAAGATTCCGGTGGTGTCGCCCCAGTAGAGATCGCAGTTGACCTCGGTGCCTTCCACCCAGACGGTACCGATGCAGTCACCGTACTCCACTCCGTCCTTGGCTTGCTGGGCAGCATCCTTGGCCGCCGCCTCGGCCTGCTGACGGGCAGCTTCCTCGGCTGCCGCCTGTTCTGCCGCAGCCTGTTCGGCCGCCTCTGCCGCTGCGCGTTCTGCCTCCGCCTGGCGCTCTGCCTCCTGCTGGGCAACCATGGCGGCTGCTTCCGCTGCGGCCTGCTCCGCTTTCTGCTGTTTCACAGACCGCATGTGCATTCCAAAACCAAAAGCAGCACAGAGCAGCACCGCAAGGACACAGACAGCCAACACAATCCGGGCTGTTCTTTTCTTCTTCATCCCTGCTCCTCCTGCTTGGAGGCCAGATACGCCGCCGGGCCGCTCTGATACAAATCCCCGCCATGGGGATCCAGCAAAACAGTCAGGGGCATCTCCTCCACTTCCAGCCGGCGCACTGCTTCACAGCCCAGATCCGGCCAGGCGATGATCTCGCAGTGCTTGATGCTGCCGGACATCAGGGCCCCTGCCCCGCCGATGGCAGCCAGATACACGGCGCCGTTGCGGACCACTGCATCCTTGACCGCCTGGCTGCGTTTGCCCTTGCCAATCATGCAGGCCAGCCCCAGGTCCAGCAGACGGGGGGTAAACTTGTCCATCCGGCCCGAGGTGGTGGGCCCCGCTGCGCCGATGGCACAGCCGGGGCGTTCCGGGGTGGGTCCCACATAATAAATGGCGGCCCCTTTCAAGTCGAAGGGCAGTGGTTTGCCCTGATCCAGCAGATCGGACATCCGGCCGTGGGCCGCATCCCGGGCCGTATACACCACCCCGGAAAGCAGGACGGTATCCCCTGCCTGCAGGGGGGCCAGGTCTTCCCGGGTCAGCGGGGTGTGCAAATGATACTGCATATGGTTTACCTCCCCTCTCGTGCACGGCGGTGCATCTCTTTGACCTCCGCGTGGTGTCGGTTGACAATCTCCAGCTCCAGCTTGCTGATGTCCTGGGAAGTCTGCCCGGTGCGGCCAGGCTTTTCCCCGTCCAGCGGAATATCAATCTTGCTGCGATGAACCGCCGAGGGTCCCGAAATACCCACGCCATTCAAGGGAATGTCAATTTCCTTTTTGCCGGCCAATGCACTCCCCTCCTTCACAGTTCCGCCCAGGCACGGCGGGTCACATGGCAGCTCATATTGACTGCCACCGGCAGGCAAGCCACATGGGTGGGTGCCTGTTCAATGCTGACGCCCAGACAGGTGGTGGCACCACCAAAGCCCTGCGGGCCGAATCCGGTGGCGTTGACTGCATCCAGCAATTCCCTTTCCAAGGCAGCATAATAGGGGTCCGGGTTGGGCTGGTCCAGCGGGCGGAGCAGCGCCTGTTTGGCCAGCGCAGCGCATTTGTCAAAGGTCCCGCCGATTCCGATGCCCAGCACGATGGGCGGGCAGGGATTGGCACCGGCCAGACGGACCGTCTCGAGAACGAACTCCTTGACCCCTTCTACCCCATCGGCGGGCTTGAGCATGGCCAGCCGGCTCATGTTCTCGCTGCCCGCTCCCTTGGGGGCCACGGTCACCCGGCAGCCATCGCCGGGCACCAGATGCACCGTCAGGAAGGCCGGCGTGTTGTCCCCGGTGTTGCAGCGCTGAAGCGGGTCACCGGTCACACTCTTGCGCAGATAGGCTTTTTCGTAACCGCGGCGAACCCCCTCATCCACCGCGGCCTGCAGATCTCCCTCGATGTGGAGATCCTGCCCGATGTCCAGAAAGACACAGGCCATCCCGGTGTCCTGGCAGATGGGCAGCTCCTTTTCCGCCGCCACACAAAGGTTTTGCTGCAGCAATCCCAGGGTTTGTTTGGCCAGAGGCCAGGGTTCACTGGCCTGGGCCGCGTCCAGCGCCGCATGCACATCGGCCGGCAGGCTGGTATTGGCTTCGATGCACAGCCGCTCCACCGCATCGGTGATGGCGGAGGCGGACAGTTCCCGGATCTTGCTCATGCCCGTGCCACGCCGCTTTCCCGCGCAGCTTTCGCCACTGCGTCCGCCACTGCCTGCGCAACGCGCGAGTCAAAGGCTTTGGGCAGGATGTTCTCCTCATTCAGTTCTTCAGCGGGGATCAGGCCGGCGATGGCCTGGGCCGCCGCCATCTTCATGGCCGGATTGATGTCCCGGGCACGCACCGACAGCGCCCCCTTGAAGATGCCCGGGAAGGCCAGGACGTTGTTGACCTGGTTGGGGAAATCGCTGCGGCCGGTGCCGATCACCCGCACGCCGGCAGCACGTGCGGCATCCGGCATGATCTCGGGATTGGGATTGGCCATGGCAAAGACGATGGCATCCGGAGCCATGGTGGCTGCCATCTCGGTGGTCAGGGCTCCGGCCACCGAAGTGCCGATGAAGATATCCGCCCCGCGGATGGCATCGGCCAGGCCGCCGGACAGCCGTTCGGGGTTGGTGATCTCTGCCAGCTGGGCCTTGTGCCCGGCCAGACCGGCGGGACGTCCGGTCACCAGAATGCCGTGCTCATCTACCGCAATGATCTGCCGGGCGCCGGCGGTTTGCAGCATCTTGATAATAGCGGTACCGGCGGCACCGGGGCCATTCTGGACAATGCGAACATCCTCCAGCCGTTTGCCCACCACCTTGAGGGCGTTGAGGATACCGGCCAGCACAATGATGGCGGTGCCATGCTGGTCATCGTGGAAGACCGGGATGTCCAGGTCCCGCTCCAGTTCCGCCTCGATCTCAAAGCATTCGGGGCTGCGGATGTCCTCCAGGTTGATGCCGCCGAAGGTGGGGGCAATGGCCTTGACCGCAGCCACCACTTCCTCCTTGGTGCGGGCGTTGAGGCAGATGGGGAAGGCATCCACACCGCCAAATTCCTTGAAGAGAACACACTTGCCCTCCATCACCGGCAGGCCGGCTTCAGGGCCGATGTCGCCCAGACCCAGAACAGCGGTACCGTTGGTCACCACCGCCACGGTACGGCCCTTGAGGGTGTACTTGTACACGTCCTCAGGATTGGCCTTGATCTTCCGGCAGGGCTCGGCCACGCCGGGGGTGTAGGCAGTGGAAAGGGCATCCTTGTCCTGAACCTTTACCAGACTCTCTACCGTCAATTTGCCGTGATGTGCCTCATGCATGGCAAGGGCTGCTGCATTGTAATCCATATACATCCTTCTTTCTGTCGGTTGGGGGTGTCTTTTCAAAGAATGGCGGACCCCATTCCGGCGGTCCGCCATTCAAAAATCTGTCTGAGAGTGGCTCAGCGCAGGATACAGGCATCCCGCTCGGGGCCGACCGAGATATACTTGATCTTGCAGCCCACAGCCTTCTCGATATAGGTCACATAGTCCTGCGCCGCCTGGGGCAGATCCTCAAACTTGCGGACGCCGGTGATGTCGCAGTGCCAGCCGGGCAGGTTGGTCACCACGGGCTGGGCGTCGTCCAGCGTCTTGCCGCTGGGGAAGCGGACGGTCAGGCTGCCATCCGACAGGCGGTACTGGGAAACCACCGGAATGGTCTCCATGTAATCCAGCACGTCCAGCAGGGTCAGGGCCAGCTCATCGCAACCCTGGCACTGGACACCGTAGCGGCTGGCCACCACATCGAAGGGGCCCACACGGCGGGGACGGCCGGTGGCAGCGCCGTACTCGTGGCCGGACTCCCGCAGGCGATCCTTTTCCTCCTCGGTCATGGCCAGCTCGGCAGTGAAGGGGCCCTCACCCACACAGGAGGAGTAGGCCTTCATGATGCCGATGGAGAGGTCCAGCTTGCGGCCGGGGATGCCGGCACCGATGGGCGCATAGGCACCGATGGTGTTGGAGCTGGAAGTATAGGGATAGATGCCGTAGTCGATATCACGCAGAGCGCCCAGCTGAGCCTCGAACATAATCTTCTTGCCGGCGTCGTCGGCCTTGGCCAGGTAGTCGCCCACATCGCAGATATAATCCCGGAAGCAGTCGGCATAGTGGAGGCACCAGTTCCACATCTCCTCCACGCTCACCGGCTTCTGGTTGTAGATGTTCACCATGGTCAGGTTTTTGGAATCCACAATGGTCTCCAGGCGCTTCTTGACGCCCTCATCCATGTGAACCAGATCCCCCATCCGGAGGGTCTTCTTCATGAACTTGTCGCCGTAGGTGTAGGCGATGCCCCGCTTGGTGGAACCGAACTGGGCACCGGTCTTGGAAAGCCGCGCTTCCTCCAGGCCATCCTGTTCCACATGGAAGGGCATGGTGATGGTGGCGCGGTCAGAAATCTTCAGGTTGTCGGGGGTGATGGTGATTCCCTGCTCCCGCAGATGGGCAATCTCCTTTTCCAGATGGACGGGATCAATGACCATACCGCCGCCCATGACGCAGACGACCTCCGGACGCAGGATGCCGGAGGGGATCAGGTTGAGCACAAACTTGCCCCGGGCGTTCTTGACGGTATGCCCGGCGTTGTCGCCGCCCTGATAACGGGCCACGATGTCGTAGTCCTGGCTGAGAAGATCGACCATGCGGCCTTTGCCCTCATCGCCCCAGTTGATACCGGTGATTGCAGTAAGCATAATGCAGACCTCTTTCTGTCCATTATTTGGTTGTGCAGCCTTTTCCGTCGATCATGCCGGGATCCGCCACCATAAGATATTATAGCAAAACCGCCCCCAAAAGCCAAGTCCTTTGGCGGCAGTTTTACAAAAGCTTTTCAGTGGATCGGCCGCTTTTTCAGGGGGCGGCGGGTCCCGTCCGGCTCCACCACCACAGTATTGTCCAGCTGGGCCTGGATGCTGGCCCGGACATCGGCCAGGTATTCCTTCCGCAGCGCTTCCCGTTCCGCAATTTCCGCCTCGGTCAGGCCGGAAGTCTTGGCCTTGTGGGCCAGCGCATTGATCCGTGCAATTTTCTTTTGATCCATCGGATGTCTCCCTCTTTGTATCGTATTATGGGAGGGGTGTTCTCCCGGTGCGGTTTTAGTATAGCACCCTCCTGCCCCTGCGGCAAGGAGGATGTGCGCCGCAAAAGACGATTTTTTCACATTGATTTCGCGTCCCTCTGGTGATTTTTTCACAGATGTAGTATAATGCCAGGGTACACCCGCGATTGAACCGGGAAAAAATCCTTTCAAGACAGGAGAACCATATGAAAACCAATCTGCTTTTCCGCGTTGCCGCCGGCAGTGCAGCCGCTGCACTGACCCTGAGCCTGGCCGGCTGCGGCACCGCTTCCGGGAACGCTGCCTCCTCCGAAGCCGCCTCCTCGGCCGCTTCTTCCGAGACGGCAGAAGAGAACACCGCAACTGCCGGAACCTCCGAAACCGCCAACGACAAATATGCCTATCTGGCAGACTTCTCCATGAGCGACGGTTTTGATGAAAACGGCTATCTGGCCGGCATCACCGCCACCGACTACGTCACCCTGCCCGAGGGATTTGACACCCTCACCATTGCAGCGGACACCGCCACCGTCAGCGACGAGGATCTGGACACCTACATTTCTCAGAACATTCTGTCCAGCTATGCCACCGACCAGGAAGTGACCGGCCGTGCAGCCCAGGAGGGCGACACCGTCAACATCGATTATGCCGGCACCATGGACGGGGTAGCTTTTGACGGCGGCACTGCCACCGGATATAGTCTGGTGTTGGGCAGCGGCACCTTCATCGACGGCTTCGAGGACCAGATTGTGGGCCATATGCCGGGCGATACCTTTGATGTGGAGGTCACCTTCCCGGAATCCTACCCCAACAACCCGGATCTGGCCGGCAAACCCGCAGTGTTTGCCACCACCCTGAACAGCATTTCCGAAACCGTCACCCCTGAACTGACCGACGATTGGGTGGCCACCAACCTGAAGGATTCCATGAATGTGGAAACGGTGGATGCCCTGAAGAGCCAGGTGAAAGACAACATGGTGTTCAGCCAGCAGGCCAACGCCATTTACAGCCAGCTCCTGGAGAATGCCACCTTTGCCAAGGAACTGCCCGAAACGCTGGTAGAATACTACAACAACCAGAACCTCTACACCGCCTACCAGTACAGCCAGATGTACGGTGTCTCGATGGAGGATCTGCTGAGCCTCAGCGGATTTGACAGTGTGGATGCCTACCTGGAGGCCGCCAACTCCTATGTGGAGAGCGCCGCCCACCAGATGCTGATTATGCAGGCCGTGGCCGAACAGCTGGGCATCACCTGCAACACCGAAACCATGAATGCCGAGTTCCCCCGTATGTATAATACAGACGACATCGACAGCTATCGGGACAGTTACGGTGAAAACTACATCAAGATGAACATTCTGAACCAGCTGGTGATGGAAAAGCTCATCGACAACGCCACCCTCGCCTGATTTCTTGCCCCTGCCTCCCGCCGTGTTTTGTACACGGCGGGATTTTTTGTCCAATCGCTTGCAATCTGCCCGGCCATATGGTATGATGGAGTCGCAATAATTAGATATTTGTCTAATTATCTATTCATTGTCTTGCTTGCGCGAATGAAGGAAGGAGGTTTTGGGATGGGAGAACCATTCAAAGCGTTGGCCGATCCCACCCGGCGGCATATCCTGGAGTTGCTGAGTTCCGGGGAAATGACCGCCGGTGAGATCGCCGCCCATTTCCAGATGGCCAAACCCTCGGTCAGCCATCATCTGAACATCCTGAAATCCGCCGGGCTGGTCACCGACCGGCGCCAGGGGCAGAACATCGTCTATGAACTCAATCTGACGGTCTTTCAGGAATTGATGAAATGGTTTTATGACTTTGGGTTTGTAAAAGGAGAAAAGGACCATGATGAATAAAAAATTGTTCTGGGGCCTGGTGGTGTTTCTGCTGCTCAACTTTGCAGCCCACCTCGTCTTCTATCCTTCCCTGCCCGACACCGTCCCCATCCACTGGGGTGCCAGGGGCGAAGTAAACGGCTGGGGGCCCAAGTGGTCAGTGCTGGTCACCGCACTGCTTCCTGCCGGGCTGCTGATTCTGTTTCGGATTCTGCCGGCCATAGACCCCAAGGCGGAGAACTACAACCGCTTCCGCTCCATCTGGAACGGGTTCATTCTCTGCTTCACCCTTTTCATGACAGCCATTGGCTGGCTAAGTGAACTGGCTGTCTTCGGGGTTTTGCCCGACCAGAGCAACCTGGTGGGGATTCTGGTGGGCGGCGGCGTCGGCATCCTGTTTATCCTGCTGGGCAACTATATGCCCCGGATCAAACAGAACTACACCTTTGGCTGCCGCACCCCCTGGGCATTGGACAACGAGCACAACTGGAACCGCACCCAGCGGATGGGCGGATTCACCTTCATCGGGATGGGGATTCTGGTGTTGTTGAGCTGCGTCTTTGCCGGTGTGCTGGGGGACTTCGGGGTGCTGATTGTGTTGTTGGTGGCCACTTTGGGCGGCAGCGCATGGATTTATCTCTATTCCTATCTGGTCTACAAAGGCCGGATGAAATAACCCAAAACAGCAAAAAGCCCCCGCCGGGCTGTGTTTCCCGGCGGGGGCAATGTGTTTATTGGGGTTGGATCAGCGCAGAACCAGCTTGCCGTCCTGGGCATCCACCGTCAGGGTATCCCCTGCCGCATGGTTGCCGGCAATGATCTCCTTGGCGATCATCGTCTCGATGCTGGCCTGGATATACCGCTTCAGCGGACGGGCACCATAGATGGGGTCATAGCCATCGTTGATGATGACCGTCTTGGCCGCATCGGTGACGTTGAGCTTGAGCTGTTTTTCGGCCAGACGATGGCGCAGGTCTTCCAGCATCAGATCCACGATGCTGCCGATCTCCTGTTTGGTCAGGCTCTTGTAGTAGACGATGTCATCCAGACGGTTGAGGAACTCGGGGCGGAACTGCCGCTTGAGCAGGGCGTCGATCTTGTCGCGGGCATCCGCAGACAGTTCGTTGCTGCCCTTGGCGCGGTTGTTTTCCAGGTCTTCCAGGATGATATCGGACCCCAGGTTGGAGGTCAGGATGATGATGGTGTTCTTGAAGTCCACCGTGCGGCCCTGGCTGTCGGTGATCCGGCCGTCATCAAGCACCTGAAGCAGGATGTTGAAGACGTCGGGGTGGGCCTTTTCCACCTCATCAAAGAGGACGACGCTGTACGGGCGACGGCGAACCGCCTCAGTCAGCTGACCGCCCTCCTCGTAGCCCACGTATCCCGGAGGGGCGCCGATCAGACGAGAGACGCTGAATTTCTCCATATACTCTGTCATATCAATCCGGACCATGTTCTTTTCATCATCGAACAGGGCCTGGGCCAGCGCTTTGGCCAGCTCGGTCTTGCCGACACCGGTGGGACCGAGGAAGAGGAAGCTGCCGATGGGGCGGTTGGGATTGGCAATGCCTGCACGGGAGCGCAGAATGGCATCGCTGACCTTGCGGACCGCCTCGTCCTGACCGATGACCCGCTTGTGCAGCACATCGGGCAGACGCAGCAGCTTCTCCCGCTCGCCTTCCACCAGTTTCTCCACCGGGATACCGGTCCAGCGGGCCACAATCCGGGCGATTTCCTCATCGGTGACACGGTCACGGAGCAGGCTGGCTTCCTTGCGTTCGGCCGCCACCTTTTCCTCCGCTTCCAGTTCCCGCTGCAGGTTGGGCAGTTTGCCGTACTGCAGCTCGCCGGCCTTGGCATAATCGCCGTTGCGGGTAGCCTTTTCGATCTCGGCCTTGGTGGACTCCACCTCGGCCCGCAGAGACTGCACCTTGCTGATGGCGTTCTTCTCGTTCTCCCACTGCGCCTTCTTGCTGTTGAAGCTGTCCCGCAGCTCGGCCATCTCCTTTTCGATGTTGGCCAGCCGCTGTTTGGAGAGCTCATCTGTCTCCTTCTTCAGCGAGGCCTGCTCGATCTGGAGCTGGGTGATGTGATGCTGCAGGTCATCCAGTTCGGCGGGCATGGAATCCAGCTCGGTCTTGACCATGGCGCAGGCTTCATCCACCAGGTCGATGGCCTTATCGGGCAGGAAACGGTCGCTGATATACCGGTCGGACAGGGTTGCCGCCGCGATCAGCGCCGCATCCTGAATCTTGACGCCGTGATATACCTCATAGCGTTCCTTCAGGCCACGCAGGATGGAGATGGTATCCTCCACCGTGGGTTCGTTAACCATCACCGGCTGGAAACGGCGTTCCAGCGCAGGGTCTTTTTCGATATACTCCCGATACTCGTCCAGCGTCGTGGCACCGATGCAGTGCAGTTCGCCGCGGGCCAGCATGGGTTTGAGGATGTTGCCGGCATCCATGGCGCCGTCGGTCTTGCCGGCACCCACAATGGTGTGCAGCTCATCAATGAAGAGGATGATCTTGCCCTCGCTCTTCTTGACCTCGTTCAGAACGCTCTTCAGACGTTCCTCAAACTCGCCGCGGTACTTGGCACCCGCGACCAGCGCACCCATATCCAGGCTGAAAATGGTGCGGTCCTTCAGGTTTTCCGGCACATCCCCCCGGACGATCCGCTGTGCCAGTCCTTCGGCGATGGCGGTCTTGCCGACACCGGCTTCACCGATCAGAACCGGGTTGTTCTTGCGTTTCCGGGACAGAATCCGGATGACGTTGCGGATCTCGGTGTCACGGCCGATGACCGGGTCCAGCTTGTTCTGCCGGGCCTGGGCCACCAGATCCTGACCATACTTTTCCAGAGCGTTGTAGGTGGACTCGGGGTTATCGGTGGTCACCCGCTGATTGCCCCGCACGCTGGACAACTGGGCCATGAACTTTTCCTCGGTGATATTGAACCGCTGGAAAAGTTCCTTGACCGCCTTGTTCGGATGCTGCAGGATGCCCAGGAAGACATGTTCGACGCTGATGTACTCGTCCTTCATGCTCTTGGCCTGGGCTTCGGCGGCGATCAGGGCCTGGTCAAAGTCGTTGGAGATATAGACCTTGTCGGGGTCGCGGCCGGAACCGGTCACCCGGGGCAGCGCCTGCACCTTTTCGGCGGCAGCGGTCTGGAAGTTACCGGGCTCCACGCCCATCTTGGTCAGCATCTGGGGAATCAGGCCGCCGTCCTGCTGGCAGAGTGCCACCAGCATGTGTTCGGGTTCAATGGCCTGGTTCTGATATTCGATCGCCAGACGCTGCGCAGCTTGCAGTGCCTCGACGGTTTTTTGGGTAAATTGATTCATATTCATATCGCAGACCTCCTTCTCAACTGTGATCTTGGAGCGATTGTATTGCGGGCGAACTGCCCAACGGCAATTCGTTGGCAAACGGAGGCGTCAACTGCTGCCTTCCGTGCCGTGTCCCTTCCCCGCAAAGGGCAGCGCCGGGAAATCCGGCGGTTTTCTGCCTTTTTTGAGGTTGGTGGCGGCTCCGGCGGTGTTGAATTAGCACTCTAGCCATCCGACTGCTAATATTGTACCACATTCTGGTCCGCTGTCAACAGGTGCAATTGAAAAATATTTGTGAACAACCGCATACTTCCCTTCCCAAACCCGCCCTTGATTTACGCGCCGCAACACGGTACAATGGGATAAAGTGACAGATTTTCTAGATAAGGTCTGCCCACGCACAATAGAGGAGGTTTTTTCCCATGGCACAGGATCTTTCCTTAAATACACTTTGCGTCCAGGGCGGCTACACCCCGGGCAACGGCGAACCCCGCCAGATTCCCATTATCCAGAGCACTACCTTTAAATATGACAGCTCCGATGAGATGGGCAAGCTGTTTGACCTGGAGGCCAGCGGCTATTTTTATTCCCGTCTGCAGAACCCCACCTGCGACCACGTGGCGGCCAAGATCACCGAGCTGGAAGGCGGCACTGCCGGTATGCTGACCAGCTCCGGCCAGGCGGCCAACTTCTTTGCCCTGTTCAACATCTGCAACGCCGGCGACCACATCGTCGCTTCCAGCTCGATCTATGGTGGCACCTTCAACCTGATCGATGTCACCATGGCCAAGATGGGCATTACCGCCACCTTCGTCTCCCCCGACTGCACCGAGGAGGAGTTGAATGCCGCTTTCCAGCCCAACACCAAGGCGGTTTTCGGCGAGACCATCGCCAACCCCGCCCTGACCGTGCTGGACATCGAGAAGTTTGCCAAGGCCGCTCACAGCCATGGGGTGCCCCTGATTGTGGACAACACCTTTGCCACCCCCATCAACTGCCGTCCCCTGTCCTGGGGTGCCGACATCGTCACCCATTCCACCACCAAGTACATGGACGGCCACGGCGGCTGTGTGGGCGGCGCCATTGTGGATGGCGGCAAGTTTGACTGGATGGCCCATGCCGACAAGTTCCCCGGCCTGACCACCCCCGATGAGAGCTACCACGGCATCACCTACGCTGAGCGTTTCGGCAAGGAAGGTGCCTTCATCACCAAGGCCACTGCCCAGCTCATGCGGGACTTTGGCTGTGTGCAGAGCCCCATCAACGCCTATATGCTCAACCTTGGTCTGGAGAGCCTGCATGTCCGGATGGCCCGCCACTGCGAAAACGGCCAGGCTGTGGCCGAGTTCCTGGCCAACCATCCCAAGATCGCCTATGTCAACTACTGCGGTCTGCCGGGAGACGCCTACCATGAGCTGGCCAAGAAATACCTGCCCAACGGTTCCTGCGGCGTCGTCAGCTTCGGCGTCAAGGGCGGCCGCGAGGCTGCTGCCGCCTTCATGGGCCATCTGAAGATTGCCGCCATCGAGACCCATGTGGCCGATGCTCGCACCTGCTGCCTGCATCCCGCCAGCTCCACCCATCGCCAGATGAACGACGAGCAGCTGATCGCCGCCGGTGTCCAGCCGGATCTGGTCCGGATGAGCTGCGGCCTGGAGGACAAGAATGACCTGATCCACGATATTGCCCAGGCGCTGGATCAAATCTGAACAGACTGAGGTAACCTGCCATGCCGTTGATTATCCCCAAAGAGCTGCCCGCCTACGCCGAGCTGTCCAAGGAAAATGTTTTTGTCATGCACCGGGAGCGGGCCCAGAGCCAGAACATCCGCCCGCTGCGGATTCTGATTCTCAACCTGATGCCCACCAAGATCGTGACCGAAACCCAGCTAGCCCGTCTGCTGGCCAACAGCCCGCTGCAGGTACAGCTGACTTTTCTGCAGACCGCCACCCACGATACCACCCATACCCCCCAGGAGCACATGAAGGCCTTTTACAAGACCTTTGATGAGGTGCGCAATGAACGGTTTGACGGTCTGATCATCACCGGTGCCCCCATTGAGGACATGGACTATGAACAGGTGGATTACTGGCAGGAGCTGTGCGAGATCATGGAGTACAGCAAGGAGAATGTCTACTCCACCATCTATCTGTGCTGGGGTGCGCTGGCCGGTCTGTACTACCATTTCGGTGTGCGCAAGGTCCACCTGCCCGAAAAGATGTTCGGCGTCTTTGAGCACCGGGTCACCCGGCCTTCCAACCCGCTGGTCCGGGGCTTTGACGAAGTCTTCTACGCGCCTCACAGCCGTTGGGCCGGGCTGAACCGTGCCGATATCGACGCCTGCCCCGCCCTGCGGATTCTGGCCGAGAGTGATGTGGCCGGGCCGATGCTGCTCTCCACCGAATCCGGACGCCAGATCTTTGTGATCGGCCATCCCGAATATGACAAGTACACCCTGGATGCCGAGTACCGCCGGGATCTGGCCGCCGGCAAGGACATCAAAGTCCCGGTGAACTATTATCCCGACGACGATCCCAGCCGCGACCCCATCTTCCGCTGGCGGGCACATGGGCATCTGCTGTACACCAACTGGCTGAACTACTACGTCTACCAGAACACCCCCTATGATCTGGATTTGCTGGAGGCGCTGGACGGCCGCAACAACTGAGTATCCCCTTCTTCCTTAGCGCCCATCCGCTAAGGAAGTTTTTTATCAATTCAAAACGGGAGTGTGACCCCTCATGCCAAAAATCAGTGCCTGCATCGTCTCCTACTGCGATTATGACGAAGTCTGTGCCGCGGTGCGCAGCGTGCTGCAACAAGTTTCGGCCCCCGATTTCCGGCTCTATGTGGTGGACAACGCCAGTCCCGATGGCTGTGGGCAGCGCCTGGCCGCCGAAGACTTTGCCGATGACCGGGTCAGCGTGCGCGTTCTGCCGGAGAACCTCGGCTTCGGCAAAGGCCACAACGCAGTGCTGGAGCAGCTGGACAGCGAGGTCCATTTCATCCTCAACCCTGACATCCTGCTCCAGAACGACATCCTGACCCCCATGGCCCAGTGGATTCTGGACCATCCCGGCGTGGTCATGGCCACTCCCCAGCTCTATTTTCCCGATGGGCAGATCCAGCATCTGCCCCGCCGCAAACCCACCCCCTGGCTGCTGCTGGCACGCCAGCTGGCCGAGAAGGCCCCCAACGGTGTGTTCGGCCGGGCCAACGCCCACTACACCATGCAGGACGAGGACCTGAGCGCCCCGCGCCCCATCGAGTTCTGCACTGGCAGTTTCTCGGCCATCCGCACCGATGTCTTTCGCAAGATCGGCGGCTTCGATGCGGGCTACTTCATGTATGTGGAGGATGCCGACCTGACCCAGAAGGCCCTGCAGTGCGGTCAGGTATACCTGCTGCCTCAGTTTACAGCGGTGCACGCCTGGCACCGCGCCCCCATGCGGGATGCCGGCCGGTTCAAGATGCAGCTGATCAGCATGGGACGGTACTTCCGGCGCTGGGGTATCGGCAAGGGAAAGCTTTGACGCTTGTCTTTTGTGGAAAAAACTGTTACACTGAAAAATAGGACGTTATCATTTGTATTAGCAAAGGAAGGGTGTATTTTTTCATGATGACTGATATCGAAATTGCCCAGGCCACCAAAATGCTGCCCATTACCCAGATTGCTGCACGGGTGGGCCTGTCGGAGGACGACATCATTCCCTACGGGAAATACAAGGCCAAGGTGGACCACAAGTTGATCCACAGTGACCGTCCCGACGGCAAGCTGATTCTGGTCACCGCCATCAGCCCCACCCCTGCCGGTGAGGGCAAAACCACCACCAGCGTCGGCCTGGCGGATGCCCTGAACGCCATGGGCAAGTCCACCATGCTCTGCCTGCGGGAGCCCTCCCTGGGCCCGGTGTTCGGCATCAAGGGCGGCGCGGCCGGCGGCGGCTACGCCCAGGTGGTCCCGATGGAGGACATCAACCTGCATTTCACCGGCGACATCCACGCCATCGGCACCGCCAACAACCTGCTGGCCGCCATGATCGACAACTCCATCCAGCAGGGCAACCCGCTGAACATTGATCCCCGCCGCATCACCTGGAAGCGCTGCATGGACATGAATGACCGGCAGCTCCGCTTCATCGTGGACGGCCTGGGCGGCAAGGTCAATGGTACCCCGCGGGAGGACGGCTTCGACATCAGCGTCGCCAGCGAGATCATGGCCATCTTCTGCCTGGCCACCGACCTGCAGGACCTGAAAGACCGGCTGTCCCGCATTGTCTGTGCCTATACCTATGACGGCAAGCCGGTCACCGCCGGTCAGCTGGGCGCCGCCGGTGCCATGACCGCCCTGCTCAAGGACGCCATCGACCCCAACCTGGTCCAGACCCTGGAGAACAACCCCGCCATCATCCACGGCGGTCCCTTCGCCAACATTGCCCACGGCTGCAACAGCGTCACCGCCACCAAGCTCAGTCTCAAGCTGGCCGATTATGTGGTCACCGAGGCAGGCTTCGGTGCGGATCTGGGTGCCGAGAAGTTCCTGGACATCAAGTGCCGGATGGCCGGGCTGAACCCCTCGGCGGTGGTTCTGGTGGCCACCGTCCGTGCCCTCAAGCATCACGGCGGCTGCGCCAAAACCGAGCTGAGCAAACCGTCGCCGGAGCTGGTGCGCAAGGGCGCCGCCAACCTGGCCCGCCACATTGACAACCTGAAGAACCAGTTTGGCCTGCCGGTCTGCGTGGGCATCAACGCCTTCCCCACCGACACCAAGGAAGAGATGGATGTGATCCGGGAAGTCTGCGCCGAGGCCGGCGTGCCCTGCGCCCTGTCCGAGGTCTTTGCCAAGGGCGGCGAAGGCGGCAAGGAACTGGCTGAGACCGTCCTCTCCATCATGGAGGACAAGCCCATCCAGTTCACCTACTCGCTGGACCAGAGCCTGCCCGAGAAGATCGAGGCCGTGGCCAAGAAGATCTACCGCGCCGACGGGGTGAACTACTCGGCTGCCGCCAAGAAGACCCTGGATGAGCTGGCTGCTCTGGGCTACGGCAATCTGCCGGTCTGCATTGCCAAGACCCAGTACTCCTTCAGTGACGATGCCAAGCTGCTGGCTGCCCCCTCCGGTTTTACCATGAATGTCCGGGAGGTCCGGCTGAGTGCCGGTGCCGGCTTTGTGGTGGTCATCTGCGGCAGCATCATGACCATGCCCGGCCTGCCCAAGCATCCTGCGGCCATGGACATTGACTGCGACGCCAATGGGCGCATCACCGGCCTGTTCTGATTTTGGTTTTCAAGGGGCTGTTGCAAAACGAAAGTTGAGCAGCAGCCCCATTTTCATGGCGATTTCTGTTGAAAACTCCATTCCGGA
>CALWNP010000045.1 GCA_944382835.1 uncultured Gemmiger sp.
AGAGCGCCAACCTGATTATGGGGGATGTGTTCGGCAAGCCGGCCATCGTCACCGACACCCACTGCATCCGGCTGTGCAACCGCATCGGGCTGGTGGACAACCTCAAGGACCCCAAGCGGGTGGAGATGGCGCTGTGGAAGATCATCCCGCCTGAGGAGGGCAGCGACTTCTGCCACCGGCTGGTGCACCACGGTCGGGCGGTCTGTACCGCCCGCACCACGCCGGCCTGCGACCGCTGCTGCCTGGCAGATTTGTGCCGCTATGCCCGGGAGGACGGCAAAAAAAGTGGGGCCAACCCCCAAGAAAAGGGCTGACCCCCTGGAAACCGGCGAAAATTGTGTTATAATGGCAGACGGCGGGCGGACGCCTGCCCATGAGATAGAGGGAAAGGAATGACAACCAGATGGAACCACCTTCGCTGCACCTGGGCGGTGAACTGATCTCCGGCCGGGTGGCCGACCGGCTGGTGGAGGAGATCCGCCACGGCTGCTACGCCGGACTGGACCGCCTGCCGCCCGAGGTGGCCCTGGCCCAGCGGCTGGAGGTCAGCCGCACCGCGGTGCGGGACGCTTTGAGTGAACTGGAACAGGCCGGCTATGTGGAACGGGTGCGGGGCATCGGCACCGTGATCCACCGTGCGGTGGCCGGTCTGGACAGCCGGATGGACCAGAAGCTGGAGTTCACCCGGATGATTGCCGCCGCCGGCTGTCAGGCTCGGCAGGATCATTTGACAGTGACCCGGCAGACCGCCTCCCCCCGGACCAGTGCCCTGCTGGGGCTGGAACCCGGCCAGACGGTGCTAGTGGTCTGCAAACGGCTGCTGGCCGACGCCCGGCCGGTGCTCTACTCCACCGATATCCTGCCGCTGAGCCTTTTTGGGGGGCACCTGCCCGAGGCCCAGACCTTTGGCCAGCCGGTGTTTGAGCTGCTGCAGCAGTGCTGCGGCAGCCAGATTTCCAGCACCATCGCCCACCCCCATGCCATCACCGGTACCCCTGCGGTCCGCCGCCTACTGGAGCTGAAACCCGGCCAGGCGCTGCTGGAACTGGAGGAAGTCTGTTATGACCGGCTGTGCCGGCCGGTGCTGCGCTCCCAGACCTGTTACACCGATTTCTTCGACTTTTCCCTGGTGCGCAAACTGGTGTGATGCCGGCGCGTACCCCCTGCTGAACAGAAAGGATGGCTGCTTATGAGACATTTGATCGACCCGCTGGACTTTACCCTGGAGGAAAGC
The DNA here is from genome assembly GCA_944382835.1 of uncultured Gemmiger sp. Classification (GTDB taxonomy): domain Bacteria; phylum Bacillota; class Clostridia; order Oscillospirales; family Ruminococcaceae; genus Gemmiger. The sequence goes on from CALWNP010000045.1 coordinate 1,235, forward strand.
CTGCGCCTGCTGGACCTTGCCGACCGCATCCACGATGACCCCACGGCCTATCGGGATGTGGCCACCCGCAAGCGTCTGGCCACCCTGTTCTACGAGCCTTCGACCCGTACCCGCCTCTCCTTTGAGGCTGCCATGCTCAACCTGGGCGGGCAGGTGCTGGGCTTCCCCGACGCCGGGGTGTCCAGTGCCACCAAGGGCGAGACGGTGGCGGACACCATCCGCATCATCAGCTGCTACGCCGACATCGCCGCCATGCGCCATCCCAAGGAGGGCGCCCCGCTGCGGGCGGCCCGCTACTCCCGCATTCCGGTCATCAACGCCGGCGACGGCGGCCACAGCCATCCCACCCAGACCCTGCTGGACATGATGACCATTCGCCGCCGCAAGGGCCGGCTGGACGGCCTGACCATCGGCTTCTGCGGCGATCTTAAATTCGGGCGCACCGTCCACTCCCTCATCAAGAGCCTGGCCCGCTGCAAGAACATGCAGTTTGTGCTGATCAGTCCCGAGGAACTGCGGGTGCCCGACTACATCATCAGCGAGGTGCTGGACCCCAACCAGATTCCCTTTGTGGAAACCCGCAGCCTGGAAGAGGCTCTGCCCAACCTGGACATCCTCTACATGACCCGGGTGCAGCAGGAGCGGTTCTTCAACGAGGAGGACTATGTCCGGCTAAAAAACAGCTATGTCCTGACCCGGGACAAGCTGGCCCTGGCCCCCGCCGATATGGCGGTGCTCCATCCCCTGCCCCGGGTGAACGAGATCACCCTGGACGTGGACGACGATCCCCGCGCCGCCTATTTTGAGCAGGCGCAGAACGGCGTCTACATGCGGATGGCGCTGATTATGACATTGCTGGGTCTCAAGGACCCCAAAACCGGGGAGGTGGCGTTTCAATGCTGAAGGTTGACGAGATTATGAACGGCGTGGTCATCGACCACATCACCGCAGGCACCGGCCTGGGGCTGTACCATCTGATGGAGCTGGAAAAGCTGGGCGATGCCAGCGTGGCGCTGCTGCAGAACGTGCGCAGCCAGAAAACCGGCAAAAAGGACATCATCAAGATCGAGGGGGACGTGAGCAAGCTGAACTTTGACGTGCTGGGCTATGTGGACCCCCAGATCTCCATTACCTACATCGTCAACGGCCATGTGGACCGCAAGGTGCGCCCCGAACAGCCCAAGCGGCTGGTCAATGTGATCAAGTGCACCAACCCCCGCTGCATCACCGCCATCGAGGAGGGCTGCGACCACATCTTTGCCCTGACCCCCAGCGGCCGCTACCGCTGCATCTACTGCGAGCAGGAATTCAAGGTCCGCCCGTGACAGGAGGGGGAACGATGGCCAACTTTCATCTGAACCCCGATGCCGCCCTGGTGGCCAAACTGCAGCAGGGGCTGCGCCAGACCGGCGGGTACTGCCCCTGCCGCATCCAGCACACCGAGGAAAACCGCTGCATCTGCGCCGAGTTCAAGGCCCAGCTGCAGGACCCGGCCTTCCACGGTCCCTGCCACTGCGGGCTCTACGTCAAGGATTGAACGATACAAAAAAGACTTCCCGCCCGGGTTTGGATTCCCGGGCGGGAAGCTTTTTGTCTTTATTGGGGCTGGCTGGCCAGAGCGGCCTGAAGGGCACAGCAGTCGGCCAGGGTCAGCTGTTCAGGGCGCAGCCTGGGGTCAAGACCGGCGGCCTCCAGCGCCGCCAGCACCCGGGCCTTGGGCAGGTTCAGCCCGTTGGCCACCGCGTTGGCGGCGGTTTTGCGCCGCTGGGAAAAGGCGGCCCGGATCAGCCGGAACATCCCGGCCTCGTCCCCGCCGGGCACCTGGACCGGCGGGTTGTCGTGGATGTCCAGGCGGATCACCGCGCTGGTCACCTTGGGCGCCGGGTAAAAGCTGCCCGGCTGCACCGTGAACAGCAGCTTGGGGGTAGCGTAGTAGGCCACGGCGTAGCTGATGGCGCCGGCCTGGCGGGTGCCGGGTGGGGCGCAGAGCCGCTGGGCGGCCTCCTTCTGCACCATGACGGTGATGTTGCGGATGGACAGCCGCTCCTCAAGCAGCCGCATGAGGATGGGGCTGGTGATGTAGTAGGGCAGGTTGGCGCAGACCGCCACCGGTTTGTCTCCGAACTCGGCGGCCAGTAGCCCTTTCAGGTCCACCTTCAGCACATCCTCCAGCACCAGCTTGAAGTTGGGGTAATCCGCCATGGTCTCGGCCAGGATGGGGGGCAGCCGTTTGTCCACCTCCACCGAAACCACCTTGTCGGCCCGCCGGGCCAGCTGCTCGGTGAGCACCCCGATGCCGGGGCCGATCTCCAGCACCCCCCACCCCGGGCCGATGCCGGCGGCCTCGGCAATGCGGGGGCAGATGCCCGGGTTGATGATGAAGTTCTGCCCAAAGCCCTTGGAGAGGGCAAAGTCATGCCGGGCGCAGAGGTCACGGATGGTGGAAAGGTCGGTCAGTACCACAGATCTGCCTCCTTGGGGATCACTGCCCGGTCAGGCTCAGCGCGGCGTTGACCGCCTTGCTGATCTGGGGGTCGGTGTCGATGGTAAAGTCATAGTAGCTGTTCTGCTCGTCGGCGCTCAGGGATGCGTCCACATCGGGGGTCAGGCCCACATCGTTCCAGGTCTGGCCCTCGTTGTCCAGCAGCAGGCCGATGGTGATGACGGCGGCGCTGCCGTCGGAGAAGCTCTGGGGGTCGGAGAGCAGCACCCCCTTGCCGGCGGTGGTGGTGCCCACCAGGGAGGCCCCGCCCATCTTGCGCAGGGCGTTGGCAAAGAGCTCGGCCCCGCCGGCGGTGTTGCCGTTGACCAGGCAGACCATGGGCAACGAGACGCTGCGGTCGTCCGAAACCCGCAGGTCCTCCAACTCACCGGTGTTGGACTGGCTCTGGGCCATCAGGCCGGCGGGCACGCAGTAGTCCGCCGAGACCAGGGCGGCGTTGAGGTTTTCGCCGGTATTGTCCCGCAGGTCAAAGACCAGGCAGGTGGCCCCCTGGTTGGCCAGATTGTCCACCGCGGCCCGGAAATCGGTGGCGGTGGTGGTGGTGGAAAAGGCATCGATGCGGATGTACCCGCAGGTGCCGGCGGTCATCTGGCTGAAGACGGTGGGGGTGGTGTAGTTGGCGTGGGTCAGCTCCAGCGTCTGTTCCTGGCGGTCGGGGGTCAGGTACTTGACAGTGATGGTGGTGCCCTCCTCCCCCACCAGGGCGGAGGTGATGGCGGCGGTGTCGGTGAGGTTGCGGGTGCTGGTCTCCCCCACTGCCGTGATAAAGCCGCCCACCTGCATCCCGATCTCGCTGGCGGGGGTGTTGTCGTAGACCCGGATGATCCGGCCGTATCCGGAGGAGGGATCCTTGACTACCGCCACACCGATGCCCATGAGCCGGCCGGATTCCAGACCCACACGCTCGGAATAGGCCTTGGCGGAATAGTAGCGGGCATACTTATCGCTGATGCCCAGCATATAGCCCGAGGCAATGGTATCGTTGAGGGTGTCCTCGTTGATGGTAAAGTATTCGTTGGCCCGCACATAGCGGTCCACCTCGGACAGCTTGTTGTACATTCGCTCCTTGTTTTTGACGCTGGAGACGGTGTTGTTGAACATGTTCATCGAGACGACCATGGTGATGGAAAAGGTGACGGCCATCGCGATCAGGGTGACGGTTGCGGCCACCGCAAGGCTGACTTTTTTGCTCATTGCTTTCTCCCCTTACTCAGGTGTTTGCGGGCTGGCGGTCAGACCAGCATAAAGACGATGCTGGAAAACAGCCCCACCACCATGAGTGCCGCGATGACCAGGCAGGTCACCCGGACGATGGTTTTGTGTTTGTGATTCAATGGGATACCCTCCTTTTGCCGTGGAAACGGCCGGGATCAGTGCGGCACGTAGTTCAGCGGGTTGGTGCGGGCGTTGTTCACCCGCAGTTCCAGATGCAGGTGGTTGCCGGTGGAGTTGCCGGTGGAACCCACATAACCCAGCACCTGGCCCTGGCTGACCGTCTGCCCCACGCTGACGCTGGGGGTCTGGATCATATGGGCGTACAGGGATGCGTAGGCATTGCCCTGGTCGTCGGTGCCGTGGTAGACCTGAACATAGTTGCCGTAGCTGTAATGCCAGCCCGAAACCGTGACCACCCCATCGGCGATGGCATAGATCTCGGTGCCGCCGGCGGCGGCAAAGTCCACTCCGGTGTGCCCGCCGGAACCGTACTGGCAGGAGATGTACTTATAGCTGGGCAGCGGGCAGATGAAGTTGAGGGAGCAGCTGATGGCGGCATCCTTGAACTTGTTGTTCTGCTCGGCCAGGTAAGCGCTCAGCTCATTGGCCGCGGCGATGAAGTCCTTCTCGGCCTGGCTGATGCTCTCGTTCAGGGCCTGTGCCTCGGCCTCGGCCCGGCTGATGGTAGAATCGGCGGCCTGGATGCTGTCGGCCAGCTCGGACTGGGTGTTGCTCAGCTCGGTCTGGCTCTCGTCCAGGGTGGCCTTCTGGCTTTCCAGCTCGGCCTTCTGGTTTTCCAGATCCTGGCGCTGGCTTTCCAGGTCCTCCCGCTGCTGTTCCAGCTCATCACAGATGTTCTGGTTTTCGTCGGAAATCTCCTCCAGCACATGGGAGAAGGAGAGCAGCTCGTAGAGGTTGGTGGCGCTGGACAGCAGGGCGATGGCGCCACCGTCGTTCAGCCGCTGCATGGCGGCCATCTGCTCCTTGAACAGGGCCCAGCGCTCGTCGTACTCTGCCTGTTTCTGGTCCACCTCCTGCTGCTTCTGGTCGATCTCGGTGATCTTGGTCTCGATCTGGGCGGTGATGTCGTCGATCTGCTCCTTGATGACCTCGATCTTCTGGCGGATCACCTCGGAGCGCTCCTCGTACTGGGCCTTGTTGGCCTCGGCGGTGGCCTTATCGGCATTGACATCATCCAGCTGGTCGTTCAAATGATCGATCTCGTCCTGCAGCTGCTGTTTTTTGGCTTCCAGTTCCTTCTGTTTGTCGTCGGCGTGGGCGGTAGTGGCGGCCGAAAGCCCCAGCATCACCGCCATGCAAAGGGTCAGCACCAGGCACAGCGCCCGCCGGGCGTTCTGGGCAAGGGTTTTGTTCATGCTGTCTTCCTCCCGGGGATCAGACGTTGAGGTGCTTGCGGATGCTGGTGGCGGTGCCGATGCCGCACAGCACAAAGCCGAAGGCCGCAAAGGCCACCACCAGGATGTACCACACCTCCTGCAGCGGCACCAAAGAGCCGCCGAACATCTGGGTGATGTTGTTCTGATGCTCGCCGTACCAGCGGATCAGGGCGTAGTAGGCGCCGCAGATGATGCCGGAGGCGATGGCCGCCGACAGCAGCCCCGAAGTGACCCCCTCCACAAAGAAGGGGAACCGGATGAAGCCGTTGGTGGCCCCCACCAGCTTCATGATGCCGATTTCCTTGCGGCGGGAGAAGACGGTGATCCGGATGGTGTTGTTGATGATGACGATGCTGACCAGCGCCAGCACCCCCACCATGCCGTAGCCGGCGTAGGTGATGGCCCGCTGCAGCGAGAGAAAGACCTCGGACAGTTCCAGCGGGGAGCGCAGGTCGGTGACCCCGTCGATGGCCAGCAGCTGGGGCAGGATGCCCGACAGATTCTTCAGGTCATCCACCACCACGATGTAGTTGGCATCAAAGGGAATGTCGTCGGCAAAGGCCGCGGCCAGGCTGGTGCGGCTGTCCAGCTGCAGCTCGCTGTCGTAGCGCTGCAGCACCTCCTCGGGGGAGACATAGGTCACCCCCACCACCCCGGGAATGGCCCGGATGGCGCTGTCCACGGCGGCGGTCTGCTCCTCGGTAAGGCCGTCCTGCAGGTAGACGATGGTCTGGTTCTGCTCGCCGATGTACTCCACCATGGCATCGATGTTGATGCCCACCAGAAAGGCGGCGCCCACCAGCAGCATACAAACGGTGAGCACACCCATCGAGGCAAAGGTCATCAGCCGGTTGGCCCGCATGTTGTGCCAGCCCTGCCCCACCAGATATGTAAAACTCGAAAAACGCATCCCGTTGCCTCCCCTTATTCCGCGTAGACTTCCTCGCTCTCCCGCTCCGCCATCCGTGCGGCGTACTCGCGGGCAACCTCGGGATGGGCGGTGTCGTCGGCGATCTGGCCGTGGGCCAGCGTGATGATGCGGTTGTTGTACTTGGCTGCCAGCTTGTGCACCAGCTCATGCTCGTGGGTGACCACCACCACCGTGATGTGCACCTTGTTGATGGCCTCGAAGAGCTGCATGATGTCCATGCTCATCTCGGGGTCGATGTTGCCGGTGGGCTCGTCCGCAATGATGAGCTTGGGGCCGTGGGCCAGGGCCCGGGCCACCGCCACCCGCTGCTGTTCGCCGCCCGAAAGCTCGTCGGGCAGCCGGTCCATCTTGTCTTCCAGCCCCACCAGGCTCAGGGCAAAGGGCACCCGGCTCTTGATGGTCTTGGTGGAGATGTTGGTCACCCGCATGGCGAAAGCCACATTCTCGTACACCGTCATGGTGGGGATCAGCCGGAAGTCCTGGAAGACGCAGCCCATCTGCCGGCGCATGTAGGGCACCTTGCGGCGCTTGATCCGGGTCAGGTCCTGGCCGTTGATAGCCACCACTCCTTCGGTGGGCTTTTCCTCCATCAGCATCAGCTTGAGGAAGGTGGACTTGCCGGCGCCGGAATGTCCCAGCACAAAGACAAACTCCCCTTCGTCGATGTGCAGGCTCACATCCTCCAGGGCCACGTTCTCGTCATTTTTGGTCTCGTATATTTTGGTGACATGTTCAAAATCGATCATGGGACAAACTCCTGTTATGCCAGACACTTCCCTGCCCCGCCCCCAAAAATGGGCAGAGCGATACACATATTAGATTACCATTCCAGCGCCGCCGCGTCAAGGTTGGCCCCGCCCCCGAAAGGGCCGTAAACGGCCTTATGATGGGCTTTTCGGCAGGATTTGTGGAAAGTTTGTAAAAATTTTGCAGCGGACAGAAAAAAGCGGCGGCGGACCGGGTGAGGGTCCGCCGCCGCAGCAGCCATCAATATTTTGCCGGATCGGCCGAGAGGTATTTCTTGACCATCAGTGCCACCTTGAAGACGATGGCATCGTCGAACTTGCGCAGGTCCAGGCCGGTGAGCTTTTTGATCTTTTCCAGCCGGTAGACCAGGGTGTTGCGGTGGACAAACAGCCCGCGGCTGGTCTCCGAGACATTAAGGTTGTTCTCAAAGAAGCGCTGGATGGTGAAAAGGGTTTCGGAATCCAGCGAGTCGATGCTGTCCTGCTTGAAGACCTCGTGGAGGAAGGCCTCGCAGAGGGTGGTGGGCAGCTGGTAGATCAGCCGGGCGATGCCCAGATGGTCGTAGGAGATCACCTGGCGCTCGGTGTCGAAGACCTTGCCCACCTCCATGGCGATCTGGGCTTCCTTGAAGCTGGAGGCCAGATCCTTGATGTTGCTGATGGGGGTGCCGATGCCCACCACCGCCTTGATGTAATGCTCCCCCTGGAGGGTATCCACGATGGAGGCCGCCAGCTTTTCCATGTCCCGGGTGTTGTTGTCCGGCTTGATCTCCTTGACCAGGACGGTGTCGGTCTCGCTGATGTTGAAGACAAAGTCCTTCTGCTTGTCGGGGAACAGCCCGCTGACCAGATCATAGGCCGAGATGTCGTTGCCGCTGGTCACCCGGATCAGCAGGATCACCCGCTGGACATCCGAGACGAAATGCAGTTCCCGGGCCTTGGCGTAGATATCGCCGGGCAGGATGTTGTCCAGCACCACATTCTTGATGAAGTTGGTCTTGTCGAACTTTTCATCATGATACTGCTTGATGCTTTGCAGGCTGATGGACAGCATCGCGGCGAACTGCTCGGCGGTGGTGTCGGTGCCTTCCACAAAGACGGCGTAGTCGTTGTGTTTGGTGCTGGAGAACTGATGGTAGGCGTAGCCGTCCCGCACAAAGGCATCGCCGGCGGTCAGCCGGCTGGCGGCAAAGCCGTCCCGCACCTCACCGATCTGCCCCAGCTCGGAGCAGGAGATAACGGTGCCGCTCTCGTCCACCACACCGACCACCCGGTCGATGGCGTCTTTCATCTGGTAGACCACATTTTGGAACACCCTGTTAGCCATAAGTCGCTTCTCCTCTGTAAGCGGCGCTGCCCCCACAAAAGGGATCATGGGTTTTGACGAAGGGCGCCGCTGGTGAATTTTGACCAAATAAAAATGTCTCTGATGTATATTTTACACAATCGACTTGACTTTTGCAACATATTTCAACAAGTTCGCAAACTTTTTCTTGTCTATTTTGGTTTTGGCGGCTAAAGTGCTCATTTTTTGCGGGGGAAAACTTCCGTCATTTTGCCCATACAAATGGCTTTATTCTGCGTCCTGGCCGGATTTGCGGTCCCTTTTGTCAGCCTCCAGGGCGCCGGTGCCGCCCTCCACCACGCCCCGACGGGCAAAGACGTACCCGATGGTGCGCAGAAAGATGGACAGGTCCATCCCGAAGGTCACATGGGCAGCGTACTGGCCGTCGTAGCGGGCCTTGACATCGATGGGCAGCTCGTCCCGGCCGTTGACCTGGGCCAGGCCGGTCAGGCCGGGGCGCAGGTCGTTGGCATGGACCTTGTCCCGGGCCTCGATGAGGTCGTACTGGTTGTACAGGGCGGGGCGGGGCCCCACAATGCTCATCTGCCCCAGCAGGATGTTGTAGATCTGGGGCAGCTCATCCAAACTGGTGCGCCGCAAAAAAGCGCCGCTGCGGGTGATATAGCTGTCAGCGTTTTTAAGTAGATGGGTGGGGACATCGTGGGGGGTGTCCCCCCGCATGGTGCGGAATTTGAGGATGTTGAAGTGGACCTTGTGGGCCCCCACCCGGCGCTGGCGGAAAAACACCGGGCCCGGCGAGTCGGCCTTGACCCACAGGGCAATGATCCCCATGGGGATGGCCAGCACCACACAGGCGATCAGCGAGAGAACGATATCGAGAAAACGCTTGACCCAGGCTTGGTACACGGGCTCACTCCTCCTTTTCGGGGTTGGATTCGGCATTGGCCGCCAGACCCTTGCGGACCTCGTCGGTGCTGAAGATACCGGTGTTGCCGGTGGCGGCGCTGACGGTGTGGTCCTTGTTGACCTTGCGGTTGGGGTGGTAGTTGCTCACAATCTGCTGCAGCTCCTTCACCACCCCTTCGTCGTTGTGCTCCACCACCACCTGCAGATCCTGCAGCTCGGTGTAGAACTTGGCCAGGTCGATCTGCATGGGCGGGGCGATAAAGATCTTGTTGTGGGCGGTCTGCTGCATCTTGTCCTGCTCGGCGTCCATCATCAGCTCCTCGTAGAGCTTTTCGCCGGGACGCAGGCCGGTGATCTTGATTTCCATGTTCACCCCCGGCTCGTAGCCGTAGAACCGGATCAGGCGGGTGGCCAGATCCATGATCCGCACCGGCTCGCCCATATCCAGCACATAGATGCTGCCGCTTTTGGCCAGGGCGCCGGCCTGCAGCACCAGCTGGGCCGCCTCGGTGATGGTCATGAAATACCGCACAATGTCGGGGTGGGTGATGGTGACCGGGCCGCCCCGCTTGATCTGCTCCTCAAACAGCGGAATCACGCTGCCGTGGCTGCCCAGCACGTTGCCGAACCGCACCGCCATGCAGCGCATGTTGGTGTGCATGGCAAAGCTCTGGATCAGCATTTCGCAGATCCGCTTGGTACAGCCCATGACGTTGGTGGGGTTGACCGCCTTGTCGGTGGAGAGCTGGACAAACCGCTCCACATTGTGCTCGGCGGCGGAGGTCAGCAGGTTTTTGGTGCCAAAGACGTTGTTCTTCACCGCCTCGGCGGGGCTGGTCTCCATCAGGGGGACATGCTTGTGGGCCGCCGCGTGGAAGACCACCGAGGGATGGTAGGTTTCAAACACCTCGTCCAGCCGGGCCTTGTCCCGGATGGAGCCGATGAGGGTGATGATGGGGGCCTTGGCGCCGTACTTGTTGCGCAGCTCCATCTCCAGCTCGTAGGCGCAGTTTTCGTAGATGTCAAAGATCAGCAGCTGGCGGGGATGGTAGCGCATGATCTGACGGCAGAGCTCGCTGCCGATGGAGCCGCCGCCCCCGGTAACCAGCACAATCTTGTCGTGGAGGTACTCGGAGATCTGGGCGTTGTTGAGCTGGATCTCATCCCGGGAGAGGAAGTCGGCGGTGTTCAGTTCCCGCAGGCCAGCCACCACCGGGTTGCCGCTCTCGTCCACGGCATGGGGGTCGGAGAGCATCCGCACCCGGCAGTGGGTGGCATTGCAGAGGTTGATGACCTCCCGCAGCCGGTCCCCCTTGAGGGTGGTGATGGCAATGACGATCTCCACAATGTGGTATTTGCGCACCAGTTCGGGGATGTCCGAGATGGTGCCCCGCACCGGCACCCCCTGCACCCGCAGCCCCCGCTTGGTCAGGTCATCGTCCACGATGCAGACCGGGTTGCCGAAGCTGCGGTTTTTGTTCTTGCAGAGGTTGACCGCCCAGGCGCCGGCATTACCCGCGCCCACGATCAGCAGCGGCACCGTGTTTCGGTTGCGCTGCCGGCTGGCCTGGTCCGCCCGCCGTAAATTGGTCAGGGTCTGGAGGAACCGCCACAAGAAGCGCACGCCGCCCACCGCCGCAATGTTGAAGACTGCGCCGATGGTCAGCACGGTGCGGTGGAGCACACCACCGCCGATGGGCATGAGCAGCAGGTCGGCCATCATAATTAAGCCGGTGGCCAACCCTGACAGGAAGGTCAGCCTGGCCAGGTCCCGCATGCCGGCATACTCCCACATGATCTCGTACAGCCCGCCGAACCAGAACACCACCATGTAGGTGATGAGCATATAGGGCATATAGCGCGAGAAGGTGGCAATGACGGTGGGCCGCATATACTGCTGTGCGCCGTCAAATCGAAGGTAGATGGCGATATAATAGCACAGCATAATCAGCCCGCAGTCCAGCAGCATCAGCAGGATGCGCCGGGGCAAGCCCTTGACGATTTGCTTGTTGTTTTGTTTCATTCCGGTACTTCTTCCCTGTTTTCTCTATCTTAAACGGCGGTTCCCCGCCCGATTCATGGTCTGGGGATTTTGTAATTCTTTTGTATTATAGCACAAGTATGCTCCGTTTGTCCCCCTCGCGGAGGCCCAAGCGGAGCAAAAAACGCACAAATATCTTGCTTTGGTTTGGACTTTTTCACCAAAGTTTCATCATTCCACCGTGACGCTCTTGGCCAGATTGCGCGGTTTATCCACGTCCAGACCCTTGGCGCAGCTGACATAGTAGGCCAGCAGCTGCAGCGGAATCACCGACAGGCTGGTGGCAAAATGGGGATCGGTCTTGGGCACATAGACGGTGAACCCGGCGGTGTCCTCAATGCTGTAATTGCCGTAGGTGGTCAGCCCCATGATGAAGGCGCCGCGGCTCTTGGCTTCCACCAGGTTGGAGACGGTCTTTTCAAACAGATTGGGCTGGGTCAGCACCCCTACCACCAGGGTGCCCTTCTCCACCAGAGAGATGGGCCCGTGCTTCATCTCGCCGGCGGCGAAGGCCTCGGAGTGGATGTAGCTGATCTCCTTGAACTTCAGGCTGCCCTCCAGCGCCACCGCATAGTCCAGCCCGCGGCCGATGAAGAAGGCGTCCCGGGCCGAGGCATACTTGCTGGCGAACCACTGGATGCGCTCTTTGTCCACCAGGGTTTTCTGGATCTTGTCGGGCAGGGCTTCCAGCTCAGCCACCAGGATGGCATAGTGCTCCTGGTCCAGGTGGCCCCGCACCCGGCCGAACTCGGTGGCCAGCAGGTAGCAGGCCGCCAGCTGGGTGCTGTACGCCTTGGTGGTGGCCACGGCAATCTCGGGGCCGGCCCAGGTGTAGAGGGTGGCGTCGGCCTCCCGGGCGATGGAGCTGCCCACCACGTTGACGATGCCGATGGTGCGCACCCCGCGCTGTTTGCACTCCCGCAGGGCGGCCAGGGTGTCGGCGGTCTCGCCGCTCTGGCTGATGACCACCGCCAGAGAATCCTCCTCCAGCACCGGGTCGCGGTAGCGGAACTCACTGGCCACATCCACCTCCACCGGCAGCCGGGCCAGACTCTCAAAGACATAGCGGGCGGCCACCCCCACATGGTAGGCCGAACCGCAGCCCACAATATACAGCCGCTTGATCTTGCGGATCTTTTCCTCGTCCAGGTCCAGCTCGGACAGGTCGATGCGGCCGTCCTTGATGCGGGGAGAGATGGTGTCCCGGACCGCGGTGGGCTGCTCGTGGATTTCCTTCATCATGAAATGCTCATAGCCGCCCTTTTCCGCTGCCTCGGCGTCCCATTCCACCGTGGTGGACTGGTGGGTGACCGGCTCCTTGCTCATGTTGTAGAAGGAGATGGAATCGGGGGTGAGCTCGGCGATTTCCAGGTTGTCGATGTAGTAGACAGTGCGGGTGTACTTGAGCAGGGCGGGCACGTCGGAGGCGATGAGGTTGCCGTCCTCGGCCTGGCCCACGATGAGGGGGCTGTCCTTGCGCACCGCGTAGACGGTGCCGGGACGGTCCTCAAAGAGGATGCCCAGAGCATAAGAGCCCCGCACATGGAGCATCATCCGGGTGATGGCATCCAGGGGATCGCCGGCGGATTCGCCGCAGTAGTAGAAGTCGATGAGCTGGGCGATGACCTCGGTGTCGGTCTGGGAGACAAACTCGAAGCCCTGGGCCGTCAGACGGTCCTTGAGCTCCTGGAAGTTTTCGATGATGCCGTTGTGGACCACCGCGATCTTCTGGTCCCGGGAATAATGGGGATGGGCGTTGACCACCGAAGGCTCGCCATGGGTGGCCCAGCGGGTGTGCCCGATACCGCAGCAGCCCTGCACCGCATTGCCGCCGTCGGTCATCTCGCTGAGCACCCGCAGCCGGCCCTTGGCCTTGACCACCTCAATCTTGCCGGCGGGGTTCTGCACCGCGATGCCGGCGGAATCATACCCGCGGTATTCCAGCTTGGACAGGCCGTCCAGCAGGATGGGCGCCGCCTGACGGGCCCCGGTAAATCCAACTATTCCGCACATATCGTTATACCCTCCCTTGATGGCCCGGCCGCAGTGCCGGGCGGTGTTGCGGCTGACGTTGCAATAATCCGATTGTCTCAGTATATGCCAAAAACGGCGTTTCGTCTACCCCCCTGGGCGGGGCCGGTCATTCCACCCGCCGGGCACAGACCACATACCGGCCATTGGCGGTGGAATATTCACAGGTGGACAGGGTCAGCAGCTGGTCGCCGTAGACCGGGGTAATGCCGCTGTCCACATCGCTGCGGCGCTGCACCTCCTGGACAAATTCGTTGAAGGCGGCCTCGTCCAGATTCAGATAGGTGTTGTAGGCAAAGCCGGTGTCCTGCACCACATCGATGGCAAAGGCGGCAAAGACCTCGTAGGCCCCGTCCCCCTGAATGGTGTCGAACCGGATGATGGGGTGCTTGGCATAATAACCGGCCTCCTGGTAGCCGGTGAGGCAGCCGAAGATGGTGCCGGTCTTCATGTTGTGGCCGTAGATGACCAGGTTGTTGCTGGGGTCCTCCCCCGTGACCACACAGTTTTCGTCCAGATAGGGCACCCCGTAGTTGCTGTACTGGCCGTCAAAATCGTGGCGCAGATAAAAGTCCCGGTTGTCGGGGGCGTACATCACCGGAAAGTCCAGGTTGGTGCCCTCAATGGAGATCCAGCCGAAGAAGTCAGGGTTGCGGGCCTGGAGGGCGGCAAATTTGGCGCTGTTGTCAGCGGGGGCGTCCTCCCCTTCTGCTGCCGGAGCGGTGGTGGTATCAATCATGGCGGCCAAGTCCTGGAACTCGTTTTCGGTCTGGTGGTCCTGCCAGAACCGATGGGCCAGGATGCCCCCGCTGACCAGAAACACCACCGCACAGAACACCATGGCCAGGGTGTACAGCCATCTGCCGGCGGAAGAGCGGGATTTGTGCTTTGCCATGGCGGCCTCCTCTTTCTTGTGGGGGATCGGATTTCAAATTGTAACCATCTTACCTCTTTGGACGGAAAAATGCAACGCCCCGGCCGGCACCTTGGCGCCCCACCGTGAAATATGGTATACTGATGACATCCATTTTTCCTCCGGGGCAATGCACCGGACCGGACAGGAGGTTTTTGATGGTTTCACTCCCCTTTGTACTGTTGATCGCGGCGGCCGCCGTCTTTGCCTGTGTGGGGTTCAACCGCCTTTCGGGGCGGCTGGGGATTCCGGCCCTGCTGGCCTTTCTGCTGCTGGGCATGGCTTTCGGCTCGGACGGTTTTCTGCAGATTTCCTTCGACAATTATGTTCTGGCCGAGCAGGTCTGTTCCTTCGCCCTGATCTTCATTATGTTTTACGGCGGCTTCGGCACCAACTGGCGGGCGGCCCGGCCGGTGGCGGTGCCCGCCGTCCTGCTCTCCAGCGCCGGGGTGGTACTGACCGCCCTGCTGGTGGGGCTGTTCTGCCATCTGGTACTGGGTTTTTCCCTGCTGGAGGGGCTGCTGGTAGGGGCGGTGCTGGGCTCCACCGATGCGGCCTCGGTCTTCTCCATCCTGCGGGCCCGCAAGCTGGCCCTGAAGGAGAACACCGCCTCGCTGCTGGAGCTGGAAAGCGGCAGCAACGACCCCTTTGCCTACATGCTCACCGCGGTGCTGCTGACCGCCATGGAAAGCGGCATCACCCCCGGCGCCGTGGTGCGGCTGCTGGTCACCCAGGTAGGGCTGGGGCTGGCCTTCGGCTTTGGCATCGGGCTGCTGAGCATCCGGCTGCTGCGGAGGCTGCACTTTGACACCCCCGGCTTTGACGCCGTCTTTGTGGTGGCGGTGGCGCTGCTGGCCTACGCAGCCCCCAGCGTGCTGGAGGGCAACGGGTATCTGAGCGTCTACATCGCCGGTATCCTGCTGGGCAACAGCGCCATCCGCAACAAAAAGCAGCTGGTGCCCTTTTTTGACGGGGTGACCGGCATCATGCAGATGCTGCTCTTCTTTTTGCTGGGGCTGCTCTGTTTTCCCTCCCAGATGCCCCGGCTGCTGCCCCAGGCGGCGGCCATCGCGGTGTTTTTGACGGTGGTAGCCCGGCCGCTGGCGGTGTTCGCCCTGCTGACCCCCTTCGGCAGCAGCCGAGGCCAGCGGCTGCTGGTGGCCTGGTCGGGACTGCGGGGAGCGGCCTCCATCGTCTTTGCGGTGATGGCGGTGATCAGCCCCACCGAGGTGGGCACCGGGATCTTCCACATTGTCTTTCTGGTGGTGCTGCTCTCCATCGGGCTGCAGGGCAGCCTGCTGCCGGCGGTGGCCCGGCGGCTGGGGATGATCGACACCGGCGAAGGCGCCGACGTGGGCAAGACCTTCACCGACTACACCGACGAGGTGCCGGTGCAGTTCATCGGCTTTTCGGTGCCGGAGGGCCACCCCTGGGCAGGCCGGGCGGTGCGGGAGCTGACCCTGCCCCCCGGCACCATCCTGGTCACCCTGCGCCGGGGTAGCCAGGAGCTGGTGCCCACCGGCAGCACACGGCTGGCCTCCGGGGACCGGCTGGTGCTCTGCGCCATGGCGCCCCAGGGGGAAAACATCCAGTTTGTGGAAAAGACCATCGGGGCCGAGGACCTGCAGCAGGGGTCCCGGATCTGTGATCTGCCCCGTCGTCAGGGTTCGCTGATCGTGCTGGTCCAGCGCCGGGGCAAGGTGCTGATCCCCAACGGCGACACCCGGCTGGAGCCCGGGGATCTGCTGGTGCTGCACAGCCAGAATTGAACAATCAAAACCACCCGTTGAACGGGTGGTTTGAACAGGCCCTATAAGGGCCTATCTCCTGTGGTCGCTCCCTAAA
>CALWNP010000046.1 GCA_944382835.1 uncultured Gemmiger sp.
CTCTCGGTGAAGATGGCCGAGGGGATCTGCAGGGTGGTGGTGACGATCAAGGTGCCGATGCAGTTGGTCAGCAGGTGCTTTTTGATGATGCGGCCATTGCCGGCGCCCAGGGCGCGGGCGGCGGTGACATACTCGGCCTCTTTCAGCACCAGCACCTGGCTGCGGACGATACGGGCCATGCCCACCCAGTAGAGCAGAGCGAAGACGATGAAGATGCTGACCAGGTTGGAGCCCAGAGTCTGCAGCCAGCCGAAGCCGGGCTGGTTGGCCAGGGCATCCAGCCGTTCGTTCAGAGCGAAGGCCAGCAGGATGATGAGCAGGATGTCGGGGATGGTGTAGAGGATATCGGTGATACGCATCATGATGATATCCACCCAGCCGCCCACGAAGCCGGAGATGGCGCCGTAGGTGGCGCCGATGAGCAGCACCAGGGCGCTGCAGAGCAGGCCGACCGACAGGCTGATGCGGGTGCCCATCATGAGACGGACGGCAAAGTCACGGCCCAGCTTGTCGGTGCCGCAGATGTGGGGGAAGACGCTCTCCCCGCTGGCAATCCGGGCCATCTCCTCCTCGGAATACTGGAAGGGAGCCAGGTTCTCGCTGCCGCGGATCTGCTCGGCGTAGCCGTAGGGCCAGAAGGAGGGCAGCACATAGGCGAAAATCAGGATCAGCACAATGAAAAGGAGGCTGACCATGGCGATCTTGTTTTTGCGCAGCCGGCGCAGGCCGTCACGCCAGAAGTTGACGCTTTCCCGCATGACCACGAGGCTTTGTTTCTCGTCGGCACTGGCGGGGGCGAAATCCTCCGTCTTCAACTGGAGGCTCAAAGGATTTTTCTTGACTTCCATCTTGCTTCGATCCTCCTCAGTTCAGCTTGATGCGGGGGTCGATGACCTTGTACAGCACATCGACGATGACGTTGGCGGCAATGACCAGGGTGGCCAGCACAATGGTGGTGCCCATGATCATCATATAATCCCGGTTGGTGATGGCCGAGACGAACTCGCGGCCCAGGCCGGGGATGGTGAAGATCTTCTCAATGACGAAGGAACCGGTCATCAGGGAAGCCAGCATGGGGCCCACATAGGTGATGACGGGCAGCACCGCATTGCGCAGCGCATGCTTGAAGAGGATCTTGAAGTTGGACACACCCTTGGCCTTGGCGGTGCGGATGTAGTCCTGCCCCATGACATCCAGCAGGCTGGAGCGCATCAGCCGGGTGATGTAGGCGGTGGGATAGATGGCCAGCGCCGTCACCGGCATGACATAGGCCGCCGCCTCATTCAGGCCAACCGTGGGTAGCAGCTTCAGGTTCATACCAAAAGTATAGAGTAGAAGCACGCTGCTGATGAAGCTGGGAATCGCAATGCCGCAGGTGGCAAAGACGATGATGATGTTGTCCGCCCATTTCCCTCGGTTGTAGGCCGCCACACAGCCCAGCGGCACACCCACGACCAGGGCCACTGCCACCGCGATGCCGGCCAGCCGGCAGGAGACCGGGAACTTCGAGGTGATGATGTCCACCACGTCACGGCCGCGCTGGCGCAGGCTGGGGCCCATATCGCCGTGCAGCAGGTCGGACATATAGGTGGTGTACTGCTGGAGCAGCGGCTTGTCCATGCCGAACTTCGCTTCCAGCGCCTTCTGCGCTGCCGGGCTGACCGCCTTATCCGAGACGAACGGGCCACCGGGGACCATGTTCATAAGGAAGAAGGTCAGTGTCGCCACGACAAACACACTGATGAGGCCAATGATGACCCGTTTGATGATGTATTTGACCATTGTTGCCACTCCTTACCCAAGTACCAGGGTTGGTTCTGAAATCTCCCGTGCGCACCGCCCCGGCCCCGGACCTGCGTCAAAAACACGTCTGTACGCATGCCAAAGACAGAAAAGCGCATAAAATATGCGATGGCGAAGACCAACCATCACCATCGTTTGAGCAACGGAATCCTTCTAAATATACATCGGTTCCCTGTTTTTGTCAACAGTTTGTCATAAAGTGGCGAAATTTTGCCCCGGGATTTGCCTTGCCGCCCCCAACCATGCTACAATCAAAACCGCACAACCATGGGAAGGAGGGGGATTGCGGGTGCGGCCCGATGTCTGGGAATTTTATCAGGGGCTCAGCTTTGACGCCTACCGGCTGCTGGGCGCCCATCCGGCGGGACCCGGGCGGGGGTGGCAGTTCACCTGCTGGGCCCCCCATGCCCGCCGGGTCCAGGTGCTGGGGGACTGGAACGGCTGGGACCTCTACCATTCCCAGGAGTTGGCCTTCTGCGAGGACGGGCTGTGGCGGGGCCGCGCCCCCGCCGCCCGGGAGGGACAACTGTATAAATATAACATCCAGGGACCCGACGGGGTCTGGCGGCTGCGGTCCGATCCCTTCGCCCTGGCCTTTGAACCGCTGCCCGGCACTGCAGGACAACTGACCCCACTGCCCCCTCCCCTGCCCGCCCTGCGCCGCGGCCCCTGCTGGGAGGAGCCGCTCCACATCTATGAGCTCCACACCGGGAGCTGG
Organism: uncultured Gemmiger sp.; assembly: GCA_944382835.1. Taxonomy (GTDB): domain Bacteria; phylum Bacillota; class Clostridia; order Oscillospirales; family Ruminococcaceae; genus Gemmiger. The sequence continues at coordinate 2,522 of CALWNP010000046.1, forward strand.
CGGCGGCACTGGGACGGGCGATATTACGACGGCGCCGCCCTGGGTGACGCCCTGCTGCCCTGGGCCCGGAGCCATGGCTTCACCCACCTGGAGCTGCTGCCCCTGGCCGAGTTCCCCTTTGACGGCAGCTGGGGCTACCAGGGCTGCGGCTATTTTGCCCCCAGCCAGCGCATCGGCGGGCCGGCCGGGTTCCGGGCGCTGGTGGAGCGTCTGCACCGCGCCGGCATCGGGGTAATCCTGGACTTTGTGCCGGTCCACTTTGCCCCCGACGAGGGCCGGCTGGCCAATTTTGACGGCGCCCCCCTCTTTGAGATGGCCGGGGAGGCCGGAAAAAGTGACTGGGGCAGCCTGAATTTTGATCTGAACAGCGGGCCGGTGCGCAGCTTTCTGCTCAGCTCGGCCGCCTTCTGGCTGCACCTCTGCGGCTGCGACGGGCTGCGGGTGGACGCCATCGGCAACGCCCTCTACCGCCCCGGCGGGGGCTGGCAGGCCGCCGAGTTCTTCCGCACCCTGACCGCCGGGCTCCACGCCCGGTTTCCCGGTACCCTGCTGGTGGCCGAGGACACCGCCGGGGCCCTCAATGCCACCGCCCTGACCCGGGACGGCGGGCTGGGCTTTGACTATGTCTGGGATACCGGCTGGACCCGGGATGTGCTGGACTATTTCACCGCCCCCTTCGGGGAACGGCCGGCGCTGTTTGACCGGCTGGCGGCCATCACCGCCGCCTTTGCCCACACCCGGGGCATCAACGCCCTGAACCACGACGAGAACGCCCCCCGCACCGGGGCCATCCTGGCCCGGCTGTGGGGCGACGACGGGGAAAAGCTGGCCCAGATGCGGCTGCTGCTGTTGTATCAGTTTGCCCGGCCGGGCAAAAAGCTCAACTTTATGGGGGTGGAGTTCGGCCAGCGGCGTCCCTTCACCCCCGCCATGGAACCGGAGTGGGCGCTGCTGGGCGATCCCCGCCACCAGGCGCTGGATGCCTTTTACCGGGCGCTGGCGGAATTTTATCCCCGGCACCCCGCCCTCTTCTGCGGGGAGGATGTCGGCGGATGCTTTGTCTGGGCTGGCCGGGACCCCCGCCGGGGGGTGCTGGGCTTTGTGCGGCGGGGCGGCGGCGAGGCGCTGCTCTGCGCCTTCAACACCGGCACCGCCGGGGTGGAAGGGTTCGGCTTTGATCTGGGCTGTCTGGGGCGGGAGGTCACCGCCCAGCCGGTCTTTGCCGCCGGCCCTCTCCCCGACCGGTCCCAGCAGAGCTGCGGTGGCTGGCTGGCGCTGGATCTGCCGCCTCTGAGTGGAGGGATCTGGAGCCTTTCTTGACAATTGTGAAAAAACGAGTATACTGTTTGGCGGACAGAAAAACAGGGGCGCCGAAAGGCTGAGATCCGCATGGGCGGAGTACCCTTCAACCTGATCCGGGTAATGCCGGCGTAGGAAGTTTACGGGATCCTGTCAACCGATCACCTAGACTTGGCGCGCCTGCAAGGGCGCGCCGTTCTTGTTTTTGTGTACTATTTGTTCCGAGGAGAGAGTTCCATGTCCAAAACCTATTCCAAGACCCGCATCCTGGTGGAGTGTGCCCTGATGATTGCCCTGGGCACCGTGCTGGCCAACATCAAGATCTACGAGCTGGCCAACGGCGGCAGCGTCACCCTGTTCAGCATGCTGCCCTTCATCCTGATTTCCTTCCGGCACGGCGTCAAATGGGGGCTGTTCACCGGCTTTGTCAACAGCCTGCTCCAGATGCTGCTGGGCTTTTATGCCCCGCCGGCCCCCGGCCTGCTGCCCCTGGTGGGGATGATTCTGCTGGACTATGTGCTGGCCTTCAGCCTGCTGGGCCTGGCCTGCGTCTTTGCCAAGCCCTTCTCCAACCGTCTGGTGGGTGTGGGCGTCGGCACCTTTGCCGTCTGCCTGATCCGCTTCCTCTGCAGCTTCCTGTCGGGGGTGCTGATCTGGGGCAACCTGTCCGAGGGCCTGCCCGCCTGGACCTATAGCCTGCTGTACAATGGCAGCTACATGCTGCCCGAAACCATCCTGACCACCGTGGCCGCGGTGCTGCTGGTCAAGGCGGCGCCCCAGCTGTTCCGGGCCGAATAAGCCGGACTATTAAAGTATCAAAGGAAGAAAGGGAGTCTGCCATGCCCACCCGTGAGGAGATTGTGGCCCATCTGGAACAGCTGGCCGAGCCGGACTACGCCCGGTTTTCCAGCAGCCTGATTCCCCATTGTCCCCCCATGCTGGGGGTGCGGCTGCCCGCCCTGCGGCGCTATGCCAGGGTTCTGGCCGCCGACCCCGACGCCAGTCTGGCCGCCCTGGGCACCGAACTGTTTGAGGAGCGGATGCTGCGGGGCATGGTGATCAGCTACGCCAAACTGCCCGACGAAACTCGGCGCGCCCTGCTGGAGGCCCATCTGCCGCTAGCGGACAACTGGAGCCTCTGCGATTCGGCGGCGGCCGGCTGCAAGTGGATGGCCAAAACGCCAGAGTTCTGGCTGCCCTGGTTGCGGGAGCTGGCCCGGCGGGAGGCGGAGTTTTCCGCCCGGTTCGGGCTGGTCTGCCTGCTAGACCACTTCACCGCCACCCCCGAGGGCCGGCGGCAGACCCTGCAGGCCTGCACCGAGCTGGAGTCCACTTCCCTCTACGCCCGGCTGGGCGCCGCCTGGGCGGTGAGCATCGTAGCGGTGAAGGAGCCGGCGCTGGGGCTGGATTTTCTGCGGCAGCCCCAGCTGGATGATTTCACCCAGAACAAAGCCATCCAAAAAATCTGTGAAAGCCGACGCGCCACCCCCGCCTACCGGCAGGCGGTGCGGCAGATGCGGCGATAACGGCCACACCCCCGTTCCGAGGCTTGGAACGGGGGTGTGTTTTCTTACGCATAAAAGTTGAAAAAGCAAAGATTTTTTCTTTTTGCAGGCCAAAAAAGGGAAGAACGCACAAAAAATTATGCCTTATTTAGAGCTTTTTTCCGATTTGTTAAAAAACATCTTTCTTTTTTATGACCAATGTGTTAAGATTTGTTTAACAAGTTGTTTAGTCCGTAAGAACCAGAACGGCTTGAACGACGTGGAAGCAAACTACCAAATCCGTCTTAGGAGGAATGCTTTATGATGAAATTCCTGCAAAAGCTCGGCAAGGCATTGATGTTGCCTGTTGCCGCGCTTCCTGTCTGCGGCATCCTGATGGGCCTGGGCTATGCGCTGGCTCCGGGTGCCATGGGCGTGAGTGATGCCGCCACTTCCGGTCTGGCTTACAGCGCCGGTTTTATCCTGATCAAGGCCGGCGGCGCCCTGATCGACAACATGGCCTGGCTGTTCGCCGTCGGCGCTGCGGTGGGCCTGTCCGATGACCACGACGGCACCGCCGGTCTGGCCGGTCTGGTCAGCTATCTGATGATGACCCAGCTGCTCAGCCCCGCTGTGGTGAGCGCCGTCATGACCCTGGAAGAGAACTCCACCAAGTACATCGCCTTCCAGAAGACCGCCGGCAACGCCTTCATCGGCATCCTGGCCGCCATCATCGGTGCCACCTGCTACAACAAGTTCAAGAGCACCCAGCTGCCTGACTGGCTGGCCTTCTTCAGCGGCAAGCGCTGCGTGGCCATCGTCACCGGCCTGGCCTCCATTGTGGTCTCTGTCATCCTGCTCTTCCTGTGGCCCCTCATCTTCGGTGCCCTGGTCTGGGTTGGCGACGCCATCGTGGGTCTGGGCGGCATCGGTGCCGGCCTGTACGCCTTCTTCAACCGCCTGCTGATCCCCACCGGTCTGCATCACGCCCTGAACAACGTCTTCTGGTTTGATACCATCGGTATCGGCGACCTGACCAACTACTGGGCCGGCAAGGTCACCGGCGACGTGGGCACCACCGGCGAGGTCATCGACTGGAGCCTCGGCATGTACATGTCCGGCTTCTTCCCCTGCATGATGTTCGGTATCCCCGGCGCTGCGCTGGCCATGGTCCACACCGCCAAGAACAAGAAAGCTGCCATCGGTCTGGTGACCTCCGCCGCCATCTGCGCCTTTGTCTGCGGCGTCACCGAGCCCTTCGAGTTCGGCTTCATGTTCCTCTGCTTCCCCCTGTACATTGTCTACGCTGCCCTGTACGGCATCTTCAGCGTTGTGACCTACTACGTCGGGTTCCGCGCCGGCTTCCTCTTCTCTGCCGGTGCCACTGACCTGGTCTTCTCCTACTCTCTGCCGGCCCATGCCAAGACTTGGATGATCCTGCCTCTGGGCATCGCCGCCTTCGTCGTCTTCTACGTTGTCTTCCGCTTTGCCATCACCAAGTTCAACCTGGTGACTCCCGGCCGTGAGGATGAGGACGCCGAGGCTTCCGAGTCCAAGATCCAGCTGGCCAACAATGACTTCACCGCCATCGCTTCCGGTGTTCTGGCTGCCATCGGCGGCAAGGGCAACGTGACCAACGTGGACTACTGCGCCACCCGTCTGCGCTTTGAGGTCAAGGACAGCACTGCCGTGAACGAAAAGGCGATCAAGGCTGCCGGTGCCGCCGGCGTCATCCGCCCCAGCAAGAATGCTTGCCAGGTCGTGATCGGCCCCAAAGTTCAGTTCGTTTACGATGAACTGAAGAAGATGCTGTAAAGCTCTTCCCGCTTTCCGGCACAGATTCTGGTTCTCTGTGTAGATTCCGCCGCGGGCGGGCCTGTTGCCCGCCCGCGGCTTTTTTTCAGGCGGCCTGTACAGTTCCGGTGTTTTGTCCGGTTTTCCCTCTATCTTTTTCGCCGGGACATGCTATACTGAAGGCAGAAAAGGTTCCCGGCGTCCTGCTCCGCAACCGGCTTCGTTTTCACCCATCCAAAAGGAGATTCCATCATGAAAATCATCCGCGCAAAAGACTATTACGACATGTCCCGCAAGGCCGCCAACATCATCTCGGCCCAGGTTATCATGAAGCCCAACTGCGTGCTGGGCCTGGCCACCGGCGGCACTCCGGTGGGCACCTACAAGCAGCTCATCGAGTGGTACAACAAGGATGACATCGACTTTTCCGAGGTCACCACCGTCAACCTGGACGAGTACCGCGGTCTGCCCCGGGAGAACCCCCAGAGCTACTGGAGCTTCATGCACGACAACTTCTTCAACCATGTGAACATCAACCCCGAGCACATCCATCTGCCCGACGGCACCAACCTGGATGCCGCTGCCGAGTGCAAGCACTATGACGAGGTGATCCAGAGCGTGGGCGGCATCGACCTGCAGCTGCTGGGCATCGGCCACGACGGCCACATCGGCTTCAACGAGCCGGGCGCCGCCTTTGAGCTGGGCACCCACTGCGTCAACCTGACCCAGGAGACCATCGAGGCCAACAAACGGTTCTTCGACGGGGACGAAAGCCTGGTGCCCAAGCAGGCCTACACCATGGGCATCAAGACCATCATGCAGGCCCGCAAGGTGCTGATGGTGGTCAACGGCAAGGGCAAGGCCGAGATCGTCAAGAAGGCCTTCTTCGGGCCGGTTACCCCCGAGGTGCCCGCCTCCATCCTGCAGATGCACCCCGACTTTATCCTGGTGGGCGACGCCGAGGCCCTGAGCCTGATCTGATCGCCCCCGATGCGAAAGGGAAATTTGCCATGATTATCAAAAATGCCAAGGTTTATACCCCCCAGCACACCTTTGCGGTCCGGGATCTGGTGATCCGGGACGGCCGGATCGTCTTTGGCGCCCCGCCCCTGGAGGGGGAGGAAGTCCTGGACGCCCAGGGCCTGTATGCCCTGCCCGGCCTGGTGGACATTCACTTCCACGGCGCCGTGGGCCACGACTTTTGTGACGCCGACGAGGCCGGGCTGCAGGCCATCGCCGATTTCGAGGCCAGCAAGGGCGTGCTGGCCATCTGCCCCGCCACCATGACCTTCTCGGAGGAGATCCTCAACGGGATCATGGATGTGGCCGCCGCTCATCAGAACACCAGCGGCGCCGACCTGGTGGGCATCAACATGGAAGGCCCCTACATCAGCCCCCGCAAGGTGGGTGCCCAGAACCCCAAGTATGTGATGGGCGCCGATGTGGGGATGTTCCGCCGGCTGCAGCAGCGCAGCGGCGGGCTGATCAAGCTGGTGGACATCGCCCCCGAGGAACCCGGCGCCCTGGATTTCATCCGCAGCTGCGCCGGTGAAGCCCGGATCTCCATTGCCCACACCTGTGCCGACTACGACACCGCCAAGGCGGCCTTTGCCGCCGGGGCCAGCCACATGACCCATCTGTACAACGCCATGCCCGGCATCACCCACCGGGAGCCGGGGCCCATCATCGCGGCGCTGGAAGAGCACGCCGAGGTGGAGCTGATCACCGACGGAGTGCACATTCATCCCGCCATGGTGCGGTTCACCTTCAACACCTTCGGGGATGACCGGGTGGTGCTGGTGGCCGACAGCATGATGGCCTGCGGCCTGCCCGACGGCAGTTACAGCCTGGGCGGCCAGGCGGTCACCGTCCACGGCCCGCGTGCGGTGCTGACCGAGCACCCCGACACCATCGCCGGCAGTGCCACCTGCCTCTATGACTGCATGCGCCGGGCGGTGCTGGAGATGAGGGTCCCGCTGGAGAGCGCCGTCCGCGCCGCCAGCGAAAACCCGGCCCGCAGCATCGGCATCGACCGGGATTACGGTTCGCTGGACGCCGGGCGGTACGGCAACGTCATCCTGGCCGACAAGGACCTGAACATCCACACCGTGCTGCGCCGCGGTCAGGTGATTGTGGGCTGATTGTCGGCCCAGGGAGAATGCTGAAAAAAATGTCTCCGCGCCATCCCTGCCCCCTTGCAGAAACTGTGGATTTCGTATATAATTGTGAATGTATATTCAAGAGATTTTGTGCCGCCTGTTAAATCCTGGATTTTTCGTGGAACGGCTACAAGAGAAGGGGGTTCATTGCGATGAATGTTTCGGAGCCGACTGCCGTATTTTCCATTCGTGACCAGAAAGATCAGGAAATCAAGCAGGTGATCCTGCTGGTGTACAGTGCACTGGAAGAAAAGGGCTACAACCCCATCAACCAGCTTGTGGGTTACATCCTGTCGGAGGATCCCACCTACATCACCACCTACAAAAACGCCCGTGCCCTGATCCGCCGCATTGATCGGGATGATCTGCTGCAAGCCCTGGTCCGGGATTATGTCAAGAATGCCTGATTGACCGTTTGCCAATCCAAACAAAAGCGCCCCCGCCTTTTCCCAATGGAAAGGCGGGGGCGTTGTGTTGTCCAGAATCAATCGGCGAAGAAGGCGTTCTGCACCGCGCAGAGGATGGCCGCCCGGGCGGCGGTAAAGTTGACGCCCCCCTGCAGGTAGCAGGTGTAGGGCGGGCGCAGCGGGCCGTCACAGCTCAGCTCAATGGTGCTGCCCTCGGTAAAGCTGCCCGAGGCCATGATGACCTGGTCGGTATAGCCGGGCTCGTCGGCGGGCTCGGGGGTCACCAGGCTGTCCACCGGGCTGTTCTTCTGGATGCCGGCGCAGAAGCCCTGGAGAGCCGCCGCACTGCCGGAATCAAAACAGGTCACAATATCATTGTGCTCCTCGGTGTAGCGGGGCACCGGATGGACCCCAGCCAGCTCCAGCAGGCACTGGGCGTAGATGGCGGCTTTCAGCGCCTCACAGACCACCCCGGGGGCGTAGTAGAAGCCCAGGAAGGTGTCCCGCAGGCTGTCCTGGGTGCAGCCCAGGTCCCGGCCGATGCCCGGCGCGGTGAACCGGTGGCTGACCTTCTCCACCAGGTCGGCCCGGCCGGCAATGTAACCGCCGGTGGGGGTGATGCCGCCGCCGGGGTTTTTGATGAAGCTGCCGGCCATCAGGTCCCCGCCCACCGCCAGGGGCTCCCGGGTCTGGGTGAACTCGCCGTAGCAGTTGTCCACAAAGATCACCGCCTTGGGGTTGACCTGTCGCACCGTCCGGACCACCTTCTGGATGGTCTCCAGCGAGAAGGCGTTGCGCTGGGTGTAGCCCCGGCTGCGCTGGATGTGCACCACGGTGGCCTGCCCGGCCTTGCGGGCGATGCAGTCAAAATCGGGGGTGAAGTCCTCCTTCAGGGGGCACTCATCGTAAATGACCCCGAACTCCCGCAGGGTACCGCAGCCCTTGCCGGCCTCCCCGATGCCGATGACCCCTTCCAGGGTGTCGTAGGGGCGGCCGGTGGCGGCCAGCAGGGTATCACCGGGGCGCAGCAGCCCGAACAGGGCCACCGCCAGGGTGTGGGTGCCGCTCATGAACTGGGGGCGGACCAGAGCCGCCTCGGCCCCCATGCAGCGGGCAAAGACCTCCTCCAGCTTGTTGCGGCTGTCATCCCAGACGCCGTAGCCGGTGGACCCTAGAAAATGCCGGGCCTCCACCCCGCAGTCGGTGAAGGCGCGCAGCATCTTGAGCTGATTGAAATCCCGGATCTCCTCGGTGCGGGCAAACTGCTGAGCGCACAGCGCCAGGGCCTGTTTGTCCAGCGCCAGGACTTCCGGCTTGAGTTGGTAGAATTGTTCGATCATGGTTCTTTCCTAACTGTATATTTTTACGATTTATTCCATATTGTTGATTTTGTACTGCCAGAGCGGGCCGGCTGGGGCAAAGCCCAGCCGCTGGTAAAAGGGGCAGCGTTCCGGCGCACAGAGCAGCGAAACCGCCAGTCCCTCCCTTGCCAGGGTCTCGGCCATCCGGGCAATCAGCCATCCCCCGATCCCCCTGCCCCGCAGGGAGGAGTGGGTGCAGCCCATGGCCATGGCAGCGGCGCCGTCCAGCACCGCATAGGCCCCTACGGTGGACAGAATCTCCCCGCCGGGTCGGCGCAGGGCCCAGACCCGGGCCATTCCCCGGGCGCGGGCGGCACAGCCCTCGGTGTAGAGGTTGTCCTGCCGGCCGGCGTCCCCGGGAAAGAGAAAGGCGGCCACCTGGCCCATGGAGGGTTCCTGATCCAGCACCAGGCCGGCAGGGGCCTCCGAGGGGGCGCCCGCCAGCCTGCCGCCGGGGGCCAGGGTGTAACGGCTGTACCGCTCCCCCGCCTCCCCCATGGCCAGCGGACGGGCGCTCAGCAGGCTCCGGACGCCGGCAAACCGCAGGAAGGCAAGCAGCTCCTCCTCGTCCCCGGGGACGCCGCAGAGGGTGGCTGCGCTGCCCGAGAGGGAGAGGGCCGCCCCCGAGGCGGTGAAAAGCCGCACCGGGGCGCCGAGGTTGTCGGCCCAGATGGCCAGGTCCCGGCCCAGAACCGGGGCCAGATAGGGCTCCCCGGCGATGGCCACCGCAAAGACCTGCCGCTGGCCCGGGGCGCTGACCTGCCGGATCATTCGGGCAGTGCCATGACAATCCGCTTGTAATCCCGGCCCCGCACCTCGAAGTTGGGATAGAGGTCAAAGGAGGCCGAGGCGGGAGAGAGGCTGACGATGTCGCCGGGTTTGGCGGCCCCGCGGGCCAGCTCCACCGCCTGCTGCATCCCGTCGGCGTGGAGGATGGTCAGGTCGGAATCGGCAAAGGCGGGCAGGGCGCGGACGGCGGCCTCGATGCGAGGACCGGTGGCGCCCATGAGGATCAGGGTCTTGACGTGGGCCAGAATCTCGGGGGCCAGCGGCTCGTAGGGAATCTTTTTGTCGTAGCCGCCGGCGATCAGGATGATCTTCTGGTCAAAGCTGCGCAGCCCGGCGATGGTCCGGGTGGGGCTGGAGGCGATGGAGTCGTTGTAATACTGCACCCCATCCAGCAGCCGCACCGGCTCGATGCGGTGCTCCACCCCGGTGAAGGTGGAACCGATCTGCCGCATCACCGAGACCGGCACCAGACCCCAGACCGCAGCGCAGGCGGCCAGCAGGTTTTCCACATTGTGCAGCCCCCGCAGCTTGATCTCCGACCGGGGCATGATGGGGGTCACCACCCCGTTCTCGGCGTAGCAGAGGGTATCGTCCTCCGCCCGCAGGAAGGCGCCCTTGTCGGTCTCATGCAGCCGAGTGAACCAGACCTGCTCCCCCTTGCAGTCGGCGGCCATGCCACGGGTGATCTCGTTCTCGTAGCCCAGCACCGCCCGGCAGGGAGGCTGCTGCCAGAGCAGGATGTTCCGCTTGGCGTCCACATACTCCTTCATGTCCTTGTGGTGGTCCAGGTGGTTGGGGGTCACGTTGGTGACCACCGCCACATTGGGGCTGCGGCGCATGCTGATGAGCTGGAAGCTGGACAGCTCCACCACCGACACATCCTGGGAGGTGACGTCGGGCAGCTGGGGCAGCAGCGCCGCCCCGATGTTGCCCCCCAAAAAGACCTTGCGGCCGGCGGCTTCCATCATCTTGGCGATGAGGGTGGTGGTGGTGGTCTTGCCGTCCGAGCCTGTCACCGCGATGATCTGGCAGGGGCAGAGCTCAAAGAAGAGCTCCACCTCGCTGGTCACCAGAGTGCCCGCCGCCTTGGCGGCCTGAAGCTCGGGGCGGAAGTATTCATACCCCGGGGTGCGCATGATGATGTCCTGGCCGGCAAAGCCGTCGGTGTAATGTTTGCCCAAGCTCAAACGGACCTGCAGGCGGCGCAGGGTTTCGGCATAGTCCCCGAAATCCTCCAGGCGCTCCTTCTGATCACAGAGGGTGATCTGGGCGCCCAGGTCGGCAAACTGCTGGATGCAGCTCTTGTGGCTGACACCGGCCCCGATAAAGGCCACCTTTTTGCCCTGAACCATGGCTTTCAGCTGTTCCATTGGCAGCATAACAACATCTCCTTTTGTGGGGAAGCTCACCCTTCCCCTTATATATGTCGGGTGCGGTCTGATGCAGACCGGCTCACAAAAAAGCGGCCCGACAGATGCGGGCCGCAACAACAGCGGAATCAGCCACCCATCGAGATGCCGTGACGCTCCAGCAGAGCGCGAATCTTGACCATGGGGTCGATGATGCTGGAGACGCTCTTGTCGTGGTTGATGGCAGCGATGAAGTAGGCGGTGTATTTGGACAGGTCCACGTCGTAGTACCAGGGGCGGGACAGCAGCTCGGGGGTGCGGTAGGTCAGGTTGGTGCCCAGCACGGCCGAGACGATGCCGTCGGCGTAGGCCTTGTCGAAGCTGTCCAGGCCGGCGGTGAAGAGGGGGAAGGTGGCGCAGGTGAAGATGTGCTTGGCGCCCCGCATCTTCAGCTCGTAGGCGATGTCCAGCATGCTCTCGCCCGAGGCGATGATGTCGTCGGCGATGAAGACATCCTTGCCCTCCACGCTCTCGCCCAGGTATTCGTGGGCGACGATGGGGTTGCGGCCGTTGACCACCCGGCTGTAATCCCGGCGCTTGTAGAACATGCCCAGGTTGCAGCCCAGCACGCTGGAGTAGTACATATTGCGGTTCATGGCGCCCTCGTCGGGAGAGACGATCATGAAGTGCTCCTTGTCAAAGCTGACATCGGGCACATGGTGCAGCAGGCACTTGAGCACCTGGTAGGTGGGCATGACGTTGTCAAAGCTCATGGTGGGCACCGCGTTCTGGACGCGGGGATCGTGGGCGTCAAAGGTGATGATGTTCTTGACACCCACCGAGCGCAGCTGCTGCAGCGCAAAGGCGCAGTCCAGGCTTTCCCGGCTGACCCGGCGATGCTGGCGGCCGCCGTACAGGCTGGGCATGATGACGCTGATCCGATGGGCACGGCCGGCGGAGGCCTGGATCAGACGCAGCAGGTTCTGGAAGTGGTCATCGGGAGAGAGATGGTTGTCGTACCCAAACAGCTTGTAGGTGACGCTGTAATTGCCCGGATCCACAAAGATGTACAGGTCATCTCCGCGGGTCGAGGATTTGACCAGGCCCTTTGCGTCGCCGGATTGAAAACGGGGGCAATCGGACGGAATGATAAAGGTATCCACATTCATACCGACTTCGCGCGCCCAGCGAACGAGGTGACCGTCCACAAGACGGGCCAGTTCCTCGGCACCGGGGCAGGCAAGCAGGCCAAGATCGGCAATCGCGTCCTCCTTGGCAAAAAAGTCGCGCGGTCCCAGATTTTGTTCAGCCATAACGGATGCTCCTTCAACTGCTATATGATGTTATCAAAGCCAAAGCGGCGCCCTGCCGCGATGTTCCAGTATCATTTTAACATACAGACCGGGCAAAAGCACCCGTTCTGCCCGCTTTTTTTCGACCTGTTTTGATTTTCCGCACCTTGCACATTGGTAAACTTTCTTTTTACACAGTTTTCTGTTTGATTTTACAGTTTTCCCTTGGGTTTCCTTTTCGCCCCTTTGGCAGCAGTCCCCTCCACCACCCTGTTTTCCCTTTCAGTATGGCCCTTTTGGCCGGTTTTCCTGCGCCGGATGGGAAAAATTCCACCGTTCCGGCCCTTCTTGACAGGGTCGGTCTATCGTGATAGACTTCTTGTAAGTCGCTCTATTGTAATAGACTATGTACCTTTCGCCCCCACGGAAAGGGATGGAACCGCCATGAAACAACCAACCGAATATCCTAGACCCCCCACATCCTGGCGCCGCCAACAGCAGCGGAACAGTCGCCAGTGCCGGCGGGTGCTCCGCGCTGCCGCCCGCGGGCGGCGACGGGAGGCCCGGCGGCGGATCCGGCAAAGGAGGCTGCGCCGGATTCCCGGCTGGCAGGCCGCAGGAGAGCTTTTGTACCGGGTGGGGTTCCGGGTGGAGTACACCCTTCTCTGCCTGCTGCGGGCGCTCTATGGGCTGCTGCGGCTGGGCTTGTGGACCGCCGGTGCCCTGCTCTCTCCCCTGCTCCCCAGGCTGCCCGCCTTCTCCCTGCCGTGGTTCTCCCCCCGCCGGCTGCTGAGCTGGCTGCCCCCGGCCGCAGCGGCGCTGGTGCTGGCCCTGACCCTGCGCACCGGCCTCAGTCTTCACTTTGTCCTGCAGGTGGAGGTGGATGGCTCGGTGCTGGGGCGGGTGGAAAGCGAGGAAATTTTTGAGGCCGCCCAGGCCGATGTCCGCAGCCGGGTGAACAACGCCCGCCAGGTGCTGGCCGAGGCCGGGCAGCAGGTGCCCGAGGACCTCTGGGCTGTGGAACCCAGCTACGCCCTGGCGGTGGGCGGCCAGACCCTGACCCAGAGCGATCTGGTCAACGCCCTGCTGCGCCAGACCGGCGGCACCCTCACCGAGGCCACCGCGGTCTACATAGACGGAAGCCTGTCCTATGTCATCACCGGCGGGGATCACCTGCGCAGCTATCTGGAACAGATCAAAAAGCCCTACCGTGAGAGCGGCGCCACAGGGCGGACGGTGCGCTTTTACCACGACATCCACCTGGTGGACGGGCTGTTCCTTCAGGATTCGGTGGTGCCGGATCAGACGGTGCTGGATGCCCTGAACGCACCGGGCGAGACCGGCACCCCCGAGCTGCTGCGGGTCCAGGTGGTGGTGCGGGAAACCCAGCTCAGCGACATTCCCTACGATACGGTGACCACCACCTCCGACGCCTACGACTATGGCGAGCAGGTGGTGGTACAGCCCGGGGAACTGGGCCTGCAGGAGATCACCCAGGACACCACCTATCTGGACGGCCAGATGACCGGGGTGGAGATTGTGGGAACCCGGCTGCTGAAGGAACCGGTGACCGAGGAGGTCATCGAGGGCACCCGGATTGCCGATGCCCTCACCGGGCAGTATGACGGGCGGGTCTTTGTCTGGCCGGTACCGGATTACCGGGAGGTCACCCGCTGGATGGGCGCCGGCCACACCGGCACCGACATTGCCGCCTCCTACGGGGTTCCGGTGATCGCCGCGGCGGACGGGGTGGTGAAAACCCTCTACCACTGGAATGGAGTAGTCACCCAGGGGGACTACAACAGCTACGGCAACTACATTGAGCTGGACCATGGCGGCGGCTACCGCACCCTCTACGGCCATCTCTCGGCCTTTGCGGTGGAGGAGGGAGAGACGGTCACCCAGGGCCAGGTCATCGGCTATGTGGGGGATACCGGATACGCCTTCGGCTACCACTGCCACTTTGAGATGTTTGGCCCCGGCGGACGGTTCAGCGCCCGGGCGGTCTTCCCCGGCCTCTAACACAGCACAAATAAATATGGGGCTGTTGCAAAACGAAAGTTGAGCAGCAGCCCCATTTTCATGGCGATTTCTGTTGAAAACTCCATTCCGGAAGGGTTTTCGTGGAGATTTCGTTAAAAACTCCGGCGCAATCTCGAAAAAAGGGTATAGCAAAGCTGAGCTTCGCCGAAAGGAGAAGCCTGGTTTTTTGCATATTCCAGAATATCGAAAAAATCTATTCTTTTTTCAGTGGGAAAAGGTGGCTTTTCAACCGGCCGTGTTGCAGCTTGGACCAATATTTTTTCAGGTTG
>CALWNP010000047.1 GCA_944382835.1 uncultured Gemmiger sp.
TAACAGTTCCTACTGCCAAGTCTGTAGTGGACTTTCACCACCAAGTTATTGCCCATGCCGGGCGCACCGCAAAAAGGATGTCGCGAAGCATTTTCGCGGCATCCTTTTTTGGTTCTTGTTTCGGGTGATGGGATCAATCCTCGTCGATGACCTCCACCTTTTCCATCACAACGGGGGTGCGGGGGCGGTCATTCCAGTCGGTGGGGGTGTTGGCGATCTCATCCACCACGTCCATCCCGCTGACCACCCGGCCAAAGGCGGCATACTGGCCGTCCAGGTGCGGGGCGTCCTGGTGCATGATGAAGAACTGGCTGCCGGCGCTGTTGGGGTCGGCAGCACGGGCCATGCTGATGACACCGCGGGTGTGCTTGATGGGGTTGTTGACCCCGTTCTGCAGGAACTCACCCTTGATGTGCCAGCCGGGGCCGCCGGTGCCCAGGCCCAGCGGGCAGCCGCCCTGGATCATAAAGCCCGGGATGATGCGGTGGAAGGTCAGGCCATTGTAAAAGCCCTTGTTCACCAGCTTGAGGAAGTTCTCACAGGTGATGGGCGCGGCACTGGGGTCCAGCTCAATGTCGATGGTCTTGCCGTTTTTCATGGTAATGCGGATCATGGTTGTGTCTCCTTCGTATTATTGTTGGGCGGCGTCGGCGGGCGCCGGGGCGCCTTCCGGCCGGGATTCCGGGGTTGTGACGGCGGGCAGGGCACTCAGCTGGGTGTCCCGTCCTTCGGTGTAGCTCATGCTGCGCAGCAGCTTGACCAGATCGGAATCGGGCAGGACCCCCATCCAGTTTTGCAGCGCACCGGCCATGAACAGCTCGCTGCGCTTCTGGGCCTCCCGCAGCAGAGCAAAGGCCCCGCCGTGGCGGGCCTCCCCGGTGAAGGGATCGGTCCAGTCGTCGGGCAGGTTGAGGGCCAGATGCCGGGGCGACAGATGCCCGGTGATGAAGCCCCGTCCCCCAATCAGCGGCTCGATGAGCCAGAAAATCACCTTGCGGATGCCGTGACGGGAGGCAAAGAGCCGGCGCTCCTGGTGGGTCTGGTAGATGGCATCCGCCAGGCATTCCACCGGGATATCCTCGCCATAGACCTCCAGCAAACAGGTATGCAGCAGGGTGGTGATGTCGGCCAGGTCCGGCCCCACCGGCACCGGGCCGGCGTCCTGGGCCGGCACCCGGGAAACCCCGGTGTCCTCGGCGTGGAGGGTGGAGTCCAGGGCGATCTCAAAATAACCATGGCCCCCCTTGCCCGCATAGGGCATCCCCTTCTCGCACAATGCACAGACATAGGGGTGCATGACAGTGTCGGTGGCATAATGGCAGAGAAACCCCAGGGCGTACTCCACCTGGGCGCGGGTGTGGACATGGCGCAGCATGCAGCGCAGAAAAGCACCGGTGCGCTCCTCATGCATCCGGTTGCCCAGGGCGGGCAGATTGTACCGCCGCTTTTTGGCGGACTTCCAGGCCTCGAACCCGAACAGGTTGTCGGGACCGTTGGCGCCCGCCGCAAAGGCTTCGGGGCACTGGACCTTATAGTGGATGGCCGCCGCAGCCCGCCGGGCGGTGCGCACATGGGTATATCCTTCCGGCATGGGGATTTCACTTCCCTTCTTCTCAAACAGAGAAATAGGGCATACAGACGTATGCCCTATTATTGTACCGGCCGATGGCCGAAATGTCAAATATTCGCCCGGTGCCCCTTCAGGGTGCGAGGCAGCACCCCAAAGTAGAGCACCGCACCCAGCCCGATGATGAGAATGACCGACAGAATGCCGTAGGGGCCGCTGGCGGCGTTGATGGCATCCACCTGTTCCGCCGTGGCGGTGGCGGCGGTCAGTCCCTGGTCCACCAGCATCTTGTTGGCGGCCACCGCGCTGACCACGCCCACCAGGGCCGGGCCGATGATGGAGGAGAACTTGCCAAAGATGTCAAAGAAGCCGAAGAATTCGCCGCTGCGGTCCTTGTCGGGGATCAGCTTGCCGAACATCGACCGGGACAGCGCCTGGATGCCGCCCTGGCTGGTGGCGCAGAGCACGGCCAGCAGCCAGAACTGCCACAGCGACCGCATGAAAAAGGCAAAGATGCAGATGAACATGTAGACACAGATGCCCACCCCCACCATGGCGCGGGCGCCGAAGCGGGAGGCCAGTTTCATATAGAGCAGGCAGAAGGGCAGGCCCAGCACCTGCACCAGCAGCAGCGCCAGCAGCATGCCGGTGGAATCCAGCCCCAGGTTGGTGCCGTAGGTGGTGGCCATGCTGATGATGGTGTGCACCCCGTCAATATAAAAGAAGTAGGCCACAATGTAGACCAGCATCGCCCGGTCGGCGATGATCTTCCGGACGGTGGTGCCCACCCCCTTGATGGAGCGGCCCACATCCCCCTTCTCGTAGGGTTTGCCGGTGGTCTGGCGGCAGTTCTTGAGCAGCGGCAGGGTAAAGACCAGCCACCAGACGGCGGTGATGGCAAAGATGGCCGCCAGGCAGGTCAGCATGGGGATGCCCACCAGATTCATGACCAGGAAGATCACCAGCGGGATGGTGGAACCGCCGATGTAGCCCAGGCCGTACCCCAGGGTGGAGACCTGGTCCATCCGTTCCTCGGTGGTGATGTCGGTGAGGAAGGCATCGTAATAGATGCAGGAGGCGTCAAACCCGATGACACTGATGATGTAGAGCACCAGGATCAGCGCAGCCACCCGTCCGGCCGCATCGGTGGAGGAGGTAAAGTCCATCCCCGGTGTAAAGGCCAGGCCGGCCACCGCCAGCACCCCCAGCAGCACAAAGAAGGTGAACAGCCGCTTGCGCATGCCGCGGATGTCCCCGAACACCCCCAGGAAGGGAGCCGACAGGGCCACAATGGCCATGGCGATGCTGGTGGCATAGCCCCAGGTGGACATGCTGGACACGCTGTCGGCGGTGTAACCGGCCACTGTGTCAAAGAAAATGGGCAGCAAGGTCACCACGATGACCGAATGGGCGCTGTTGGCCCAGTCGTACATCATCCAGCTGACCTCCTGCTTGGTGTATCCTTTCAAGATGCTCATGGTTTCCTCCTGCATAAAGATGCAGCTTTTGCTGCATTGTTATGTTTATTTTAGCATGTCCTCCCCCAAAAAACAAGGCGGTCCCCCGGCGTCAGCGTCAAGGGACCGTAAAATTTGTGATGTATTTTTGTGCTCAGAGGGCAGCGGCAGTCTCGGCGGTGGAAGCCATCATCCGCGCCAGTGTTTCGTCGTCGGGGTAATCTCCGTAGGTGTTGTAATACTCCTCTTCCAGTGCGGAGCGACGGCTGTCGGTCTCCTGCTCCAGGGCGTATTGCTCCCGCTCCTGCGGGGTGTCGAAGGCCTCGCCGTCATACCAGTAGGTAGTCCTCACCTGCCCGGTCAGGGATTCCAGACTGGCCTTGTCGCCCCAAGCGCCGGACATCTCCAGCTCGTAGGTATTCCCTTCCTCAATGGGATCATTTTCCCAGGTATCAAAATGGTAGTCACTGAAAGAGAGCCCCTCAGCTTCGCAGGCTTCCATCACGGTGCGGCAGGCCTTGGCAAAGTCCTCGGGGGTGGGATAGGCGCCGAAGTTGAAGGTCAGGTAGAGCCCCACCTCATCCCCCGGCTCCAGTTCCGCTGCGGCAGCATCGGGGGTGGGATGGTTGAAACTGACCCAGCAGCTCAGATCGCTGATGCTGGACTGCACCTCGGCGCAGCCCTCCAACAGCTGGGCCGCCTGGGAGGCATACTGCTGGCTCAGCCGTTGCTGGGCCCGGTCCCGGGAGGGGCCGTAGTTGTTCCAGATGTCGTACAGGGTGAACAGGCCGCTGGCCCCCAGCGAGATGACAAAGACCATCACCACGCTGAGCAGGTCGTATTTCAGCTTTACATCGGGGCGGGCGGAATAGATCAGGATCTCGATGCCCAGCAGCACCAGGGCCGCCGGGGCAAACTTTGCCACCGCAAAGGCATCAAAAGAGGGCACCAGGATCTGGACCAGCATCACCACGCCGACCACCAGAATCAGAAGCCCGAAGGTGAAGGTTCCCACCCGGCGCAGCTTCTGGGGCGGCTGGGGGGTGGTTTGGGGTGCGGTGTCCCCGGCCGTCGGCCCGTGGGCCGCAGCCTGGCTATATTTTTCTTCCATTGTCGTTTCTCCTTTTTCGTCGGCTCAGTGGTTGTCGTGGTGGTCGTGGTCCCCGGGATAGGGCGGCATCTCGTCATTCTGGCTGTGATGCCGGGGATGGATGCCCAGCAGCCGGCCGCCCAGGATAATCAGCAGTACCGCCACCACCAGGGAGGGCAGGCTGTAATCCAGCCAACGCCACCAGCCGCCCATGCCAATGGCGTCAAAGATTGCGCTGAGCATGGGAACCACCAGGTTCTCGTAGAGAATCCAAAGGCCGAAGAGCACCACGGCCCAACCGATCAGGCGGTTGTGGCGGGGGATCATCTTCTGGATGTCCTCGATGTTGCCCAGCAGCAGGGCGTCCGGCTTGGGGTTGCCGGCCACCAGATTGCGGATCAGATCGTAGGTGTCAAAAAAGCTGTACATCCAGACGATGGGCGCGGCCACAATCAACACGCTGATGATGCTGCCCAGCGCCACCGAGACACAAAACAGGGTAATCATCGAAAGGCCCCGTTTCATATAGCCATAGTACATCTGCCCGGCGCCGGGGATGCAGGCAAAGATAAAAGTCAACAGTGCGTTCTTTTTCATGCTATCACTCTCCATCGGCAGCGCCTTGACCGCCGTTGTTCAACAGGTTTGGGTTGGCAAGCTGGTCGATACCGCTCTGGGCAGTGGCTTGCACACTGTCCAGCAGACCGTTGATGCCATCGCTGGCGGCGTCAAAGATACCGCTGACCATCTGGCTGAAACCGGGGCGCCCGTCGGCGGGATTTGCCGGGGGAACCAGACCGGGGTCCTGGCCAAACAGACCGAACCGCCACAGCGAGAACGCCAGGACCACCGCTGCCGCCACCGAGACGTAGCGGTTGGTCATGATCCGGAACCGGCGCAGCCGCATCAGTGCCTGGACCTCAGGGATCAGATCCCGCATGGGGGTCACAATCTGGGCCGACACCGCTTCCACCAGGTCGGTGTACCGTGCCAGGCAGAGATCACAGAAGGTCAGATGTTCCGCGGCCTCCAGGCTGCCCAGCTCATCCAGGCAGCCATCCTGCAGCGCCTGAAGGCCGCCGTCGGTCAGATGCCCCTCGGCGTCAAACAATGCGTTGTTGTCAAACAGTTGCCGGGGTTGGGAAGGATTCAATGCTTTTTCCATCTCACGCCAGCCTCCTTTCGGTGATGAGTTTGCGCAGCAGAACTTTTGCGCGGAACAGTTGGTTTTGCACCGTGGCCTGGGGCCTGCCCAGGGTCTGGGCGATGTCTGCCACGGTGCGTTCTTCCAGCAGATACATGGTGGCCACCCTGCCGTAGGGCTCCCGCAGACCGCGGATCAGATCGTCCAGCTCCAGGGCATCCTGCTGCCTCAGGAAGGCGTCCTGGGGGTCGGGCTCGGCGCTCTGCAGGACGGTTCCGGGCGGCGGCGAGGCGTGGGGTTCGGGCAGGGTGTCCTGTTCATGGGGTTCCACCTTACGCACCCAGGCGCTTTTGAGGTGATCCTTGCATTTGTTGGCCGCCACCCGCACCAGCCACTGCTTGTGGTAGGCGGGATCGCAGCGGTCGATGCTGCCAAAAGCGGAGAGGAAGGTCTCCTGGGTCAGATCCTCGGCGGTGTGGGGATCGTGGACAAACTGCAGGCAGACAGTATAGATCAGCCGCTGATACTGCCGCATCAGCGCGGAAAAATCTTCGTTGCTCAGACCCCTCACCTCCTTGTTTGAAGCGCTTCTGTTTATACTACGAAAAGCGCCAGCCGGATTTTGCAGCTTGGGCAAAAGTTTTTCGATTTTTATTCATCCGATGCAAAAGGCCGGGGCTTTGAACAGCCCCGGCCCCGGCGTTTGCGCCCTTACAGGTCGATGTCCAGCACCACCGGGCAGTGGTCACTGCCCAGAATGTCCATCCGGATTTCAGCGGCCCGGATCTTGTCGGCAATCCGGTTGGAGACGAGGAAATAGTCAATCCGCCATCCCGCGTTCCGCTCCCGTGCCCGGAACCGCATGCTCCACCAGCTGTACACCCCGGTGGCATCGGGATGCAGGTAGCGGAAGGAATCGGTGAAACCGGCGGCCAGCAGCTCGTCCAGCTTGCCCCGCTCCTGGTCGGAAAAGCCCGCCGCACCGCGGTTGGGGCCGGGGTTCTTCAGGTCGATATCCTCATGGGCCACGTTGAGATCGCCGCAGAGGATCACCGGCTTGCGGGCGTCCAGCTCGCAGAGATAGCTGCGCAGGTCATCCTCCCACTGCATCCGGTAGTCAATCCGCTTGAGCTCGTTCTGGGAGTTGGGCACATAGACGTTGACCAGATAGAAGGTTTCAAATTCCAGGGTGATGGCCCGGCCTTCGTGGCTGTGGATCTCCGGCCCGATGCCGGTGGTAAAGGACAGCGGCTGCATCCGGGTATAGACCAGGGTGCCGGAATAGCCCTTTTTCTCGGCGCTGTATATATATTCGGTATAGCCCTCCGGCTCAAACTCCGCCTGGCCGGGCTGCATCTTGGTTTCCTGGATGCAGAAGGCGTCGGCGTCCAGCTCAGCAAAGGCTTCGGCAAAGTTCTTTTTCAGACAGGCACGCAGCCCGTTCACATTCCAGCTGACAAGTTTCATCCCAGATTCCTTTCCGTCTTGAGATTTTTCAGTTTGTGGCGGTCATGGTGGCATTGCAATGCTTTTGCCACCGGCCGGTGGCAAACCGGATCACAAAGCAGATCACCCGGAAGATCCAGTCCACCACCATGGCAATCCAGACACCCACAGCGCCGTAGCCCATCCGCACGCAGAGGACGTAGGAGAACATCAGCCGCCACAGTGCCATGGAGAAGATGGAGATGAACATGGTGAATTTGACATCGTTGGCGGCGCGCAGGGCGTTGGGCAGCACAAAGGCAGTGGGCCAGAGCACCAGGCCGCAGCCGGCATGGATCATGACCAACACCCAGGACAGATGCCGGGTTTCGGGGCTGAGGGTATACATGTTCAGCAGCAACGGCAGCCCCAGCAGCACGGCGGCGTTGGTGGCGCCCTGTGCCAGGTAATCCCAGGCCAGCAGCTTTTTGGCAAAATAGGTAGCCTGGCCCAGTTCCCGGGCGCCGATGCAGCGGCCCACCACCGTGATCATGGCCAGCCCCATGGCCTGGCCCACGATGCAGCCCACGTTATCCAGATTGTTGGCCACTGCGTTGGCCGAGATGTGCACCGTGCCAAACAGCGAGATCATGCTGACCACCAGCACACGGCCCAGCTGGAACAGACTGTTTTCCAACGCCGAGGGGATGCCGATGTACAGGATGTTGCGCACCATGGCAGGCTGCAGATGGCATGCTCCCTCCCAGGTGACCCGGGCCGGGTTGTCGTGATGGGTGGTCAGGTTGAGGATAATCATAGCGCCGATGAACCGGGAGACCAGGGTGGGCACTGCCACGCCGGCCACCCCCATCTTGAGGACAAAGACACAGAGAGCGTTGCCCAGGATGTTGATGATGTTCATGAGGATGCTGACCCGCATGGACACCGCACTGTTGCCGGTGGAGCGGAAGATGGCCGCGCCGGCATTGTACAGCGCCAGGAAGGGATAGGATAAGCCGGTGATGGTAAAGTAGATCATGGCGGCCCGCATGACATCGTCATCAATGGTACCAAAGAACAACCGCAGCATGGGTGCCCGCAGCAACAGGCAGACAATCGTAGTGGCCACCCCCAGCAACGCACTGAGGGTTACCAGCTGGCCGGCACTGCGGGAGGCTTCCTCCTGCTTGCGGGCTCCCAGGAACTGGCTGGTGATGACGGCGCCGCCGGTGGCCAGCGCCGCAAAGATGTTGAAGATCAGCTGGTTGATCATATCCACCAGCGATACGCCCGAGATGGCAGCCTCGCCCACGCTGGAGACCATGACGGTGTCCGACATGCCCACCAGCACCGAGAGGGCCTGTTCCACCACCAGCGGCCACAGCAGCCGGAAGAGCTGACGGTTGGTAAATAGTTTCTGGGATTGCTCCATGGATTTATTGCCTCACTTTCCAATTCATTAAGTATACCATACTTTTCCCCTGCTGGAACCCCCAGGGCGCAAAAAAAGCCGCAGGGGTTCAGCCTGCGGGCAAACGGGTTATCTCCGGGTCAGTGCCGGGTTTCTTTGTACCGCTC
The DNA here is from genome assembly GCA_944382835.1 of uncultured Gemmiger sp. GTDB lineage: Bacteria > Bacillota > Clostridia > Oscillospirales > Ruminococcaceae > Gemmiger. Next base: position 8,262 of record CALWNP010000047.1, read on the forward strand.
ACAGGTGCGCAGCACCAGATAGAGCAGCAGCACATCCAAAGGGAATTTGATGATGTTTTTCACCAGCCGAAGACTGCTGAGCACCACAAAGGCCTGGCCATACATCATATGCAGCCACAGCGGGGTGAGGAAAAAGTTGAACAGCAGGGTCACCGTCAGCTTGCAGCCGATGACGCGGGGCAGCCGCACCGGTTTTTTGTAATACCACAGGCCATAGACGATGCCTGCCAGGATGGCGCTGAGGGTAAACCCGGGAAAATACGGGCCGTTGGGCCGCAGAAAGTAGCCCAACAGGTCGGTGATGAACCCTGCCATCGCCCCCAGCCAGGGGCCGCAGAGATACCCGATGGCGGCGGCAGCCAGAAAATCAAAGCTGATCTCCAGCAGCTGGGACACCGGGATGGTAAACTGGTTGAGCACCAGGTTGAGGGAGGCAAGCACCGCAGCGATGACCAGGCTGCGGGGGTTGCGCAGTTCGGCAACGGCATCCACAAAGATGCGGTTGCGCAGGGTGGACAGGGATTGATACAGCTTCGACATGGCGACGCCCTCCTGAATGGTGTGGGCCGCACAGCACAAGGGAGGGCAGAAAAAACGGGTGCGGCCGGCAAAGGCGCACCCCTGCCGTTCACACCCGGTCATGCAGCAGTGGGATGCGGGGCCCGCACCGCGCAAATCTGCTTCGTCCTCCCACAACTCCCCGTTGGTCAGGCACTTAACGCGCGGGTCCCTACTCTGCGTAGAAATCTACCTTGCCATTATACACCCTTTGCCAAATTTTGCAAGCCCCGCCTGCGGCATACAAAAAGCCGCCCGGCTTCCGGATAAACCGAAAACCGGGCGGCCATCAGACGAACAAAAACCGCGCGGCGGGATCAGGCATTGACCTGAGCAGCAGCAACAGCGCAAGCGACGGTCATACCAACCATCGGGTTGTTGCCGGCGCCGATGAGACCCATCATCTCAACATGGGCAGGCACAGAGGAGGAGCCAGCGAACTGGGCATCGCCGTGCATACGGCCCATGGAGTCGGTCAGGCCGTAAGAAGCCGGGCCGGCAGCCACGTTGTCGGGATGCAGGGTACGGCCGGTGCCGCCGCCGGAAGCGACGGAGAAGTACTTCTTGCCGTTCTCGATGGCCCACTTCTTGTAGGTGCCGGCCACCAGGTGCTGGAAGCGGGTGGGGTTGGTGGAGTTACCGGTGATGGAAACCTCAACGCCCTCCATCTTCATGATCGCAACGCCTTCCAGAACGTCGTTGGCGCCGTAGCACTTGACAGCAGCGCGCTCGCCGTCGGAGTAAGCGATGGTGTTGACCACCTTGACCTCGCCGGTCTTGAAATCAAAATCGGTCTGGACATAGGTGAAGCCGTTGATCCGGCTGATGATCATGGCAGCGTCCTTGCCCAGGCCGTTCAGGATAACCCGCAGAGGAGTCTTGCGGACCTTGTTGGCGGTACGGGCAATGCCGATGGCGCCCTCGGCGGCAGCGAAGGACTCGTGGCCAGCCAGGAAGCAGAAGCAGTGGGTGTCCTCATGCAGCAGCATGGCGCCCAGGTTGCCGTGGCCCAGGCCGACATGGCGCTGCTCGGCAACGGAACCGGGAACGGTGAAGGCTTCCAGGCCTTCGCCGATGGCGGCAGCACACTCGGCAGCGCTCTTCAGGCCGCGCTTGACGGCAATGGCGGTGCCCAGGGTGTAGGCCCAAACGGCGTTGTCGAAGCAGATGGGCTGCACGCCGCGGATGATCTTATCGCAGTCGATGCCCTTGGCCAGCAGCATTTCGTTGCAGGCGTCCAGAGACTCGAGGCCATTCGCTTTCAGGCACTCGTTGATTTTGGGCATACGGCGTTCTTGGGATTCAAAAGTTGCCATTATGATGTTCCTCCCTCTCTTATTCTTCGCGCGGGTCGATGAACTTCACAGCGCCCTGCTCCGCGGTGAAGCGGCCGTAGGTGCCGATGTTCTTCTCGTACGCGGTCTTGGGGTCCACACCGTGACGGATGTCTTCCATCATCTTGCCCAGACGGACGAACTTGTAGCCGATCACCTGGTTGTCCTTGTCCAGAGCGGTCTGGAGGATATAGCCCTCGGTCAGTTCCAGGTAACGGACGCCCTTGGCCTTGGTGGAGAAGATGGTGCCGGTCATGCTGCGCAGACCCTTGCCCAGGTCATCCAGACCAGCGCCGATGGGCAGGCCGTCTTCGGAGAAAGCGGTCTGGCTGCGGCCGTAGACGATCTGCAGGAACAGCTCACGCATGGCCACGTTGATGGCGTCGCAGACCAGGTCGGTGTTCAGCGCTTCCAGGATGGTCTTGCCGGGCAGGATTTCGCCGGCCATGGCGGCGGAATGGGTCATACCGGAGCAGCCGATGGTCTCGACCAGAGCTTCCTCGATGATGCCCTTCTTGATGTTCAGGCTGAGCTTGCAGGTGCCCTGCTGCGGAGCACACCAGCCCACGCCATGGGTATAGCCGCTGATGTCCTCAATCTTATACGCCTTGACCCATTCGCCCTCCTCGGGGATGGGCGCCGGACCGTGCTTAGGACCTTTTGTGATGGGGCACATGTTTTCGACTTGTGCGGAATAGGTCATAATTTTCTCTCCTTTGCAGTTTTTGTGAAGCATTTCACAGCTATTTTTATTATAAAGGCCCGGGGGCCGTTTTGCAAGGTTTTGGGGGAAAATTGTCCCGATTTTTTGCCAGCCTTGCCCGAATCCACGGCCTGCGGTCCTTTTGGCGGATCAGAACAGGAACCAGAAGAGCACCGGCGCCACCGCGCCGCCCACGGCCATCCCCACAATGCCCCCCACGGCAACCCGCAGCGCATGGGGCCAGTAGGGCGGCTCAGCCTCGGGCAGTTTCTTTGCCTTGCGCCGTCTGGACGGGCGGGGTTTGGGTTCCTCCTCCGGCAGGGGGTCGGGCTGAGGCGCGGTGAGGGCCGCCAGCAGCCCGAAGAGCAGCATCACCAGCGGGAAAACCATGGACACCCGGATGGAGACAGAGGCCTGGGCCAGGTAGCTGCACAGCGCCAGCATCACCGGTGCCACCGCCGGGCGGGTCCAGTGGCGAAAGCCCCGCCGCAGGTGGGCGGCGGCAAAGGTGACCCAGGCGGCCAGCCCCAGCAGACCGGTGGTCAACAGCTGCTCCAGATACTCGTTGTGGGCGGCGTAGAAGGTTTTCATCCGGGCGGTGACCGAATTACCGGCCCAGTTGAGCACCGCGGTGTGCATCATGCCGGGGCCCACCCCCAGCAGTTTGCGCCAGAAGGGCTGGGACAGCCAGCTCTCCCAGGTGATGCGCCAGGCGGTGCCCCGGTAGGTGCCCCAGTCGTCGTTGAAGATCAGCAGATCATCCAGCCGCCCCAGGCTGGGGAAGCCGGGCCAGCAGTTGGCCAGCAGGGTCAGCAGCACCGCTCCGGCCAGCACCAGAACCACCACCACACGTCCCGGCTTCCAGAAGGGCAGTTCCTGCACCTCCCCACCCCGCCGCCGGGCCAATTGCCGGGGCAGAAGCAGCAGCACCGCCCACAGAACCAGGCAGAAAGCCAGACAGGGCCAGGCCAGTTCCCGCCGTCCGAAGGCTGCAATGATGGAGGTGCCGCCCTGGGTGTAGACGGTGCGGCGCATCCAGTACATCCAGCGGGCCCACCCGAAAAAGGCCGCACCGATGAGGGCGATCCGCCGCAGATGCCGGGTGTTGAAATCCCGGTGCCAGACCAGCACCATGACCGCCACCCCGATGCCCAGGCTCAGGCCCTCGGCGTCCACCACCGCCAGAGCCAGCGCCCCGAAAAAGGCCGGCACCCCGAACAGCAGACTGCGGCGGACGCCCCTGGCCGTGAGGAAGGCGTAAAAGACAAGGGGCAGGCTGACCGCGAAAAAGCCGCCGTTGAAGTTTTTCTGCCCCAGAGTGGAGAAGAACTGGGCCCGCTCCACCACCGCGGTGTCGGCATAGGCGCCGATGAGATCAATGTTGAAGATGTTGAGCAGGTAGAGCATCGCCACCAGGGAGGAGGTCACCCCCACCCCGAAAAAGAGCAGGTCCAGGTCCCGGAAGTCGGCATAGCTGCGCAGACAGAGGTAGCCCACCGCCGTGTAGAGCACCAGCATCAGCCCGCCGTAGTAGCCCCCCAGCCCCCACAGGGAGGACACCGGCGACAGCGAGGTCAGGGTAGCCACCAGGCTGACCAGCACAAAGGCGGCCAGCCCCCACAGCCCCACCTCCCGCCGGGCCGAGGCGAACCGTCCCCGGGGCGCCCGGGCCCCCACCAGGGTACAGGCACCGAGCAGGGAGCCAAAGAGCAGGAAAACGGAAAATCCGCCGGTAAACTTGGTCAGGCCCAGGTTGGAAAAGCGGTCGATATACAAAGGGAACGCACAGAGCACCGCCACCGCAAAGGCGGTGGTCACCCCTGCGGTGAAACGGTCCAGCGGGGATCGAAACATAGGGTCAAAGCCTCCTGATCTGTCACAATAAAAAGAAGGGCGTGCCGCAGCAGCACCCGTCCGGGGCCTGGGCCCCTTCCGGTGCGGCTGCACCGTCCTGTTCTTTTATTTTATCGGCTTTTGCCGCTTTTTTCAACCGCAGAAGGTCCTTTGTCCAAAGGTTTTACAAATGCAACACAAACCAGCCCCGCCGCCGCGCTGATCCCCGCCGCCCAGTGGCGCAGCCCCAGCGGCAGCAGCTGGCTGCCCGCATAGCTCAGCAAGCTGCCCCCGCTCATGCCCAGGGCGATAAAGCCGTAGTTGACCCCGGCGTGGGTCAGGCCGAAGAGGTCGGTGTTGAGGGAGGGCTGCACCGCCGCCCCGCCGGAATAGAAGAAGGTCAGCAGGGCGTAGGCCCCGGCCAGCCACCATCCCCCCGCAAAGGCGAAGAGGGCGGACCCTGCCCCCAACCCCAGATAGATGGCGTAGAGCACCGGTTTGCGGCCCAGCCGGTCGCTGAGGGCCGGGCAGAGCAGCCGTCCCGCCGCACTGGCCGCCGAGCCGATGACCACACACCAGGGGGCGGCATCCTCGGGGATGCCCCGCTCGGCGGCGATGTGCAGCAGTTCGGGGCTGAAGAGCAGCACCGGCGGGGCGCTCAGCGCCACCGCTGCAACGCAGAGGCGGTACTGCCGGGTGCGCAGCATCTGGCGGGGCGCCAGATCGGTGCTCTTGCCCGCCGGCGCCGCCTTTTGGGGCGGGTCCTGCAGCACCGAGGCCCCGGCCCCGCAGATCACCAGCACCACCACCCCCAGGGCCGCCAGACAGATGCGAATGCCCCAGCGGCCCCCCACCAGCCGGACAAAGGCGGTGAGAAAGGCCCCCGAAAGCCCCATGGCCACCCCGGTCACCCCGGTGGCCCAGCCCTTGCGCCCGGCGTACCATTTCTGGGCGCAGGCCAGCACCGCCGGGGCCAGAAAGGCCCCGCCCATCCCCACCGGCAGGCTGAAAGCCAGCAGAAAGAGAGGGGCATTGCTCCGGGGCACCGCCGCCCCGGCCAGGAAGCCGCCCCCCATGAGCGCCGCACCAATCCAGGCCGCCGGGCGGGGACCGTGCTTGTCCTGAAACAGCCCGCCGATGGCACAGCCCACCCCGTAGCCCGCCACCAGGATGGCAAAGGAGAGGATGGCCTGGCCCCGGCTGAAGGCGTATTCCTCCATCACCGGTCGCTGGAAGATGCCCCAGGCCGCCGGAATGCCGGTGAGCAGCTGCACCGCTGCCCCCGCCGCCAGAATCCACGGTCCGCGTCCCCCTGGTTTCATCGCCATGCCCCCTTTTTCGGCTTTAGTATGTCCCCTGCCGGGCGCAATTATTGACAAAGGAGGGCCGGGCGGGCTATGATAAACAGGAATATAGAAACAAACCGGGCACCACCGTGGGTGATCCCGTTCAAAACAGGAGGCTATTCTATGAAGACCCAACCGCTCAAGGGAATGCGCGATCTGCTGCCGAAGGAGCAGGCCCTGCGCGACTACATCCAGGGACAGATCCTGGACACCTACCGCGCCGCCGGGTTCCAGCGCATCTCCACCCCCATCCTGGAGGATATGGAAAACCTGGACAAGAGCGACGGCGGTGACAACCTGAACCTGATCTTCAAGGTGCTCAAGCGGGGCGACAAGCTGGCCGCCGCCCTCAAAACCGGAGACGAGAAGGCACTGTCCGACATGGGCCTGCGCTATGACCTGACCCTTCCCCTCTCCCGCTACTACGCGGCCAACCGCAACGCCCTGCCCACCCCCTTCAAGGTCATCCAGACCGACCGGGTCTACCGGGCCGAGCGTCCCCAGAAGGGCCGGCTGCGGGAGTTCGTCCAGTGTGACATCGACATCCTGGGCGACAGCAGCCCCAACGCCGAGGTGGAGCTCATCGACGTGACCGCCCGTGCCCTGCTGCGCATCGGGTTCACCGGGTTCACCGTCAACATCAACGACCGCCGCATCCTGCGGGCCATGCTCCAGACCATGGGCTTTGCCCCCGAAGCGCTGGATTCGGTCTGCATCAGCTTTGACAAGCTGGACAAGATCGGGGCCGACGGGGTCAAGACTGAGCTGCTGGAGAAGGAGATGCCCGCCGAGGCGGTGGAAAAGCTGGACGGCTTCCTGCGGCAGGGGGATTTCAGCCTGGACACCGTGGCCGCTGCCTGCGGTGACGAGGCCCTCACGGCGGATCTGCGCTATGTCATCGCCACCAGCGAAAAGATTGCCGCCGGGCGGTACGGCATCGCCTACTGCCCCAGCCTGGTCCGCGGCCAGGGCTACTACACCGGCATGGTGTTTGAGGTCACCTGCCCCCAGTTCTCCGGCGCGGTGGCCGGCGGCGGCCGGTATGACAACATGGTGGGCAAGTTCATCGGCCAGCAGGTGCCGGCGGTGGGCTTCTCCATCGGGTTCGAGCGGGTCTGCGGCATTTTGCTGGAGCAGGACTACCAGATTCCCGGCGCCAAAAAGCATCTGGCGCTGCTCTACCTGCCCCAGGCTGACTTTGCCGAGGTGCTGGCCAAGGCAGAACGGCTGCGGGCCGACTATGACGTGACGGTGCTGCCCCAGGCCAAAAAGCTGGGCAAGCAGTTCGGCACCCTGGAAAACGCCGGCTACTCCGCCGTGGCTTTTGCCGACAACGAGGACATCAAGCTGCTGGGTGAAAAGAAAGACTGATCCCTTTCCACCCCAGAAGTTCCCAAAATTCATCCGCCCCGGGCTTTTTCCAGGCCCGGGGCTTTTTGGCATCAAAGTGTAATCTCCTGTTGTCCCCTGCCATGGTATACTGAAGGGAGAAAACCACCTTTTTTGTACAGAAAGGAGACGGCCATGAAACCACATCCGCCCATTCTGCGTGTTGCCGCGCTCTCGGCGGCCCTGGCCCTGAGCGCCCTGCTGGCCGGCTGCGGCGCCTCCTCCAGCAGCGGGTCCGCCGCTGCCGTCCAGGACACCGCCGGGGAACAGATTCTTTCCTCCGAGGCCAATTCCAGCCAGGTGGAGAGCGTCCTGGTGCCCGAGACCCAGACCGACCGCAAGATCATCTACCGGGCCAACCTCTCGCTGGAAACCACCGATTTTTCCGCCGCCCGCCAGTCCCTCACCCAGGCGGTGGAGGACTGCGGCGGCTATCTGGAATCCTCCGACTATGGAGGCAGCGCCTCGGACGCCTCCCGCTACGCCTACTACACGGTGCGGGTGCCGGTGGAACAGTATGAAGCCTTTCTGAACCAGGCCGGCACCGCCGGCAATCTGCTCAGTCTGCAGGAAAACGCCCAGGACATCACCGCCAACTACATTGATGTGGAGGCCCGGCTCACCGCCCTGGAAGAGCAGCGGAACCGGCTGAATGCCCTGGCAGACCAGGCCGAGACCACCGCCGATCTGCTGGAGATCGAGAGCCAGCTTTCCGATGTGCAGTACCAGATCGAGAGCTACACCCAACAGCTGCGGTCCATGTCGGATCAGGTCAGCTACTCCACCGTGGAGGTCTCGCTGCGGGAGGTGTCCAGCCTGACCCCCGAAACCGCCACCTTTGGGGACAAGGTCCGGGCCGCCCTGCAAACCGGCTGGCAAAACTTCCTGCTCCTGCTGCAAGGGCTGGTGTTGCTGATTCTGTACCTGCTGCCGCTGCTGGTGCTGGCGGGGATTTTCATTGGGGTGCTGGTTCTCACCCGCCCCGCCCGCAAGGCCCGCCGGGAGCGCCGTGCCCAAAAGCGGCTGGAGGAGCTGGGCCTTCCCAAACCACCCCATCCCCTCTACCAGCCCGCGCCCCCGCAGGACCCGCCGGTCCAGGACTCCGATTCCTCCGATCAGACGCCCCAATCCTGACAAACTTTCGGATATAAAAGGGGCTGTTGCAAAACGAAGGTTGAGCAGCAGCCCCATTTTCATGGCGATTTCTGTTGAAAACTCCATTCCGGAAGGGTTTTCGTGGAGATTTCGTTAAAAACTCCGGCGCAAT
>CALWNP010000048.1 GCA_944382835.1 uncultured Gemmiger sp.
GACCACCGAGACCGCGGTCCCCAGCAGCCCCCGGAGCATGGCGCAGAGCACCGCAAAGGCTCCCAGGTCCACCAGACTGGAGCTGAGGGAGGAAGCCAGGAACCGGCCAAAGGGCCGTTCCGGCTGGGCGGGGGCTTGGATTTCTTGCAGCTGCTGCATCAAAACAACGACCTTTCATGATTTTGGGGCAGAGTTTGCCCGGTTCGGGAATCTTTCTCAAGAATACCCTACCATGATTTTTCCCCGATTGCAAGGGAGGAAGATGCCGAAAATCTTCCACAAACCGGCGGGAAATACTTGGTGCAAAACGACGATTTTCCCCCGCCGCCTTTACAACCGCCCGGCCCATCTGCCATAATATTTTTAGCAAAATGCAGACGGACAACGGGGCACGGTGGGGTTTCTTCGCTGTGCCCTTTTTGTACCGCCGCCAGGAGGCCGGAGATGAAAAATTATGTGATCGCGCTGGACCAGGGAACCACCAGCAGCCGCTGTATCCTGTTTGACCGCAACCAGAACATCGTCGCGGTGGCCCAGAGGGAATTTCCCCAGCATTATCCCCGCCCGGGCTGGGTGGAACATGATCCTGTGGAAATCTACTCCACCCAGTACGGGGTCCTGATGGAGGCCCTGGCCCAGAGCGGGGTGGATGTGCGGGAGATTGCCGGGCTGGGCATCACCAACCAGCGGGAGACCACCATCGTCTGGGACAAAGAGACCGGGCGCCCCGTCTACAACGCCATTGTCTGGCAGTGCCGCCGCACCGCCGATCTCTGCGAGGAGCTGAAAGCCGACACCGCCTTTTCCGACTATGTGCGCCAGCACACCGGGCTGCTCATCGATGCCTATTTTTCCGCCACCAAGCTCAAGTGGATCCTGGACCATGTGGAGGGTGCCCGGGAAAAGGCCGAGGCCGGGCAGCTGCTCTTCGGCACGGTGGATTCCTGGCTGATCTGGAAGCTGACCGGCGGGGCGGTCCATGTGACCGACTACACCAACGCCAGCCGCACCATGCTCTTTGACATCCAGAAGCTCTGCTGGGATCCTGTCATCTGCAAACGGCTGGACATTCCTATGGCCATGCTGCCCACCGTCTGCAGCTGCAGCCAGGTATATGGCCAGGTCAACATCCAGGGGGTGGAGGTGCCCATCGCCGGCATCGCGGGGGACCAGCAGGCCGCCCTCTTCGGCCAGGCTTGTTTTGCCCCCGGCGAAGCCAAAAACACCTACGGCACCGGCTGCTTCCTTTTAATGAACACCGGGGATCAGCTCTTCCGCAGCAAGAATGGACTGCTCTCCACCATCGCCATCGGGCTGGGAGACCGGATTCACTATGCCTTGGAAGGCAGCGTCTTTGTGGGCGGCGCGGTGGTCCAGTGGCTGCGGGATGAGCTGCACCTGATTGCCGAGGCATCGGACAGTGAGTATTTTGCCCAGAAGGTGCCCGACAGCGCCGGGGTCTATGTGGTCCCCGCCTTCACCGGGCTGGGCGCCCCCTACTGGGACATGTACGCCCGGGGTGCCATCCTGGGGTTGACCCGGGGCGCCGGGCGCAACCATATTATCCGGGCTGCTCTGGAGTCCATCGCTTACCAGACCGGGGATGTGCTCCACGCCATGGAGGAGGACACCGGCCTGAGCCTGCGGGAGCTGCGGGTGGACGGCGGCGCTTCCAGCAACAACTTCTTGATGCAGTTCCAGGCCGATATCGTGGGACGCACCATCCGCCGCCCCAAAATCCGGGAGACCACTGCTCTGGGGGCAGCCTACCTGGCGGGGCTGGCCACCGGGGTCTGGTCGGGGCCGGAGGAAATCCGCAGCCAGTGGACGCTGGACCGGGTCTTTGAACCCCAGATGTCCGCCGGGGAGCGGGAAACCCTCCAGCGCGGCTGGCACCGGGCGGTGGAGCGCGCCCAGGGCTGGGCCGAATGATTTGTCTTGCCCGCCGGGCTTTTGCGGCGTATACTGAAACAAAAACAGTCCGCCCCGAAGGGCCAGGCCAAAGGAGTTTTTTCTGATGAAATGGATGATTGCCTCGGACATTCACGGTTCGGCCCTCTTCTGCCGCCGGATGCTGGACCGCTTTGCGGCAGAGGGTGCCCAGCGGCTGGTGCTGCTGGGGGACCTGCTCTACCACGGCCCCCGCAACGACCTGCCCGAGGGCTACGCCCCCAAGGAGGTCATCGGGATGCTCAATCCGCTGCGGGACAGGCTCTTCTGTGTGCGGGGCAACTGTGACGCCGAGGTGGACCAGATGGTGCTGCAGTTCCCCATCCAGGCGGACTATGCCTTGTTCCCGGTGGGGAACCGTCTGTGCTATGCCACCCACGGCCATATCCACGGCGAGGACAATCCCCCGCCCCTGTGCGACGGGGACATTCTGCTCTGCGGGCACACCCATCTGCCAAAGCGGGAAGTCCACCCCGGGTTTGTCTATCTCAATCCCGGTTCGGTTTCCCTGCCCAAGGGAGGCAGCGTCCGCAGCTACATGGTGCTGGAGGGCACCCGTTTTGTCTGGAAAGCCCTGGACGACGGCAGCACCTATGAGGAGTGGTCGGCCGAATGAGCCTCACAGCCGCAGCCGCATCTGGTGCCAGACCACCCCGCCGTGCTCCGAGGCGCTGACCCCCTCATCCACAAAGCCGAACCGGGCATAAAAGCCCAGCAGCCGTTCCTTGCAGGTGAGGACCACCCCCGCGCGGCCCTGCTCCCGGGCATCCGCAATAACCCGGCGCAACACCCGGCTGGCCAGGCCCCGGCCCTGAAAATCCGGGTCGGTGACCACCCCGAAGAGCATCTGCCAGCGGCCGTCCTCCCGGTGCATGCCGGCGTCGGCATACATGGCATCGGTAAGGTCCGGTTCGTCGGTGGCCATTCCGTTCACAAAGGAGAGCAGTCGGTCCCCTTCCCACAACAGCCAGAAATGGCTGGGATAGTGCTGCAGCCGGTCGGCGATGGCTGCCGGACTGGCCGCCTCGGCAGGCGGAAAGCAGCGGGCTTCCAACTGGCTGATGGCCTGACAGTCTGCTGTGGTTGCGGTACGGATTTCCATAGTCTTCTCCCCTTTTCTCTTTGTCACAGTGTAACATGCCGCCGGCCGGATTGCAAACCCGGCCGCGGCATCTGTTTTGTCGGTCTTTAAGGAGGTTTCGCCATGAATCAGGTAAGGATGGCGCTGATTGGGTTTGGCACAATGGGCAGCAAGTATGCCGCCATGATCCGGGACGGCCAGGTGCCGGGGATGGTCCTGGCCGGGGTTTGCTGCCGCAACCAAGCGGGACAGCAGATTTTGTGCACCGACTACCCCGGCGTTGCAATCTATCAGGATGTGGCGGACACGCTGGCCCACGCCAAAGACTACGACGCCGCCCTCATTGTCACCCCGCACACCACCCATGTGGAGATTGCCCGCCAGATGGTGGCCGCCGGCAAGCACATCCTGCTGGACAAGCCCGCGGGCATCGATGCCGGTGGGGTGGCCGACTTGGTCCGGCAGGCTGACGAGGCCGGGCTGACTTTTGGGATGATCTTTAACAACCGCACCAATCCCGCCTTCCTAAAGGCCAAGGAACTGCTGGACCAGGGAATCATCGGGCAGCCGGTGCGGGGGATCTGGGTCTGCAATACCTGGTACCGCCCCCCTTGCTACCATCACTCCGCCCCCTGGCGGAGCAGCTGGGCCGGGGAGCGCGGCGGGCTGCTCATCAACCAGTGCCAGCACTACCTGGACCTCTGGATCTGGCTGCTGGGGCTGCCCGATGCCATCCTGGCCAGCCTGGAATACGGCCGGTACAACGATTTTGCGGTGGATGACGCCGCTGATCTCCAGTTTTTCTACGACAACGGTCTGCACGGGACCTTCATCTCCTCCAGTGGGGAAACTCCTGGCGTCAACCGGCTGGAAATCTGGGGTTCCCGGGGCCGGCTTTGCGTGGAGGACACCGCTCGGGTCACCCTGGATCTGAATGAGATGTCCACCGAAGAATTTGCCGTGGCCAACCAGATTCCCTTTGCCCCCCTACCCCACCATCTGGAGGAAGTGCCCATCACCCCCAATCCGGAGCCCTACCAGACTGTGCTGCGCCGCTTTGCCGATCACCTGCGAAACGGCACCCCCATGGTGGCGGATGGCCGGGACGGCCTGCGGGCAGTCCAGCTGACCAACGCGGCCTATCTTTCCTCCTGGACCCAGCACAAGCTCCGGCTGCCGGTGGACAACGCCCGGTTCCTGCAGGAGCTGGAGCAGAAGATTCAAGAAGAAAAAAGATAAACAGAAATCCAACAAAAAACGGAGAAGCCCTCGGGATGGAGGACTTCTCCGTTTTGCTGTTTACAGGCGCCGCATCAAAAGGGCAGGACCTGCCTTACTTGTTGCCGGCTTTCCGTTTGCGCAGGAACAGCAGGACCAGGAAGGCCGCAGCCGCCACAACCGCAATCACTGCGATGATGGCAACGGGCATAGCGTCGCTGGTCTGCGGGATGGCCCGTGCCGAAGCCTGCGGGGCCGGGGTCACGGTGGGCGCCGGCGTTGCCGGATCCTCTCCGCCATCCCCGCCGTCCTTGAGGACAAAGGCATTGTGGAAGACCACACCGCCGGCGGGATATTCCACCGCCGCGGTCAGAACACCGTTCTGATCGGTCACATGAACCACCACGGTGTAGCGGGTGGTATCGTAGGTCACATTGTCCGCATTGCCGGTTTCCTCCCAGACGGTCAGGCTGTAATCCCCTGCCTGGCTGAAGGTGATCGGCGCAAAGTTCACCAAACCGTTGGGATCATTGCGGCCGTCCGCCAGCACATTGCCGTTGACGTCGCTGACATGGAAGAGGAACTCGCCCTGCACCATGGTGCGACCGCTGAGCAGTTTTTGTGCCTGCAGAGTGGTCTGGACCGGGGTGGGCGTATAGCTGTTGTGAAAGACCAGCCCGCCTTCGGGGTAGGTCACCTCGGTGCGGACTGCGCCGGTGCCGTCATCGGTGACACGAACCTTCACGGTATAGACAGTGTCATCGTAGGTCACCTGGCTGCGATCTCCCTTGGATTCCACCACAGTGTAGGTGTGTTCGCCCACATCGCTGCTGCCGAAATACATCGGGCTGAAGGTGATGTTGCCGTCGGCATCATTTTTGCCGGTGGCCACGTAGGTGTCCCCTTCCAGAACCGCAAAGCTGAATTCGCCATCGGTCAGGGTCTTGCCGGTCAGCACCTTGGTGCCGGTCAGCACCACCTGGCTCTCGGTGGGCAGATAGCTGTTGTGGAAGGCGATTGCACCATCGGGATAGCTGACTTCGGCGGCCAGGGTTCCCTTGCCGTCATCGGTCACGGTGACGACAGCGTGGGCTTCGGTCTCGTCATAGACGATGCCGTTGCCGCTGCCGCCCTTGTTTTCCCGGATGGTCAGGTTGTGGATACCGGCCTCGGTGTAGTTCAGGGTTCCGAAGACGATGGTGCCGTCAGCCTGGTTGCGGCCGGTGGTGACGATGGTATCGCCTTCGTAGACGGTAAAGCTGAACTCACCCTCCTGCATGGCACGGCCGGTCAGGGTTTTGGTGCCGGTCAGGGTGGCGGTGGTTGCCTTGGTGGTGTAGGTGTTGGCGAAGGCAAGCTCCGCAGCCTCGCTGCCGGTCTCTTCGGTGGTGCCCTTGGTGATCTTGGTCACCGTGGCATCCATCTGGCCGTCGTTGCCCTCGTCGGTCACTGCAACGGTCAGATAATACACGCTGGAATCATACTGGACACCGCCCAGACCGCTGTTGTTTTCGGACACGCGCAGGGTATATTCGCCCAGCGCCTCAAAGGTAATGGGGCTGAAGGTCAGCGTCTGGCCCTGGTTCACCGCAGCGGACACCACCTGCCAGCTTCCGTCCGGCTGCTGCAGCTCAGCGGTAAAGCTGAACTCGCCGTCGGTCAGATCCCGGCCAGTCAACGTCTTGGTACCGGTCAGGGTCAGAGCAGCCTGGGCTGCGCGGTAGCTGTTGTGGAAGGTGATCTCGGTCACCGGGCTCCCCGCCAGGGTGATGGCCGGTGCATCCACACTCAGGGCACCGGTACCGTCATCCCGGACGGTGATGGCCACATTGTAGACGCTTTCGTCATAGGTGACGCCGGCCTTGCCGGTGTTAACCTCGCTGATGGTATACTGGAAGGTCTTTTCGGTGCTGCCTTCCATCATGTCGGCGTTGAAGACCAGGTTGGGGAAGACCACAGCCGAGACATCCTCGCCGCTACCGTTGGTCACCTGGGACACTAAATTGCCGGCTTCATCCCGCAGGGCAAAGATAAACTGCCCGTCGATCAGGGACATGCCGTCCAGCGTCTTGGAGGCGTTCAGCGACACCTGCACATCGGCTGCGCGGTAGCTGTTCTTGAAGACGATGCTTTCGGGTCCGCTGTAATGGGCGGATATGGTGCCATCGCCGTTGTCCTGAACATCCACCGTAAAGGTGTAAATGGTGTTGTCATAGCTGATTCCGTTGGGGCCCATCCCCTCGCCGGGGTTGATTTCCTCCACGGTATAGCTGTGGGTGCCGTAGTCCTCTTCGTCATAGAACAGGTCACCGAAGGTAACGGTGCCATCGGCATTGTTGTTGCCGGCAGCCACCTCGTTGCCATTCTCGTCCTTGACCACAAAGCTGAATTCCTTGTCGGCCAGATTCCGTCCGGTCAGCTCCTTGGTGGCGCCCAGGGCCAGAGTCAGATCCAGCTCGGTTTCGCCGCCATGGTAGGTGTTGGTGAAGTCCACGCTGCCGACAGTTTCGCCCTGCATGTTGGTCAGGGTGTAGGTGGGGGTCAGGGTACCATCCTTGTTGTCTTCCACATGGACGTTCAGAGTATAGGTGCTGTCGTCGTACTCGATGCCGGGATTGTCTCCCACGCCGGCGCCGCTGTCCATCTCCTGAATCAGGAAGCTGTAATCGCCGGCCTTCTGGAAGGTCAGATCGATGGTAAAGCTGCCGTCGGCATCACTGGTGGCGCTGGTAACCAGAGACTGGGTCGCCTGGTCCCACACGCCATAGCTGAACCGGTAGCCGTCGGGGGTGGCCTCTTCCGGTGCCTGCGTGTTCTTGCTGCCAGGCAGCTGGATGGAGGTTTCAGTCACGGTGTACTGGTTGGCAAAGGTAAGGGCCTCCTGTCCGCTGGTAATGGAATAATCCGCGACCAGGGTTCCCTGCTGATCTTCCACCTTCACCTGGATGGTATAGACGGTCTCATCGTACTTCACACCGCCCAAGGCACCCTTCACCTCACTGACGGTGTAGTTGTAGGTACCGGCATACTGATAGGTGATGTTGAAGGCGGCCTGGCCGTTGGCATCCGCCGTGGCGTTCAGACCTTCGGCCGGCACGGGGTCGTTGCCGTCATTGCCCCCCTCCGGCAAAAGCAGGAAGGAGAACTCGTTGGCCTGCAGAGCACGGCCGGTCAACGTCTTGGTGACCGGAATGGTCAGCTCTGTCTCGGTGGGTTTGTAGGTGTTGACAAACTCAACACCTGCGCCATCGCTGTAACTGACGGTGCTGGTGGTGCCGTCGACGGCCACCTTGGTCACCTCGTCCTGCACCTCAATCTCAAAGGCACCGTTCTTGGGATCGGTGACCGAGACATTGACCAGATAATGCTCGCCCTGTTTGCTGATGTGGGAGTCGGTTACCGCGTCCTCCTCAATCCAGTAGGTGCGGTTTTCCGCCGTGGTAATGCCGATGCTGCTGAAGGTAATGCTGCCATCCGCCGCATTGGTGCCGGAAGCCACCGATTTTTCACCGCGGCTGCCGTCCGCATTGACGGGGTAAACCGAGAAGGAGAACTGATTGGGCTCCAAAGTCGCATTGGTCAGAGACTTGTGGGCTTTGAGGACCAGATCGGTTTCCGGGGTGGAATAGCTGTTGTCGAAGGTGATGGCCGGCTGCTCCTGGGTGAAATTGTTGCCATCCAGCGAGTAGCTGACATCAAAGCTGCCGTTGCCGTTGTCCGTCACCTGAATGCTCAGGGTGTAGGTGTCGGTGTCATAAACAACGCCCGGTGCACCGCCGTTCACCTCGGAGATGGTGTATTTGTAGGTACCCGCCTGGCTAAAGGTCAGCCGCGGGCTGAAGGTGATCTTCCCGTCAGCGGTGTTGGTGCCGGTGACGGTCTGTGTTCCATCCTCACTCTGTGCCACAAATTCAAACTCTCCGGCGGTCATGGGCCGTCCGGTCATGGATTTGGTTGCGGTCAGCTCCACCGAGGCATCCGCTGCCTGGTAAGAGTTGATGAAGCTGATCTCGGAGGCAGAAGCGGGATCTTTTCCCTGCTTGGCATTCTCAATAGACGCATAGGACTGGATGGAGGAACTGACGCTGAAGGCACCGGTGCCGGCGTCATGGCTCACAGTATAGGTCACAATGTAAGCGTTCTTGGCATAGTCCATGCCGCCAACGGAGCCCTGGGTTTCGGAAACCAGATACTGGTAATCCCCTACCTGGGCAGGCAGCTGGATCTCGCCAAAGGAGAAATTGGCCTGTTGCTTGCCATCCACCGTGGTAGCAGTGCCGTTGGGAACGGAATTCACATAGACCCAGGCACCGTCTTCCAGTTTTTCCAGCACAAAGCTGAATTTGCCCTCTTCCAGCGCATATCCTGTGCCTTCCAGAATCTTGGTACCGGACAGGGACGCATAGGGTTTCTGCACATTGGTGAAGGCCGCGGAATTGCTGACGGCCTTGTCGTTGTCAGTGAGGGCGGTGCTGTTGTCATAGCTCACAGAGGTCACCGTCAGCTGTCCCTGCCCATTGTCATCGATGCCCACTTTTACGGTTGCGGTGTGGGTGTCGGTGATCAGGTCGGCAACGTTGCCGCTCTCCTTGATTTCATAGACATAGGTACCGGCTGTGTCATAGGTGATGCTGCCGAAGGAGGCCTTATGACCTGCGGTGGTATTGTCGATGGTCAGGGTGGTATCCTGGGGCATGGGGGTACCATCCGCGGCTGTCAGGGTAAAGGTGAAGGAATCCCCCTGCTCCCAGTCACGGCCGGCGATGGTCTTGCTCACCTGGAACTGCTGCTCCGCCGGCAAGGTAACCGAGCTGGAGGAATAGGTGTTGGTGATCTCCACCGATTGTGTCTGGTTGGCCACAATTTCACCGCTCACAGACTCGTTGTCCGTGGTAAAGCCAGCCGGGATCTCAATTTCGGTGACGGTGTACCCGGCTCCTGCGGGCAGACCGGTGATGGTCACGCTCTCGCCTGCAGCCAGGGTCAGGGTTTCACCGCTGCTGATGCTGCCGGTTTTGCTGCCGGTGTAGGAATAGCTGCCCGCTGCGTTCACAAAATCCACCCGGAAGGTGAAACTGGTGTTGGCGGGAGCATTTTCCCCGGTCACGGTTTTGGTGATGGTCAGGTTGCCCAGCTGAGCCACCGGTTTTTCATCGGGGTTGGTGCTCACCTGGGGCTGGTTGCCCACCTCCACCTGGGCCTGGTTTCTCACCGTTGTCACAGCGGATTCGTTGACCTGGGCCTTGAAAGTCACCGAGCCCTCGGTTCCGGCCGCCACATTTTGCAGAGTCCAATTCAGGGTATGGGTTTCCGCATTGTAGCTTCCCCCGTTGCTGGCCGTACCTTCCAGGTAGGTCAGGCCCTCGGGCAGAGGATCGGTGATGGCGACGGTGGCCGCCGAAGATTCCACATTCTTGTAGGTGATGGTGTACTCCAGCACGTCGCCTACCTGCAGAGCCCCGGTTGCCGTGGTGTCGGAGGTCTTGGAAGGCACATAGGTTTCGGCCACCACCACGTTGGGATTATTATCCACCTGTACAGTGGCCTCATTGGGCACCCTACCGGCGGTGGCAGGCTGCAGCTTCACCTGGAAGGACACATCTCCTTCCGCACCGGCGGCTGCCTGAATGATCCAGGTCAGGGTTTTGGTGCTTTCGTTGTAAGTTGCGCCCTCGTAGCTGTTGGCAACAAGATCAGTTCCCTCGGGGACCTGATCGGTGATGGTGACGGTAGCCGCCTGGGCCACACCATCGTTATTCTTGGCATCATTGACCCAATGGATCGTATAGGTCAGGGTATCGCCCGACGAAGCAATGGGCTTATCCACCGTCTTGCTGGGTTGGGAATCGCGGTATGTATTGGTGAAATCTGCCTCTTCCGTCTGGGATGCTGTAATGATCCCCACTTTCGGGTTTTCATCCACGGTATAGGATTCCGGAACAGCCTCGGTGACAGTGTACCGGCTTCCGATGGGCAGACCGGTGATGGTCACACTCTGGCCATCGGCAAGGGTCAGGGTATCGCCATTGCTGATGGTTTTGGATGTACCATCCGGCGCCACATAGGGATAGCTGCCGCTCAGCGCTGTGCCGTTGGCCTGTTCCAGTTCGACCGTAAAGTCGAAGGTATCCCCTTCCGGTGCATCGCCCGAAACCGTTTTGGAAATGGTCAGGCTGCCGGTACGGGGAGCCTTGAGAGAACCGTTGTTGCCCAGGTAAACCTTGAACTGGCCGTCCGACACGTAGGTGGGATAATAGCTGGCATCTGCTGTACCGGTGGCGTTCTCACCTTCCGCTTTTTCACGGACAAAGGTGTTCAGGTTGCCCAGACGGGGTGCGCCTTTTTTAAGATAATAATTGCCCTCTTTGGCGATGACATTCTCGCTGCCCAGCAGATTGCCGGTGCGCTGGACCACTGCCGTCTGGAGCGTGGTCCCTTCGTAATAGCTGATCTGGAAGTAGTAGTAGGAGGTGCTATCGGCGTTCACCGAAGTGGCCGGCGTGGTCAGCGCCTCATCCAGATACAGCGGGGTATCCTCCTGGATGTAATAGAAGGGGTTATCCTGTGCCGGGGTGAAGGTCACGTAGGCGTCACCTACCGTCACATTACCCTCCTGGCTGCCCTGGTACCCGTCGTCGAGATTTCCACTGTACTGGTTGGTGTAGAAATAGACATTGCCATCGGTATTACTGGTATTGGCATCCAGATAAGCCTGGCTCACCACACTCGGGTCCACATTGCCGTTGCTGTCCAGCACATCGCCCTGCAGGCTGACCGTGTAGAAAATCCGCACCGGCAGTGCATTGTTGCTGTCATTGGAAACCAGCTGATCGCCATTGAAGGTCAGGGTGTTGACCCGCAGCGGGATGGCTGCTGCCGGAATCCGGATCTGAACCTCCTGGGTTTCATCCGACTTGGTCACCACCGAAATCTGGATGGTATTCACATTGTTGGCCTTGGTGTAGGCCGGATTGGTGATCTCGCGGTTAAAGGTATAGGTAACGGTATTGCTGCCATCCTCATTTTCGGCCGGCTCGGAAACCTCCGGGTCAGTGACCAAAACATCGTTCCAGAGAATCGCCTTAACGGTATCCACCTGCATATACTGGCCAATGGGATCGGTGTAGGTCAGATATCCGCTGCTGGTGGGGTCCATCGGATCATACTCAGTGGGAAGTTTGGCCTGGGCTGCAATCTGCCCGATGATGTCATCAAAGGCATCATACAGAGCCTGCGCATTCTCCGCCTTGTAATACTGATCGGGATAGACAATGCTGTCAATGGTCGCATCGGCTTGTTCCACAACATAGTCCAGCTTTGTGTCGTTGTTGCCTTGGCCGATGGGCGCTTTGACAACCGTCCGCTGTCCCTGGGAATACTTGTCCCAGGCGGTGAGGACCCCCTTGACTTCCGCATTGGTAATGCTGGTGGAATCAGAGTGGCTGGCCGGGTCCAAAACCAGGTTGGCCATCTCCACCATGCCGGGTTCCTGCTGGTTGGTGCTGAACCCGATGGTATACACCTTGGCGCTGTCTTCCGCGTCGGCACTGCCATAGTAGTGCGCGGTAATCCGGTCCTTCCAATAGGAGGCGGTGAGCAGCGCCATAAAGCCATCGGCATCGTCCGGGTTGTTGTTATCCCCGGAACCAATGGCCGCCGAGGAGTTCAGCTGATCCCACCAGTTGCCGCTCCCGACCTCTTGGGTGGTATCAATCGGCGTTTTGTTATTGATGGCTCCCGTTCGGCTTTTTCCCTTTGCGTCGGTGTACTTGGAATTCTGCGCAGAAGAGAAGGTGGTGGGTGCACCATCCGACATCACAATCACATTGGGCATCCGGGTCACAACAGTTCCGGTTGCCGTGGTGTAATCGGTATCACCGGCATTTGCCAGCGTCTTCATGCCCAGGTACATACCGGACTGAATGTTGGTACCGCCTGCAGTTTCGATGCCCTTTCCATTCAGGTTGCAGGTCACCTTGGAATATGCCTCCCGTTTGCCGCTGGAGGTGCTGTCATAGGGGTCAAACCGGGTGATGGTAAAGTACTCATTGTTCTGAATGCCGGTGGTGTTTGCCAAGGTCTGCAGCGGCAGCATCTCGGTGGCGCTGCCGTTAAAGACCACAACACCGACCCTGTTCTGGGGATTGGCGTTTTTGAGCGCCGTAAAGGCATTGTTCAGCGAATCCACCATAACCTGAAGCCGGGATTCCGCCTGCGCCGCTTCATCGGATCCAGCAGCAACCTCTTTGCCCTCCACGGCCCAGTTCATGCTGGCAGAAAAATCCAGAATAAACATCACATCCACCGGTGTGTTGGTCACAACAGTGGTGGAGGTAGCCAGCGCCGAATAGGAAACGAGGAAATCGGAGCCATCCAATCCCACAGTTTCATCATTCAACGTATAGGGATCCGTAGAAACCGATTTGTCCGTCCAGATTCGTCCGTCATAGCGGGTGGAGCTGCCATCGCCAAAAGATTCGAGATAACTGTCCCGCGTGTGTGTATCGACAGTTTTCTCTGCATCTGTGGCAAAGACAGACGGAGTCAGGAAGCTTAGCAGCATGGCAATAGTCAACAATGCTGCCCAAAAGCTTTTTCGTGTGTGCATACTCATGTCCGTTCCTTTCTGAAAGCAAATTGCTTTATATCTAAACAGGGCAATACCCCGGGAAACCTGTTTTCTTACAACAAAAGCATGATTTTGTTGTTAAATCAATCAAAACCTTTCGAATACAGTACAATATACTTATTTTGATATTTTATCATATTTGATTTGATTTTTAAATACAATCTTCTTTCATTTTTTTGGAATTTTAAACAAAAAGGCACACGAAAATTCATTGGTACAAAAAAGCGTCGTACCAATGTTCTTTATCGTGTGCTTTTTTAAAATCAGGACAAGCATTGGCTGTTATGTGAGAATTGCATTTGGTGTTGAATTCGGTATGCCTGCCGTCATTCACAACAAAATCATGCTTTTGTTGTACATTATATTAAAAGGTGCATTTGTTCCATCAGGCGCTGATGTTCCCGTCCGCTTTCCATAATATAGATGCGGGTGGTCTCAATGCTGGAATGGCCCAGCAGATCAGCCAGTTTGGACAAGTTTTTTTCGATTTTATAAAAAGCCCTGGCAAACAGATGTCGTAGATTGTGGGGAAACACTTTATTTTCCGCCACGCCTGCCTGTTTGCACAGGGCTTTCATTTCGCGTCAGAGGTTGGAGCGATCCACCGGATTGCCGCTGCGGGTGACAAACACACTGCCCGCTTCGATTTTGCTGTGCCGGCACCATTGTTTGAGTTTATGGCACAGTTTTTTGGGCAAAAAGATTTCCCGGCATTTGCCTTTGCACTGTACCACAGCGTGTCCCCGATCGACCGCCTCCACCGTAATATGCCGCAGTTCCGAAACCCGAATTCCTGTTGCAGCCAGGGTCTGCAGAATCAACAGCAGGCGCTTTTGTTTGCGGGTCTGTGCCGCCTGTACCAGACGGAGATATTCGCCCCGGCCCAGTTCCCGGTTTGCATCACAGAAGGCGCGCCGCTGCACCCGCAGCGGACGGGCACAGCAATCTCTCCGGTTGCGAAAGATGAAATAACCATTGACCGCCGCCAGCATGGCGTTGACGCTCACCGGCGCGTATCCCTTTGCCACCAGGTCATCCCTCCACTGCACCACGAAAGCATGACTGAGTTGGTCCCTGTCTTCGGTTTCCCGAAAAAACCGTTCCAGATCCCGAAGATATTTTTCCACCGTACCTTCGCTTCGCTCTCGTTCCAAGAGATAGGTGCGGTATTCTTTCAGTTCTCTTTGTAAGTCCATGGAGCGAGCCTTCTTTCCTTTAATACTACGGTTCTATTATTATGTCCGGAGAAAATCTTTTCCACACACAATACTCCTGCACAGTTGGAAAGAGGGAAACTTTCACCACTCTTTAACATTTTAGCCCTGCGATTTTCACTTTTTTGTCAGGATTTCGGAGTATCATGAAAAAAAAGGTATGGAAAGGAAGAACTGTTGTGAGCAATCAACCCCAAAAGGCCTCCCACCGCGACAAGCGGGCGATGTTGGCCTTGTATGAACAATATGGTCCTCTGACCTACTACCTCTGCCGCCATCTGCTGCAGGCGGAGGATGACGCTGCCACCCTCCTGCCCCGGATCTTCAAGGATCTGTGGCATCAGATTTCCAAAAAACCGGTCCAGACCGAGACGGAATTTCGCCGCCTTCTGCTCACCCTGGTGGCACGGCAGTGTTCCGGCATCACCCTAGCCAAGAATCCCCGTGCCTTTCAGACCCATCAGGGATCAGCACCAGCAAAGGCTGAAACCACTTCCGGCCTCACGCCTCTGCAGCGGCTGGAAGAGGGGCTCAAACAGCTCACCCTGGTGGAGCGGTATATCTATCTGCTGGAAGCCGTGGGCGAGATGGAGGACAGCGGCTGCGCCCAGGTGCTCAAGTTCAAGCAGTGGATGCGAGCGGCCCGGCTGGACTCGGCCGAGCAGTACCTTGCCGCCCAGCTGGCAGATACAGCGGACGCAGTCTCCGATGACACCCGCAAGCAGGCCCGCAAACTGCTGACCGACGCTGCCCACAGTGCCACTATCCCCGCCGAGGCCGATGCCCGGATCCGGGCCGAAATCGACAGCTTCGGGGAGGATTCCTCCTGGCAGAAGCTCCTCACCCTGCCCATTGCCAAGATCACCGCGGTGGTGGTGGCGGTCTGTCTGGTGCTGGTCATCGCCATTGCCTGTGCCTTTATGATCAGCACCTCCGGCAGCGGCAAGGATACCGACAGTGAGGCCACCACCGAAACCTCCACCCAGGAGACCGCCGCCGACAGCACCGAAGCGGAACAAACCGATGCTACCACTGTGGCCACCCCCGAGACCTCGGCCGAGGAAACCCTCTACGCCGACATCGACATTGCAGACTACGGCACCGTCACCGTCCAGCTGGAACCGGACGCCGCCCCCCAGACGGTGGACAACTTCGTCAATCTGGCCGAGGAGGGCTTCTATGACGGGCTGACCTTCCACCGCATCATCGACGGCTTCATGATGCAGGGCGGTGACCCCAACGGGGACGGCACCGGCGGGTCCGGCACCACCATCCCCGGCGAATTCAGCGAAAACGGGTTTGAGAACGACCTGTCCCACACCCGGGGCGCCGTCTCGATGGCCCGCAGCAGCGACTATGACAGCGCCAGCTCCCAGTTCTTCATCGTTCAGGAGGACAGCACCTATCTGGACGGCAGCTACGCGGTCTTCGGCTATGTGACCGATGGCATGGACATTGTGGACGAGATCTGTGATTCCGCTCAGCCCACCGACGACAACGGCACCATCGCCCCCGAGGATCAGCCGGTGATCAACAGCATCACCATCCGCACCGAGGCGGCATAAACAAACAATCGAGTAGGAGGCTACCCATTAGTTGAGCAGCCGTCCTCTCACACCACCGTGCGTACCGTTCGGTACACGGCGGT
>CALWNP010000049.1 GCA_944382835.1 uncultured Gemmiger sp.
ATGGCAAGTCCACAAAAGGGTAGCTGGCGGCAGCCAGCGCAGGGGAAGCGTAGCGTCCCCTGTATGATTTGGAGTAGTAGTTATTAGAGCCCCTCTCCAAGGGCTGTGCTACACTGTAAGGGATGCTGTGGATCGGTGCAAACCTCCTACCACAAGATGGTTCCAGAAAGGTTCCGACCACAGCCCCTTACAATTTTGTTAATCAGTTAAATACCGCCAGACGGTTTATGTGGAACAAGGCTACAAAAGTAAGGTGCACTGTGGATGCAGCATCACAAATCTAACCGCTGGAGGGTTTTCTATGGTAGTTTCTGTTGGTATTGATGTCTCAAAGGATAAGCATGATTGCTTCATTCTCAGTTCGGAGGGGGAATTCCTGGTGGATGTGTTCACTATCCCCAATACAATGGATGGGTTCAACTGCCTGTTGCAGAGAATCCAGGACTGCACCACACCACAGGACAAAATGAAAGTAGGGCTTGAGGCAACCGGACATTACAGCTACAATCTGCTTTGGTTTCTTCTTGACAACGGTCTGGCCACCTATGTCTTGAACCCCTTACGCACAAACCTTTACCGGAAGAGCCTTAGCCTTAGAAAGACCAAAACCGACCGGGTGGATGCACGAACGATTGCTTCTATGCTGTTATCCGATGCGGGCCTCAAACCCTACACGGACACAGCATACCACAATGAGGAGCTAAAGTCACTGACCAGATACCGTTTTGACAAGGTGAAAGAACGCGCCAAGCTGAAAAGCTCTATTTCCCGATTGGTCTGCATCCTGTTCCCCGAACTGGAAAAGCTCGTTCCGTCTCTACATATTGCCTCTGTCTACGCCCTGCTGGCGGAGTTTCCCGGTGCCAAACAGATTGCCGCTGCCCATTTGATGAGGCTGAAAGCACTGCTTGAAACGGCTTCCAAAGGCCACTACAAGCGGGACATGGCTCTTGAAATCCGAGATGCTGCCAGAAACTCTATTGGCTCCTGGATGCCCGCCAAGTCTCTTGAATTGCAGCACACCATCCGGCTCATCCGAGAGCTGGACGACGAAATCGTTGAAATTGAAGAGCAGATTCAAGCCATTATGGATGAACTTAATTCTCCCATTACCACGATCCCAGGTCTTGGATTCCGAATGGCCGCCATGATCTTTGCTGAGGTTGGCGACTTCACCCGTTTTGATTCCCCGGACAAGCTATTGGCTTATGCCGGGATGTCTCCCTCTACTTACCAGTCCGGGCAGCTCAAAAATTGTTACCCACACATGGAAAAGCGTGGCTCTCGATACCTACGCTACGCCCTTTACAACGCGACCAAGTATGTCTGCCACTGGGACCCAACCTTTGCTGCCTATCTTGCTAAGAAGCGGGCGGAGGGCAAGCACTACAATGTCGCTCTTTCTCACGCTGCCAAAAAGTTGGTTCGTCTGATATTTGCCATGGAGAAATCCAGGCGGCCATATTGCTTAGCGGCTTGAGTGCAACTACTCGAATAGCCAGCAGGGGTCTGACAAGACTTCAGCTTTGCTATACCCTTTCTGAGACATCTTTTCTCTTCACCACCATTCATTTTGTGGGTTGACACTTAATAGTTAATCTTTCTGTCCTCTCCCCCGCTGTACGCGGGTGGAAAGATGCCGTCCGCGGCCGGGCTCTTTGCAGAGGGACCCGGCCTTTCTTCCTGTCTTCATTATAAAGGACGGCGCAGAGGCTGGCAAGGGGCGGCTAGCGGGATTCTTTGGTGTCCATGCGGGTGGCCACCATGTGGACCAGATAGGGCACCAGAATCACCGGGATGGCCAGGTAGGCGATGGCGCTGTACGCCTTCTGAATCAGGGTCAGCAGGCCGAACTGGGCAATGCCGAAATCCGCCACACAGCACACCAGCGCGGCGATGACCTGCTTTTGGGAGATGTGGAAGTGCCCTGCCGCTTTGGTTTCGCCGCAGAGCCGCTTGACCATGGCGGCCACCATATTCACCGCGGTGGATACCGCCCCCAGGATGATCAGCACCGAGATCAGCGGGGTCATGAAGGAGGCCCCCACCCCATTCTGCACCATATAAAGGGTGGGCACGCTCTGGGAGGCGGCGTCGGGGTAGACGGTCATCAGCCCCAGCACCACCATGACCATGAGCAGCGCATTGACCACAAAGCCCACCCCCATGCTCTTCACCGCCTCCCCCGGCTTGTCAAAGGACTGGGCGTGCTGGACGAAGACCGCAATGTTGGAGAGCTGGAAGGTGCCGTACAAAAAGGCGGAGTAGAGGGCATCCCAGGGGGAAAGCCCCGCCGTGTTCATGCTGGCCACCGCCCCCGCGATGGCGGCGCGGTTGGCCAGGATGTTGGGCAGGTAGACCACCACCAGCCCGGCGATGATGCAGACCGAGAGCACCGAGGCCACCTGCCGCACCAGGTCGGTGCCGAAGATCGCCACCACAAAGATGAACGCCCCGATGAGGAGGGTGCACAGCAGGTAGGGCAGCCCGGTCAGTGCGCTGAAGGTGGCACCCCCGGTGGCAAAGGCCACCGCCGGGGCCACGCACATGACGCAGAGATACAGCAGCTCGAAGAGGTTGGAAAACACCGGGGCAAACCGGCCGTAAAAGGCGTTGTTGTAGGACCGGTAATCATAGACCTGATGCTTGCGGGCAAACCGCAGGCTGTATGCGAAAAAGACCGTGTTGTACAGCATGGCCAGCACCGGCATCACCAGGCACCAGGCGCCGTACCGCACAAAGTAGCTGTAAATCTGCGCCCCCGAGGCGAACCCGCCGCCGAAGTGGGTGGTGAACCAGACAAAGGCCACCCCCAGAACGGCTGCGCCTGCGTTAGTCTTTTTCATCCTTTCTCACCCTTTCCTGGAGCTTGTGCATGGCGTCCTGCAGCATGGCGGCGGTGACGCGGTAGGGATAGTGGGCAATGTCCGACATGGTGGGGATCCGGTCCAGACATTCCTGCCACTGGTCGGGGGTAATCTCAATCTGTTCCAGCGAGACCGGCAGCCCCACCGCCCGGTTGAGCCGGTAGATCTTTTCAAACTCTTCCTCCTGATGGTCCACCAGCAGGGCCAGCAGCACCCCGAAGCCCACCACCTCGCCGTGGAGATGCCGCTGCTCGATCACCGGGTAGGAGGTCAGGGCGTAGAACACCGCGTGGGCCAGGCCGCTGTTGTAATCGGGGGTGAAATCCTTGGTCAGGAAGATGGAGGCAATGCCGGTGGTGACCACAATGGCCAGAATCACCTGCTCCACCGGGTAGCTGCACAGCCCCTTTTTGTGGTCCTCCAGCGCCTGCTTGCCGTAGCGGAGCAGCGGGTCCCGGCACATGACGCTCACCGCCACCCCCAGGGCGGTGAAGTGCTCCAGCTGCTCCCCCCGGGAGGAGATCATCGCCTCGTAATACTTGGCGTAGGTGTCCCCGATGCCCGCCCACATGTACTGGCTGGGGGCCTTGGCCATGATCTCGGTATCCAGGAAGGCGTGCATCACTGGCCGGACAAAGAAGTGGGGCTTGAGGAAGCTGCCGTCCTCCCGGTACATGATGGACACCGAGGTGCAGGCCGCACAGTTGGAGGCGATGGTGGGAAAAGCAAACACCGGCTTGTCGTCGGGGATGCACAGGCATTTGACGGTGTCCAGCGCCTTGCCACCCCCCACCCCAAAGACCATGTCGGCCTGCTGGTACAGCGGCATCTGCCGCAGCCGCTCCACCGTGTCATAGGTGCAGTCCTTGCCGTAGAGCACCTTGCCGATGATCTGCAGCTTGGTCTGTGCCACATAGCGGCAGATCTTGTCGTAGGCGGCCGCCAGGGCCTTTTCGCCCCCGATGACCAGCACCTTGCTGCCGTAGGATTCGCACACCGGCCCGATTTTGTCGTAGATCTGATCCCCGATGGAATAGTTGGGGAGATGCACCTCGTAGTTTTCCAGTTTCATCTGTTGCTGCTCCTTTCCCAAACAAAAAAGCCCTTGTCCCTGCTTTGCTTGCAGGGACAAGAGCTATAAAAGTAAACTCCTGCGGTACCACCCGGCTTGATACGGCTTTGCCGTATCCTCTCTTGCGTACCAACATACGCGTTCTTTGGTAACGGAGGTTGCTCTCCGGCGTGCCTACTCACTTCAGCTTGCCCTCTGGGGCCCATTCGCCTCGGTTCCCGCCTGCCGCGCTCTCACCTGCCGCGGCTCTCTGGAAGGCCTTTCCCGGGGGTACTCACACCCTGTCATCGGTTTAGACTCACTTTATCACTCTAAAGCGGAAATGTCAATTTCCTCTTGGGGGAAAAAGCGAATTTTTTTCGGGGTGCGGGTTCTGGCTCCCAAAAAACAGGCGGCCTCCCGGCCAAAGGGAAGCCGCCTGATGGTTATTTCTTCTCGTTTTCTTCGTAGTCCCGCAGGGCCTCCAGCGCCTTGGGGGCCAGGGGCACCAGGGCCACCATGTTGAAGAGGGTCATCAGCCCCACCCCCACATCCCCCAGGTCCCAGACGAACTGGTAGGCCGCCAGCCCGCCCACAAAGAGCATGGCCAGGGCCACCAGCTTGTACAGGGTCTGGGCCAGCCAGTGGTCCCCGAAGAGATAGGCCACGTTGGACCGGGCGTAGAACAGGATGCCCAAAAAGGTGGAAAAGCTGAACAGGCAGAGAATCACCGCGATGAACACCGCCCCGAAGGGCCCCAGGTGGTAGCCCATGGCAGTTTGCAGCAGGTCCATCCCCTCCAGCCCCCGGGTCAGCTCCTCGGGGGTGAGGAGCATGATCATGGCCGAGCAGCTGCAGATCAGGATGGTGTCGATGAAGACCCCCAGCGCCTGCAGCAGCCCGGCCTGGACCGGGTGGCCGAGGTCGGCGGCGGCCGCGGCGCAGGGGGCCGAGCCGGACCCCGCCTCGTTGGAGAAGAGCCCCCGCTTGGTGCCGTTCATGATGACCGCCCCGATGCCGCCCCCCACCACCGGGCGCAGACCGAAGGCTTCGGCAAAGATGCGTCCAAAGACCTGGGGCAGCTGGGCGGCGTTGGTCAGGATGATGAAGAGGGTCAGGAAGAAGTAACAGGCCGCCATCACCGGCACCATCACATCCAGCACCCGGACGGTGGCGTTTTTGCGCAGCACGATCCCCGCTGCCACCGCCACAAAGACCAGGGCGGTGACCAGCGGCGGGATGTGGAAGGCATTGCGGAAGGCGGAGGTGATGGAGTTGCCGGTGACCTGGCTGATGCCGCACCAGCACACCAGCCCCGACAGGGCAAAGAGGCTGGCCAGCACCGACCGCCGCCGGCCCCGGGCAAACAGATGGTGCAGGTAGTAGGCCGGGCCGGGCCGCCCCGCCATCCGCCGTACAGCGGGTCGGGCTGCTTGTAGAGCTGGGCCAGGGTGGACTCCACAAAGGCGGTGGAGGCGCCCAGCAGCGCCATGATCCACATCCAGAAGACCGCACCCGCGCCCCCGGCCGAGATGGCAGCCACCACCCCCACCAGGTTGCCCATCCCCACCCGGCAGGCGGTGGAGACGATAAGGGCCTGAATGCCCGAGATGCCCTGCCGGCCGGGTTTGCGGTTGCTGTGCAGGGTAACCCGCAGCATTTCGGGGAAGAGGCGGAAGGGCAGAAACCGGGTGCACAGGGTGAAGTACACCCCCGCCGGCACCAACACCAGCACCAGCAGCGAAAGCCCCAGGCGGCTGCCCCCCGGCAGCGAGATCTGCACCAGATCCCCCCACAACAAATTATACAATGCTCTGAATCCCGTCATCGGTCTGCCTTTCCGCGGTACCCGCTTCATTCCGCTCGGGTCCGTGTACCATGGGGCCGACAAACCGAAGAGGATGGTTGGTTGTTGTTATTCGGCAATTTCCTCCCCCAGCCGGTCCAGCGAGGGAATGAAAAAATGCCGGCCCCGCAGCTCCACCAGGCCGTCCCGGCGCAGCTCGGAGATCAGTCGATTGACGCTGTTGCGGGTGGAGATGCCGCAAAATCCAGCGATGTCCTCATAGGGCACCACCAGGTCGATGAGGACGCCGTCCTCCTCCGGGCGGCCGAACTGCCCGGCCAGGCTGCGCAGAAAGCCGCAGATTACCCCGCGCTTGCTGTTCATGGCCAGCAGCTGCTGGTTGCGGATGCTCTCTCCCCAGCGGCGGCGGTAATACTCCTTGACATACTGCTGCAGGCCGGGGTCGTGGTTCAGGTTCTGCCACAGCTCCACCCGGGGTACCTGGTAAAACAGCGCCCGGTCACTCTCCACCCGGATGTTGAAGGGGGCACTGGTATAGGCC
Organism: uncultured Gemmiger sp.; assembly: GCA_944382835.1. Classification (GTDB taxonomy): domain Bacteria; phylum Bacillota; class Clostridia; order Oscillospirales; family Ruminococcaceae; genus Gemmiger. The sequence goes on from CALWNP010000049.1 coordinate 6,267, forward strand.
GAGACCTCGTCCCGCAGCAGCGAGATGATGGAGGGGCCCTGGAGATAGGCAATGTTGAACTCCCGGCCGTTTTTCAGGATGATGCTGGTCTTGACCACCCCGTGGGCCAGCACATAGGTAAAGGGCTGGTCCAGCCCACAGTAGGCCAGATAGGTGTGGCGGGGGCGCTCCTCGGGGGTGTAGCCCCAGCGATTCAGCTGCTGTAACAGATAGGCATTGCTGTCCATCCCATCCCTCTCCTTTCGCCGGCGTTGCCTGCGCCGCATTTCTGTAACAAATGATACCATCTTTTGGGGTGGTTTGTCCAGGGGAAAGGTGCTAAACTTGGTGAGTTCGCAAAAAACAAGCGCAATTTTTCATTCAATTTGTCAAAAGGAAGTGTCCATCCATGAAAGAGATCAGCTTGCCTTACGATACAGGTACCCAGACCCTGCATGTGCCCGAGGACAACCTGGCCGGGATTCTCGTCTCCCGCCAGGCAGACTACAAACCCAAGGCCACCGGCGCGCAGCTGGTGGAGGAATCGCTGGATCATCCCATCGGCTCGCCCCGGCTGGAGGAGTTGGCCGTGGGCAAAAAGAACATCGTCATCATCAGCTCGGACCACACCCGTCCGGTGCCGTCGGCCATCATCACCCCCATCCTGCTGCGGCGTCTGCGCAGCGTGGCGCCCGACGCCCGCATCCGCATCCTGGTTGCCACCGGCTTCCACCGCGCTTCCACCCGGGAGGAACTGATCGCCAAGTACGGCCAGGAGATTGTGGACCACGAGGAGATCGTGATGCACGACGCCCGGGATGACTCCGCCATGGTGGATGTGGGTGTGCTGCCCAGCGGCGGCCACTGCCTGATCAACCGTGTGGCGGTGGAGGCCGACCTGCTGCTGGCCGAGGGCTTCATCGAGGCTCACTTCTTCGCCGGCTTCTCCGGCGGGCGCAAGGCGGTGCTGCCCGGCATCTCCAGCTACAAGACCATCCAGGCCAACCACTGCGGCGAGTTCATCAACTCCCCCGAATGCCGCACCGGCAACCTGGACCACAACCGCATCCATGCCGACATGGTCTTTGCCGCCCATGCCGCCAAGCTGGACTTCATCCTCAACGTCGTCCTCAACGAGGAAAAGCAGATCATCGGCTCCTTTGCCGGTGATGTGGAGCAGGCCCATCTGGCCGGCTGCAACTTTGTGCGGGACCTGGCCCGGGTGGACAAGGTGCCCTGCGACATCGCGGTGACCACCAACGGCGGCTATCCGCTGGACCAGAACGTCTACCAGGCCGTCAAGGGAATGACCGCCGCCGAAGCCACCGTCCGGGAGGGCGGCATCATCATCATGGTGGCCGGCTGCCGGGACGGCCATGGCGGTCAGGCCTTCTACGACAACATCGCCAAGGCAGCCTCCCCCGAGGCTTTCCTGCAGCAGGCCATCGCCACCCCGCGGCTGGAAACGGTGCCTGAGCAGTGGACCAGCCAGATTCTGGCCCGCATTCTGGTCAAGTACCATGTGATTCTGGTCTCCGACCTGCTGGATCCCAAGATCGCCGCCCGCCTGCATCTGGAACTGGTCCCCAACGTGGACGAGGCCCTGGCCCGCGCCCTGCTGCGGATGGGCAGCAACGCCAAGGTTGCGGTCATTCCCGATGGCCTGTCGGTGATCGTGCAGTAAAATTCACAGGAGGTAAACCATGTTACATAATGTGATTGCGGAATTTCTCGGCACCGGTCTGATGATCGTCTTCGGTGTCGGGGTGCACTGTGACGAGGTGCTGAAAAACAGCAAGTACCGGGGTTCCGGTCATCTGTTTGCCATCACCACCTGGGGTTTTGGCATCTCGGTGGTGCTGATCATCTTTGGCGGGGTCTGCATCAACCCGGCCATGGCGCTGGCCCAGGCTATCCTGGGGATGATCCCCTGGACCGCCTTTGTCCCCTATGTGATTGCCGAGATGGCCGGTGCCTTTGTGGGCGCGCTGATCTGCTATGTGATGTACGCCGACCAGTTCCGCGCCAGCGAAAACGAGGTGGACCCCATCGCAGTGCGCAACATCTTCTCCACCAACCCGCCCATGCGGGACCTGCCCCGCAACTATTTTGTGGAGGCTTTTGCCACCTCGGTCTTTCTGATCGCCATCCTCTGCATCGCCCAGAACTATGAGCCCTGGCTGCCGGTGGGCGTCGGCCTGCTGGTCTGGGCCGTGGGCATGGGCTTTGGCGGCACCACCGGGTTCGCCATGAACCAGGCCCGTGACCTGGGCCCCCGCCTGGCCTACCAGGTGCTGCCCATCCGCAACAAGGCCGACAACGACTGGCAGTACGGTCTGCTGGTGCCCGGCACCGCGCCCTTTGTGGGGGCTGTGGTGGCCGCCCTGTTCTGCCGCTTCTTCCTGGGCATGTAAGCTGCCCCTTCCGATCCCGAACCGCTCCCGCCCGGGCCTGCCGCCCGCCGGGGGCGGTTTTTCGTTTGCCCGCCGGCCGGCCAAAAAGAAATTTTTGTCGGATCTTGCAAAATGCCGGGGCACGGGGTACACTGGAAACGCAAAAACTGAAATGGGTTTCACACAACCCGCCAAGGGAGGACACAGCATGAACATCACCGAATTTGCCGCCTATGCCGGGGTTTCCAAGGCGGCAGTCAGCCGGTATTTCAACGGGGGCTATCTCAGCCAGGAAAAGCGCGATCTCATCGCCAATGCGGTGGAGGCCACCGGCTACCATCCCAGCCTGCAGGCCCAGATGCTGCGTACCCGCCGCACCCGCCAGGTGCTGGTGATCCTGCCCAAGCTGTCCAGCGAGAGCTGTGCCCGGATGGTGGAGGGCATCTCGGATGTGCTGGACCAGAACGGCTACCAGCTGCTGCTGGTGAACACCGCCAACGACAACACCCGGGAGCTCTCGGCTCTGAACCTGCTGCAGCGCAACACGGTGGACGGGGTGATCCTCATTGCCACCATCTTCACCGCCGAGCACCGCACCGTGCTGGGCAGTCTGCGGCTGCCGCTGATGATTCTGGGCCAGCAGTATCCGGGGTTCTGCTGCATCTCCCACGACGACCGGGGCGCCGCCCGGGCCGCCACCGCTCACATGCTGGCCAAGGGGCGGAAGCACCCCGGCTTTCTGGGGGTGACCATGATGGACAAGGCCGCAGGGCTGGACCGCCGCCGGGGCTACGAGGACGCTTTGCAGGCCGCCGGGCTTTACCCCCAGCCCACCCGGATGGCCATTGCCGCCTTTGACATGGAATCCGGCTACGAGCAGGCCGCCGCCCTGCTGACCCGGGCCCCCGACATCGACTGCCTATTTTGTGCAACCGATTCCATCGCCATCGGAGCGCTGCAATACTGCCGCACCCACCACATCCGGGTTCCCGAGGACCTGATGCTGGCCGCCGTGGGCAACAGCGAGGCGGGGCGTGTGGCCTCGGTACCGCTGACCAGTGTCCAGCTTCACTACCGCACCGCAGGCCAGATCGCCGCCCAGCGGCTGCTGGACCAGCTGGCCCATCCCCACACCCCGGTGGAGGGGCAGGTGCTGGACTATGCCCTGATCCCCCGCAGCTCCACCGGCGACGCCCTGCCCCAGGGGAACTTTTGGGCGGAATGACCGGTGCCCGGATCTGAAACTTTATGAAATCGATAACACTTTTGCCTCGCTTTTGGTTTTTGTGCGAATGGAAATTTGCCGCCCGGATGTATATACTGATACATAGCAAAGGAAATGATGCCGGATTCCTGGAGCCATGCTCCGCATGGTCTGGGATCGGTTTCGCACACGAAAGGAGAAAAGGTTATGGATTACAAAAAGTCCGCGCAGCAGGTGCTGGACGCGGTGGGCGGCGCAGAGAACATTGTCTCGGCGGCCCACTGTGCCACCCGTCTGCGTCTGGTGATCGCCGACAACAGCAAGGTGGACAAGAAGGCGCTGGAAAACGCCGAGGGGGCCAAGGGCGTCTTTGAAGCCCAGGGCCAGCTGCAGGTGATCTTCGGCACCGGCATCGTCAACAACGTCTACGACGCCTTCATCGCCCTGTCCGGTGTGCAGGGCGGCACCAAGGAGGATGTGAAGCGGGTGGCCGCCGCCAAGGCTCCCCTACCCCAGCGACTCATCAAGACCCTGGGCGACATCTTTGTGCCCATTATTCCCGCCATCGTGGCCTCCGGCTTTTTGATGGGCATTATGGAAGCGCTGGACTTCATGGTCAACAACAACTTCCTGCACATCGATACTTCCGGCTCCATCTACGTCTTTGCCTCGCTGTTCTCCAACACCGCCTACACCTTCCTGCCCATCCTCATCGCGGTGGCGGCGGCCAAGGTCTTTGGCGGCAACCAGTTCCTGGGCGCCGTCATCGGCATGATCATGATTCACCCCGACCTGCAGAACGCCTGGACCGTCTCTGGTGGCATCCAGGTGATGCAGCCGGTCTTCGGCGGGCTGTACAAGGTGCCTCTGGTGGGCTACCAGGGCCACGTCATCCCGGTCATCATCGCAGTGTGGGTGATGTGCCAGATCGAAAAGCGGCTGCACAAGGTGGTGCCCGCCATGATCGACCTCTTTGTCACCCCGCTGGTCTCGGTCTTTGTCACCGGCTACCTGACCCTGGCGGTCATCGGTCCCATCTTCACCACCATTGAAAACGGCATCATCGGCGGGGTCCAGGCCCTGATCACCCTGCCCTTCGGCATCGGCGCCTTTGTGATGGGCGGTCTGTACGCCATCACGGTGGTGGCCGGCATCCATCACATGTACACCATCATCGACCTGGGCCAGCTGGCCCAGTACGGCGTCACCTACTGGCTGCCCCTGGCCAGCGCCGCCAACATGGCCCAGGGCGGCGCCGCCCTGGCCGTGGCCCTCAAGAGCAAGAACGCCAAGGTCAAATCCATGGCCCTGCCCTCTGCCCTGAGCGCCTGCATGGGCATCACCGAGCCCGCCATCTTCGGCGTCAACCTGCGCTACTTCAAGCCCTTCCTGGGCGGTCTGGCCGGCGGCGCCTGCGGCGCCCTCTACGCCAGCATCGTCGGGCTGGGCGCCACCGGCACCGGCGTCACCGGCATCTTCGGCGTGCTGCTCTGCCTGCAGAGCCCACTGCAGTATATCATCACCATCGCCATCGCCTTTGTGGTGGCCTTTGTGGTCACCTGGATCATCTGGAAACCGGAGGACGCTGCCGAATGAACGCACTGCAACGGGATCTGAAACGTATCGTGCCCCTGGTGGAGGGGCTGGGCGCCGCCAAGGCCGCCGCTGACCCCCACCGGCAGCGCTACCACATTCAGCCGCCGGTGGGCTGGCTGAACGACCCCAACGGGCTGTGCAAGGTGGGCGACACCTACCACGTCTTTTACCAGTACAGCCCCCTCAACCCCGCGGGTGGGGTCAAGATGTGGGGCCATGTGACCAGCACCGACCTGCTGCACTGGCAGCAGCACCCGGTGATGCTCTACCCCGACGAACCCTTTGACTGCCACGGGGCCTACTCCGGCTCGGCCCTCTACGAGGACGGCAGGCTGTGGCTGTTCTACACCGGCAACATCAAGCTGCCCGGGGATTACGACCACATCCGCACCGGCCGGGAGAACAACCTCTGTCTGGCCACCAGCCGGGACTGTATGCAGATTGACACCAAGGAGTGCCTGATGCACAACCGGGACTACCCCGCCGGGCTGTCCTGCCATGTGCGGGACCCCAAGGTCTGGGCCCAGGACGGGCGGTATTACCTGGTGCTAGGCGCCCGCACCCTGGAGGACAAGGGCGAAGTGGTCATCCTCCAGAGCGAGGACCGGTATCACTGGCAGCTCTGCAACATCCTGACCACCGCCGAACCCTTCGGCTATATGTGGGAGTGCCCCGACCTGTTCCAGCTGGACGGGCAGTGGTATTTGCCGGTGTCGCCCCAGGGCATCCCCTGCCAGAACAAGTATGGCTGCGGGTATTTCCCAGTGGAAGGTGACTGGAAGGGCGCCTGCACCCTGGGGGATTACCGCCCCATGGACCACGGCTTTGACTACTATGCTCCCCAGAGTTTTCTGGACGGGGCACGGCGGCTGCAGTTCGGCTGGATGGCCATGCCCGACGCCGACTACACCTGCCCCACCGCCGACTACGGCTGGCAGAACTGTCTGACGGTGCCCCGGGAGCTGACCCGGGATGCCGACGGGGTGCTGTGCCAGAACCCTGCCCGGGAGCTGCAGACCCTGCGGGGCGAAGCCCGGGCGCTGGAAGCGGGCAGCACCGCCACGGTGGACCCCTGCTTTGAGCTGGAGGCCCATCCCAAGGGGGATTTCCGGCTGGTCTTTGCCGGCGGGCTGGAGCTGTGCTGCCGCCAGCGCAGTGTGGAACTGCGGTTCACCGATGATGCCCTGGGCAGCGGCCGGGACCGGCGGACGGTGGAACTGGACGCCCCCTGCCGCGAGATCCGGGTGCTGGGAGACTGCTCCAGCCTGGAGATCTTCCTCAACGGCGGGCGCTACACCCTCACCACCCGGTACTTCCCCGCCCCCGGCCCGGTGTCCCTCACCCTGGAGAACACCAATGCCACCCTGTGGCCGCTGGAAGGAACCAACCGATAACACGATACACCAAGGGGCCTGCCCTTCCCGTTGCGGGAGGCAGGCCCCTTTTGGTATAAAAATGGTTTTTGTCGTAAGCGTGAGATATCTTTCTGTCAAATTGGACCGGGCAGCCTTTCCAGACACCCACATATTTTTCGGAAATTCTGTTTTTCAGTATCCCATATTTGGAAATTTCCGTATCTATAAAGTTAATTTAGCGAGGCTCCAAACACCTGTTGCACTTCATCAGAATTCTTTCCAGATATTGTTCTACCGGTAGCTGCTTCAATGGCACGCAACAATTTCTTGGCTCGGTCAATCATAAAGCCTGGGAACTCATCATTTCTAAGCAGATTATGGTCAATCCAGTGAGTTTCCACATAATTATCCAAATCGGATGGCAATACAGAGCCTTTCTTTTCGAGCTTTCTAAGATAAACGGACGGTGCAACACCGCCTATTTCACGATTGCTGCTTGCGGAAATCGGTGTTTTGTTCACGATACTGTTCCATTTGTTCTTGTCATAGCCTTGTCCGGTACAGTAACCCTTTGGAAAGATGTGATGAATATCGATTTTTTCGTTTGAATATGTTGAGAAGTCCATCTCTGCACCGGAAATGAAATCACGGGCATGGTTCTTAAGAATTAACGCCATAATACCCTTGTACGCCGCCGACTGTCTCGACTGCAAACTGAGAAGGCGCGTCGGATTGAAGAAGAAATCCTTGATTGTTTTTGGGAGTTCTCCCCCGTCTGTGATCCACTTAATAACCTGTGCTATGTCATTGGCATATCTTGTCTCATTTGCCGAGCCATACAGCTCGCCAAAAACGCCACACCAATACCATTGCTTTACCATATTTTTGACAGTAGTGGTATAAATCTTGTTGCCTTCCAGCAAAACAGTGCAAATGGCAGCGAGAGGAATCAGCTGTGTGCTATACGGAAGATCACGACTTGAAAATATCCGTTCTTCTTTCAATAGCTTTTCTGCAACAGTGAAACCAATACAGAGATCGTCTGCATATTTTGTATATGCTGTTAGCTTTAAAGCCAGTACATCCTTCTTTTTGCAGCTCACGGTCCCTCCTGCTTTGAACGAAGTGAGAAGCGTAAGAGCTGTAAGGAAATCTGTGGCTGTTACAATATCCAATAAATCCCCTGAGAAATACTTTTCCTGACGGTTTTTCCAGTCCTCACGCAGCGGGAAATCATCCATCGCAAAAATTGCGGTGACAAGTTCAAAAACCGTCAAAGAAACGCCGCCAGTATTCACATTTTCAAAGACCTGACACACAGCCTCTTTCGGGGTCTCCTTGTCCAACAAAATAACCGGCATCGCGTATTTTTGTGTTGGCATCATTATTTTTGAGAAAAGCTCGGTGAACTGACGGATAATTGCCGGATCATAATTGTAATAGGCATAATATTCGTTTTGCCATCCCTGTTCTTCCCCGGAATTTAAAATAATGTTCAGCGGAAACATCTTCATCCGGAATTCATCCTGTCTGGTCGAGAGGTCCAGTTCGATCTTTCTGCCAAAGTCAGATGTAACCTGTTTCGTTGCAGGGACAGAAATTACAATTTCCTCATCGTCAGAACTTGGATCGATTGCCTTTTCGATGTTCAGATAATAATATCTATCTATTTCTTTACCTTTATCTGTTTTTGTATGGACGGGCTTCTTGCTGTACAGGGCATTGTAAAGGGAAGTCAATCTTTGCTGTCCATCAAGAATCAGCTCATCTGGCTCTGCGTTGGGAGCAGCATCTGAGCCCTCAATCGGTTTATGCTTGAAATGGATGCTTTCATTTCCATATTCTAAAAACATTGCCGCACCAACTGGAAAGTTATGAATCACGCTTAGAATTAGAGCTTTGATGCGGTCATCATTCCATACCCAACCTCTTTGAAAATCAGGTAACTGTGCTGCACCGGTATCCACAGCTTTCATCAAATCGGTAAGCGGTCTGTCATTTGTTTTCATGAACTGCCTCCACGTAACTCGTACTTGGAACAACCCTTCAATAGTCTGAGAGATTGTACAGTTTTTCACGTTTTATCTAATCAGATTATTTTCTTACATTATAAGGCAAGGCACTCCATAACACAAGAACATATCATTCCAATAAAGGGGCTGTTGCAAAACGAAAGTTGAGTAGCAGCCCCTTTTTCATGGCGATTTCTGTTGAAAACTCCATTCCGGAAGGTTTTTCGTGGAGATTTCGTTAAAAACTCCGGCGTAATCTCGAAAAAAGGGTATAGCAAAGCTGAGCTTCGCCGAAAGGAGAAGCCTGGTTTTTTGCATATTCAAGAATATCGAAAAAATCTATTCTTTTTTCAGTGGGAAAAGGTGGCTTTTCAACCGGCCGTGTTGCAGCTTGGACCAA
>CALWNP010000050.1 GCA_944382835.1 uncultured Gemmiger sp.
GTGGCCTGTGTGGCCTCGGTGACCTTCATGTCGGTGATGTACTTCTTCACCAACCTGATGGGCAAGGTGGGCAGCTTCCTGATGTTGGTCTTCATGGTGATCCAGTTGGCCGGCTCGGTGGGCACCTACCCGCTGGAGCTGTCGGGCTCCTTCGTGAAGTACCTGCATGACTGGGTGCCCTTCACCTACACCGTCACCGCCTTCCGCCGTGCCATCTGCGGCGGCGAGAGTGTCACCGGATGCCTGGCTTACCTGGCGGTCTGGCTGGTGGTCTTCACGCTGCTGACCATCCTGGTGTTCACGGTGCGTGCCAAGCGCATCCGGGCGGAAAAGCCCACCCTGATGGTCTGGCTGGAGCAGCATCGGCTGGCCTGATTCTCCCACTTGTTTTGCCCCGTTCCATGCGGTTGTGTGGAACGGGGCTTTTGTCATGCCGAAAACAGAGAAAGGAGCAACTCGCAAAAACCATTGGTTTTTTCAATAGAGGACGATAAGGAATCGGTATTCGACATTGCTCCAAATGAATTCTATAATGTCAATAGAGACCCGGCTGGCTTCTCCAAGCCGGTCCTGATGAAAAGGAGACAATGATATGCAGTACATAAAACTGGGAAATTCCGATCTGAAGGTCTCCCGCATCTGTATGGGATGTATGGGATTCGGGGATGCCAAGAACGGGCAGCACAGCTGGACCCTGGATGAGGAGCATTCCCGCGAAATCATCCGGCATGGGCTGGAGCTGGGAATCAACTTCTTTGACACCGCCATTGCCTACCAGAGCGGCACCAGCGAACAGTATCTGGGCTGCGCCCTGCGGGACTTTGCCCGGCGGGAGGACGTGGTGGTGGCCACCAAGTTCCTGCCCCGCACCCAGGAGGAGATCGAAAAGGGAATCTCCGGCCAGCAGCACATTGAACAGATGGTCAACACCAGCCTGAAAAATCTGGGGATGGAGTATATCGACCTGTACATCTACCACATGTGGGACTACCAGACCCCGCTGTATGACATCCTGGAGGGCCTGAACCGGGTGATCAAGGCGGGAAAGGTGCGCTACATCGGCATCTCCAACTGCTTTGCCTACCAGCTGGCCAAGGCCAACGCCCTGGCCGACAAGGAGGGCTTTGCCAAGTTTGTCTCGATCCAGGGCCACTACAACCTGCTGTTCCGGGAGGAGGAGCGGGAGATGGCCCGGCTCTGCGCCGAGGACAACATTGCCATGACTCCTTACAGCGCCCTGGCCGGCGGGCGGCTCTCCAAGCACCCCGGCGAGACCTCCAAGCGGCTGGAGGAGGACAGCTACGCCAAGTTCAAATATGACGCCACGGCGGAGCAGGATGAGGTCATCATCCGCCGTGTGGCCGAGCTGGCAGACAAGCGGGGGGCGACCATGACCGAGATCTCCCTGGCATGGCTGCTGACCAAGGTGACCGCCCCTGTGGTGGGCGCCACCAAGCGTCACCATGTGGAGGGAGCAGCGAAGGCAACAGAGCTTGTCCTGACGCCGGAGGAAATCCAGTACCTGGAAGAAGCCTATCAGCCCCATCGCCTGGTGGGGGTGATGGCCCAGAACACCCCGGCGGCTGCCCAGAAGCCCCCTGTCTGGTCCACCGGCAACCAGAAAATTGAATCTTAAGACAGCACCCCGTTTCCGGGCAAGAGGAAAACTTGTCCCGGAAACGGGGTGCTGTGATTTGTGCCTCTCTGCCAAAGGTCAGGGGATATATTTCATCCCCCACTGGGAGATGGCATAGAAAACCGGCAGCAGATCCCGCCCTTTTTCGGTCAGAGAATACTCCACCCGGGGCGGAATCTCATTGTACTGTTCCCGGTGCACCAGGCCGTCCCTTTCCAGCTCTTTCAGCGCATTGGTCAGCATGGTGTTGGTGATGGGATGCAGCATCTTTTTCAGCTCACCAAACCGCATGGGGGACTGAATACACAGTTCATAAATGATCTGCAGTTTCCATTTCCCCTGGAGCATCTGGATCACCGGCGTCACCGGGCAGTTGCCGTTTTCCGTCAAAATGACACCGCTCACCCGGCGCTGGAATTCTTCGTAGGTCATGGGTTGATTCATGGCGCTGCCTTCCTCTCATTGGTATGGTTTTTCGTACCAAGTACAAATCATCTGCGTACTTGAACCTCATTTTGTTCTCGGTATAATAATTGTATTGGCTTTCGTGTTGGCCTGTCAATTAGACACTTTGATTCTGGCGATGGTTTTCCGTGACTTCGTGCGTGAGGAACAGCAAAAATGGCAGAAATAACCCAAAACGGCATCCTGATCCGGGATGTCCAGACAAAAAACATCATGACCAAGTCCAGCCTGCCGGTGGGCGGCTACTCGGTGAACCCTTATGTGGGTTGTACCCATGGCTGCAAGTACTGCTATGCCTCTTTTATGAAGCGGTTTACCGGCCATACCGAACCCTGGGGCAGTTTCCTGGATGTGAAACACTGGCCGGAGATCAGAAACCCACAGAGATACCGGGGCCAGCGGGTGGTCATCGGCTCGGTGACCGACGGCTATCTGCCCCAGGAGGAGCAGTTCCAGAACACCCGCAAACTGCTGGAACAGCTGCGGGGCAGCGGGGCGGAAATCCTCATCTGCACCAAATCCGACCTGGTGGTGCGGGACATCGACCTGCTGAAACAGCTGGGCAAGGTCACCGTCTCCTGGTCCATCAATACCCTGGATGAGGCCTTCCGTCAGGAGATGGACAAGGCCGTCAGCATTGAGCGGCGTCTGGCTGCCATGAAAACCGTCTACGATGCGGGCATCCGTACCGTCTGCTTCATCGCCCCCGTCTTCCCCGGCATTACGGATTTTGCGGCGATCTTCCACCGGGTGAAGAACCAGTGTGACCTGGTGTGGCTGGAAAACCTCAACCTGCGGGGCGGGTTCAAACAGGAGATTCTGGACCATATCCGGAAACAGCATCCCGACCTTGTTCCTCTGTACCAGACCATCTATCAGAAGGGGGACCGGCGCTATTTCCGGGAGCTGGAGCAGCAGGCCGCCGCATTGGCGGCCGAAAACGACTGCCCCTTTGTGGACAACGAATTGCCCTATGGCCGGGCAACGCCGGGGCATCCGGTGATTGTGGACTACTTTTACCACGAGGAAGTACGGGGGTCGGAAAATACCGGGAAGCGAAAGAAAGTCTGAGCAACGGGATCCTTTCTTCGATGCCGCTTCCGCCATCATCATTTGCCAGAGCCTTGCGCGGCTGCCGTCCGCGCAGGGCTTTTTTGCGCCCCGGATTTGCCCAAACGGAAAAATCCTTTGCCCAAATGGCAGAAACAGGCCGGAACATCTTGACGGGAGAGCGGGCAGAGCATATGATAGTGTCACAGTTAAACAAATGTTTAACTGTTCATGATTAAATAGTACAGAGAGGGAGATTCAAGATGAAAAAGAGCTATAAGATTGAAGTAGACTGCGCCAACTGTGCCAACCTGATGGAGGAGGCCGCCCGCAAAACCGCCGGTGTCCAGACGGCCACCGTCAATTTCATGACCCAGAAGATGATTGTGGAGTTCCAGGCGGGGCAGGAGCCTGCCGGGGTCATGCAGAATGTGGTCAAGGCCTGCAAGAAGGTGGAGCCCGACTGCGAAATCTACCTGTAAGGGCGAGACCACGTTTTTCACAGAAAACCATGGATAGAAAGGAACAGAAGCCATGCAGGAACTGATTGTGAACATTCTGCTGGTCGTTGTGGCGATTCTGGCAGCGGTGCTGCAGGGGATCGGCCGCAGGACCGACAGCGGAATGACCAAAAAACAGAAGGTTATGCTCTGGCGGATTCTGGCCGCCACGGTATTGCTGTTGGCACTTCAGGTGCTGGGAGCGCCCGCCTTTGATGCGCTGGGCGCCGCGGGCCGCTGGGTGCGGCTGGCCTGCTATCTGGTGGTCTACTGGATCATCGGCCATGATATTCTGCGCAAAGCCTACAAAGGCATCCGCAACGGCCAGGTCTTTGACGAAAACTTCCTGATGGCCGTGGCAACCCTGGGCGCTCTGGCCCTGGCCATCTACGAGAACGGTGACTATCTGGAATCCATCGCCGTCATGCTGTTCTACCAGGTGGGTGAATGGTTCCAGAGCTACGCCGTGGGCAAGAGCCGCCGCAACATCAGCGATCTGATGGACATCCGTCCCGACTATGCCAACGTGGAGCGGGACGGCAAGCTGGAGAAGGTGGACCCCGATGAGGTGGCCATCGGCTCGGTCATCGTGGTGCAGCCCGGCGAAAAGGTGCCCATCGACGGCGATGTGGTGGAGGGCAGCTCCACCCTGAACACCGCCGCCCTCACCGGCGAATCCCTGCCCCGGGAGGTGGAGACCGGGGACACCATCATCAGCGGCTGCATCAACATGACCGGCGTGCTCAAGGTCCGGACCACCAAGGAGTTCGGGGAGTCCACCGTGTCCAAGATCCTGGACCTGGTGGAAAACGCCTCCTCCCGCAAGTCCAAGTCGGAGGACTTCATCTCCCGCTTCGCCCGGATCTATACCCCCGCCGTCTGCTATGCGGCGCTGGCCCTGGCCATCCTGCCGCCGCTGGTCCTGATGTTCGCTCTGGGCCAGGCGCCCGCCTGGGAGACCTGGATCTACCGGACCCTGACCTTCCTGGTGGCCAGCTGCCCCTGCGCCCTGGTCATCAGCATCCCGCTGAGTTTCTTTGCCGGGATCGGCGGCGCCAGCAATGCCGGCGTTCTGGTGAAGGGCTCCAACTATCTGGAAACCCTGTCCCAGACCCGTGTGGTGGTGTTTGACAAGACCGGTACCCTGACCCAGGGCGTCTTTGAGGTCAACGGCATCCACCACAGCAAGATGGAAGATGCCAAGCTGGTGGAGTATGCAGCTCTGGCCGAATCGGCTTCCAGCCATCCCATCAGCAAGAGCCTGCAGAAGGCTTACGGTAAGGAAATTGACCGCAGCCGTGTTTCCGACATCCAGGAGATCAGCGGCAACGGCGTCCTGGCCAAGGTGGACGGCCATACGGTGGCCGCCGGCAATGACAAGCTGATGAAGCGGCTTGGCATTGACTACATCAACTGCCACAGTGTGGGCACCATCATCCATATGGCCATCGACGGCCAGTACGCCGGACACATTGTCATTTCGGATGTGGTCAAACCTACCTCCAAAGCGGCTATCCAGGCCCTGAAGGCCGCCGGTGTGCGCAAGACCGTCATGCTCACCGGCGATGCCAAGCGGGTGGCCGATCAGGTGGCGTCCGAACTGGGGGTGGACCAGGTGTACAGCCAGCTGCTCCCGGCGGACAAGGTGGAGCAGGTGGAGAAGCTGCTGGCCGCCAAACACGGCAAGGAAAAGCTCGCCTTTGTGGGCGACGGCATCAACGATGCGCCGGTGCTGGGCCGTGCGGACATCGGCATTGCCATGGGTGCCATGGGTTCCGATGCCGCCATCGAGGCCGCCGATGTGGTGCTGATGGATGATGACCCCATGCAGATCGCCAAGGCCATCAAGATTTCCCGCAAATGCCTGGGCATTGTCTACCAGAACATCGTGGTGGCCATCGGCATCAAGCTCCTCTGCCTGGTGCTGATTGCGCTGGGATTTGCCAACATGTGGCTGGCCGTCTTTGCCGATGTGGGTGTGATGGTCCTGGCCGTTCTCAATGCCATCCGGGCGCTGTTCGTCAAGAATCTGTAAGACCGTTTCCCCTCATAACACAAGAGCCGTGTCTCCCAAACCGGGAGGCACGGTTCTTCTCTTATGGGAAGAAAAAGTGGAGCATTTCGCTGTTTTCCACACCGGGATGCGATCATTGCCGCGGCTCAGGCATTTTTCGGTGCATCGCTTGATTCCATTACAGAACTTTCAATTTTCAATCATCATGTCAATGCTTTGTTGAAAATGACCGAAATTTCAGAGCTCCTTGCACCCTTCCTCCAGCAGGCAGGCCAGCCGGTGGGGCAGGTGCCGGGCCCCCCGCACCGCCCGTACCCCATAGGACTGCAGCTTTTCCCGCGGCAGAAAGTCGGGGGCATAGCGCTGCTGCAGTTCCAGGTCCATTCCGCGCTCGGTGCGGATGCGGTCGTCGTCATAATGCCAGGGAATGTCCGCCCGGACCACCCGGCAGCGGTAGAGCACCGCACAGACCGGTGCCGTCACATACAGGTAGACGATGTCCCCCACAGCGGCCTTCACCCGCTGCTGCCAGCGCAGTGTAGGGCTCTGGGCAAAGGCTGCCTCCAGATCAAAGTAATGGGGGTTGGCAGGTAGAATCCAGACCTCCCGGTCCCGGGGCTTGCTCCGATGCTGCGCCGGTGCGGTGGCGTTGTAGCTGCCGTCCAGCAGGGCAAAGACCAGAGCCGGCGGGACCGACCCGTCCAGTAGCACCGACAGCCAGCTGCCCTTGGCCATGTGGTAGGCGGGCAGGATGCCCGGCAGCCCCATCACCGAGCCGCCGGAAACCGGATCTCCTTTTACCTCCAGAACATCCACCCGGCCGGGGCCGGGCAGACCCAGCTTGTTCCGTGGTACGTCCATAATCAGCCCATACCATTTGCCGCTGTCCCGGTGGCGGAGTACCGCGTACCCCGGCAGCGCCTGCCAGAGGTAGTCCGGGGTGGTGCCGTAGCGCTGGGCTGCATAATTCAGCACCCCTTCCCGGTCACTGTTCCTTGTTTTTTCGCTGGTCGTCTTTTCCATTTTTGAACCCCCACAGCATCCGCTGTAAAAATTGGCATTCCGCCCGGTCCCCGCTGGCGGAACGGAAAAACCACCCCGAACCCGATGGCCTTTTGTGGGCTTGAAGCAGGGACCGGAAATCCGCAAGTTCCGGTCATCTATGAATGAATCTCGTGGGATCTTGTGGCAGAGGCCCGATTTTCTGGGCGGGGATTTTCCGGGCTTCCGGTTCCATTGGAATCTTTTTGCTGGCGATATTCCGTTGGCGTGCAGGAAAATAACCGATGAAAGTGTTCGGCAAAATAGCTTTGGGAACAGAATTGGAGCTGTTCACTGATTTCCTGCACATCTTTTTGTGTGGTGCGAAGCAACAATGCGGCCCGTTTCAGCCGTGCCTTGCGGATGTACTCATTGGGGGTGAGCCCCACTTCCCGCTTGAATTTTTTGCTCAGGTAGTAGCCGGTATAGCCCACCTGTTGTGCAAGCTGTTCCAGGGTGAGCTTGTCCTCCAGATGCAGGCTGATATATTCACAGCAGGCCTGAATCGGCGCCGAAAGATGGCCGGAACGACAGCGGTGCACCCGCTGGATAAAATCTTCCTGCATGGTGTGGGCGATTTCCACCAGATCCGAGATGGTGGAGCAGGCTTCGATGCTTTGAAAATAGCGATCCGTCAGGGAATAGGAGATCTCAGGGGGCAGGCCGCCTTCGATGGCCGCGCGGGAAAACAGGGTAACGCAGACCAGCACGGTGTTTTTCATCTGCCGCATGGAATCCCCGTTGCTCAGTTTCCCAAGCTGGCCGGTCACGGACATTCTGTCCATATGCTTCTGATAGTTCAGATCCCCCTCCCGGACCATCCGGAGCATTTCCTGTTCCGCCTGATAGGTGCCATGGGAATCTGCCCGTTCCGGCTGCGGATAGCTTTCGGGAGGATGCTGTTCACTTCCGCAATAGCGCAGATCTCCCACGGTGATTTTTTCGCCGGTAATGCAAAAATACAGCATAATGGCGTATTCGAAAATCCGGCTCAGACTGATAATCGGCAGACTGCGCAGAAAGTGCAGAAATTCCTGACGCAGTGAGATGCTCAGTCCATGTTTGTTGAGTTCGGCTTCCAGGGTTTTGTGTGGGGTGTCGTCCACAAAGAAAGGCCCCAGCACATACAGGCGCAAAAATTCCTCCCCTTCAAACCGGGGCACCATCATCCACATCAGGCCAATTTCGTTGGTGAAAATGATCGGCGTATGGTTCGCCGTGATTTGCTGGTCAAACCCTTCCCGGCGTCGGCCCAGCATCAGAAGATCGTTGACCTTGTCCTGTTCGGGGCAGTTGCTGGAAATCAGGTGAAAGCCGCTGTCATAGATCCACAGATAGAGCTCGTGACAGCAATGGATCATGTCGCGGAACAGCGCCAGGTTGGCTTCTACATCCATAATACATCCCTTTTATTGGGTGCAGAAATCCCGCAGCAAAATTTCATCCTGCGGATTTTGCACGGTGATGAATCCTTCAAAGTTTTGCAGCTTTCCGGCAATGACGGCGGCAAATACAAATTGAGACAAGACAGATTTTAAATTTAGATGGTCCCCTTCCTTTGTCACCAAACAAACTTCACCCTGGCAGTCTTGTACTGCTTGTAAAAAGGAAGGAATGGAGATGTTGGGTTTCAGTTTCATTTGCGATACTCCTTTTCCGGGACATGTTCTTGTCTTCAGTATAGCAGGACTCTGCAAGTGGATCTATCATAAATTGACTTTTGTGAAAATAAAATGGATGTATTTTGACAATAAGACCATATTGCTGTGGAAAAAACGAATATCTTATAACGCTTCCCCGGCCCGGTTTGATAGGATAAGAACAACGCTAAACCGTATCTTCAAGAACAAAAGCAGGAGGAAGCATGATGGAGAAAACGAAACAGAAGGGGTTGTTCGGGTCCGGTGTGCTGGATTCCTGGATTCACTCCGCCAACACCACCGGAAGCGAAAAAGCCCTGGGGTATTTTTTCGGCCCCTGCCTGGTGTATATGGCATATTATGCCATTGCCGGCACCTATCTGACCCAGTTCTATACCGACGTGCTGGGAATTACCGGCATCTTCCTGACCCTCATGCCGGTGTTCAGCAAGATTTTTGATGCTTTTACCAACATCATCATGGGACGCATCATCGACAAGACCCACACAAAGCAGGGCAAGGCCCGTCCCTGGATTCTGATTTCGGGCATCGCCATGGCCATCAGCGGCATCCTGCTGTATGCCGTTCCCAACGCAGGCCGCGCGGTGCAGCTGCTCCGCTTTGACGTGGAAGATAAGATGCCCCGGATTTCTGCCGACATCACCGCCCGTCATAAGGCAGAGGTCGAGGCCAGGGGAGAGGTCTATTATACTCCCGAAGAAAAAGCCGCCATGGAACAGGTGGAACAGGAGAAGCTGGCCGAGGAAAAGCGGATCGAGGAACTGAAAGCGAAATGCGCCAGGAAGGGTCTGCGCTTTGAGGAGGAAGAGGCCAAATACCAGGCAAAACTGGCCGGGAAAAAAGCGAAGGAAGCGGCAAAGAAAGCAAAGAAAAAATGATGGGCAAGCCGGTGGGCAGCGTTGTGGCTCTAGGAGGAAGATGGTTCGGACGGGAGCCAAAAGGACCGCCGTCGACGGAACCCGGATGGCGACTGCGAAGTTGAACTTGCTGGGAAAGGGGACGATGTGATGCAAGCCATTCATCTGCAAACGGAATATCTGACACAGCCTCTGGGATTGGGGATTGCCAGGCCCCGGTTTTACTGGAACTGCGAAGGCGGTGTGACCCAGACTGCCTATCGGATCGTGGCAAAACGGGAGGAGGAAACGGTGTGGGACAGCGGAAAAGTTGCGTCCTCCTGCATGACCCACATCTCTTATGAGGGAAAGCCCCTCCACAGCCGGGATCGGGTGGTGTGGTCGGTTACCTTGTGGGATGAGAAGGACCGGCCGGGTGCCGCAGCGGAAAGCTGGTTTGAACTGGGGATGCTGGAACCATCCGACTGGACGGCACAGTGGATCACCGGCGATTACCGGCCGAAGAAAAAGGTCCGGGTTCCGGTGGACTGCTTCCAAAAACGCTTTGCCGTTTCGGGACCGGTCCGGCGGGCACGGCTGTATGCCTCTGCCCGGGGCGTCTATGATGTGACGGTCAACGGCAGACGGATCGAGGATTTTATCCTGGCCCCCGGCATGACCGACTACCGGAGGCGGATCCAGTACCAGACCTACGATCTGACCGGGCAGCTTGCCCCGGACAATACCCTGGAACTCCGTCTGGCGGACGGATGGTATCGGGGCAGTTCGGCAGCTTACGGGGTCACCAATGTGTACGGCACCCAGACCAGCGTTCTGGCTCAGCTGGAGATTTTCCTCGAGGATGGCACGGTGCAGAGGGTCTGCACCGACGGCAGCTGGAAGTGGAGCAACGATGGGCCCCTCCGTTTTGCGGATCTGAAGGACGGGGAATTCTATGATGCTGCCAGGTCCCCCAGCTATTCCGGAAGGGCCAGGACAGTCTCCTGCCAGGTTCCCCTGGTGGCCTCCAATAATGTTCCGGTGCGGGAAAAAGAGCACTTTGGCGCCAGGCTGCTGGCACACAATGTCCTGGATATTGGTCAGAACATTGCGGGCTATCTGGCCTTTTCGGTCCGGGGCAAGCCGGGGGAGAAGGTCCGGTTGGTCTGCGGCGAGGTGCTGGATGCAGCGGGCAATGTGGATATGTCCGGGATTCAGGAAACCCGCCCGGCCAAGGGATGGAACCAGCTGAGCCTGATGAAAAAATTGCTGACCAACAAGGTGAGCGGCAAAACCGATGTAACCCCCCGGCAGGAGATTGTCCTGGTCTGTTCCGGGGGCAAGGATTTCTATAAAACCAGCTTTGCGGTGTTCGGCTTCCGGTATGTGCAGGTGGAGACGACGACGGCATTCGACCCCGCCGATTTCACCGCCATCGCCGTCTACTCCGACATGGAACTGACCGGAGCGTTTTCTTGTTCCAATGCCCTGGTGAACCGGTTCCTGGAAAACACCCGATGGAGCATGAAAGGAAACTTTCTCGATCTGCCCACCGACTGCCCCACCCGGGAACGCCTGGGCTGGACCGGCGACGCCCAGATCTTCTTTGACACCGGCGCCTATTTCATGAATACCGCCCCCTTCTTTCAGAAATGGATGACGGATCTGCTGGATGCCCAGGATTCCAACGGTTTGCTGCCGGCAGTGGTTCCCTACCAGGGGGTCAAGATGATGTACAAGGCCACCGGGTCCTCGGTGGGGTGGGCGGATGCGGTCTATCTGATCCCTTACCGGTACTACCTGCGCTATGGAGACAAGGAGGTTCTGGTCCGGTATTGGCCCATGATCCAAAAATATGCCGACTACCTGTGGACCCATCTGGGGCAAACCGACAAAAAAGCGGCCAAGAACAACCCCTACAATGCCTGGACCTATGAGAAGGGGGTTCATCTGGGGGAATGGCTGGAACCGGAGGAATTCCGGGACAAGGTCTACGGCGCACAGGCAAAACATCCCGAGGAATGCACCGCCTATCTGTACCTTGCCATGCAGACCATCGGGACCATTGCCGAACTGTTGGGGGATTCTCGGACCGCGGCGCGCTGTGCCGAAACGGCAAAAGGGGCAAAGGCCGCCTACGATGCCCTGTTTGTGAAAACGGGAACCCTGGATACCAACCGGCAGGCCAAGCTGGTGCGTCCTCTGGCGTTGGGGCTGCTGGACGGTGCGGAAAAAACAGGGGTGGAACAGCGCCTGGTCCGGGCCGTCGAGGAGTACCGCTACCGCGTGGGAACCGGCTTTTTATCCACACCCTTTCTGTTGCCGGTGCTGACCCGGGCGGGGCAGACCGAAACTGCTTACAAAGTGCTGGAAAACACAGAAAAGCCCGGCTGGCTTGCCGAAGTTCTGGACGGCGCCAGCACTGTCTGGGAAAACTGGGAGGGCAATCTCAGCCGGAACCACTATTCTCCCGGTGCTGTCTGCCAGTGGCTCTTTGAAACGGTGGCGGGCATCCGGGTGGCAGGGAAAAACCACTTTGTCATTGCCCCGGTCCCCGGCGGAACGCTGACCTGTGCCAAGGCCAGTTATCACAGCATTTACGGAAGGGTGGAGAGTCGCTGGCAAAAAACGGCGGATGGGTTCACCCTCACCGTCACCATTCCGGCCAACACCACCGCCGAAATCCGGCTGCCCAACGGGATGGAACACTCGGTTTCCGCAGGAACCTACACCTATTCTTTCTGAGGAAAACACCATCATCTCCCGGTATGTGGCTGCTCATCCAATGGGAGGGAAAAACCACCGGGCAGCGGCGACACCTGCCGATGGGAAGGAAGAGTGAGGCAAAACAGCGGAATACCATAGGACAGAACAAGACAGGCCAGCTCCAAACGGCTCTGGCCTGTCTTGTGGTGTTCCGGGTGAAGTGTCAGAAATCCCCCTTGGAGATGCTCCGACAAGTGAGAGGGAGGCCGTATTTCATCCCGGACTTCCTTCAGATTTTGTGTGTGCCGGCCTCCAGGGTCAGCGTCCGGCCGTCGGGGAGCCGGACCTGGGCGGTCAGGTTGGCGGGGACGGTGAACTGGTAGCGGACGGTATCGCCCTCATACTGCCAGCTGCTCTCGATGCGGCCGGCGGGGGAGTCGTAAACGGCCTTGGCGGAGCCCAGCGCCCGGCAGGGGGTGGGGGCAATGGTCAGCTGGCCGTCTGCCAGGTGAATGCCGCAGACGCCGCCGAACAGCCAGCCGCAGATGGCGCCGTAGGAATAGTGGTTCAGGGAATCGTGGGGCTTGCCCTCGGCATCGATGCCGGTCCAGGTCTCCCACACCGTGTTGGCGCCCTTGTTCACCTCGTACAGCCAGCCGGGCGCCTCCGGCTGCAGCAGCAGACGGTAGGCGGTGTCGGTGTGGCCGTATTGGGCCAGCACACCGCAGAGGAAGGGGGTGGACAGGAAACCGGTGTTCAGGTGATAACCGTTGTCCACCACCATCTGGTTCAGGGTGTCGGCAGCGGACTGGCACTCCGCCGGGTCCAGCAGCCCGAAGGCGATGGCACGGACATATTCGCACTGGCGGTCGGAGTGGATGACGCCCTCCTCAGTGAAGGCAGCCCGGAAGGCTTTTCTCGCCTTGTCGGCGTGCTCCCGGTAGGTGGATGCGTCCTCCTGCCGGTCCAGCACCGCCGCAATCTCGGCCAGCAGCCGCCCGGAATAGGCCAGGTAGGCGGTGCCCACGCTCTTGCGGGGGTTGGCCATGGCCTGCATGGGGGTCACGCCGGGCTCACACCATTCGCCATAATCCAGGCCGTTGAGGACGGTGTATTTGGCGTATTCGCCGCTCTGCTGCTCCTCGGTGGTCTGCTGGGCGCGGCCCAGCAAAAAGGCATACCACCGCTGCATCATCTCGTAGTTGTCGGCCAGGATGCGGCGGTCGCCGGTGCGCTTGTAGAGGGCATAGGGCACCAGAATGGCGGCGTCGCCCCATCCGGCGGACATGCAGAGCATGGGGGTCATGAAGCCGGGACGGCTGTTGGGCGGGGCAATGTTGGCCATCCGGCCGTCGGGATACTGGTTCAGGCGGCATTCGCCCAGCCATTTTTCCACCACCGGATAGCAGTCCATCAGGGTCAGGCCGGTCTCGATAAAGACCCCCATGTCGCCGGTCCAGCCCGCCCGCTCCCGGGTGGGGCAGTCGGTGGGAATGTCACAGAAGTTGCCCTTCTGGCTCCAGATGCTGTTTTGCACCAGCCGGTTCACCGCCTCATTTCCGCAGCGGAAGGAACCGGTCACCGCCATGGCAGAGTAAACGGCGTGGGCGGTGAAGACCGCACCGGTTAGGTCGGCATCGGTCACCACCTTGGCATACTGGAAGCCCATGATGGTGAAGCTGGGCTTGAAGTGATTTTCCCCCTCCTTGCAGATCAGTTCCAGCATCTGGGCGGTGCCGCCCTCCTTGTGGCGGTTCCGGTCCTGGAAGTTCTCCTGGGTGAA
>CALWNP010000051.1 GCA_944382835.1 uncultured Gemmiger sp.
AGCGGCTCAAAGTCGGTCATGGTGCCGATGCCCAGGAAGATCAGCGGCGGGTAGATGCCCAGCTTGACGCCCAGGTAGATGTAGTCGGCCATGCCGCCGGAGGTGCCCAGCAGCTCCCAGTTGATGTGCTGGGTCTCGTTGATGAAGATGTCCATGTGGATGATGCCGTCCAGCGGCAGGTTGGCCATGAGCATGCCAAAGCCGATGGGCAGCAGCAGCAGGGGTTCAAACTGCTTGACGATGGCCAGGTAGAGCAGCACGCAGGCAATGACCAGCATGACGGCGTATTTCCAGCCGCCCTCGCCGAAGTTGCCGATGACCGCCCAGCCCGAGTCCGCAAAGATCTCGGAGATATTTGTCAGGATTGCACCCATGGTTCCGCCTCCTTAATATCCAAAGGGATTGGTGTTCTGGGAGACACCGGCATCGCCCCAGACACCGCGGCGGGAGCCGCCGGTGCTGCGCTTGGCGCGCCGGATCCCCTTGATGGTCCAGCTGCCGTCCAGCGAGGCCACGGCCGCCGCAATGGCAGCCACGATCTCACCGGGGATGCCGTCGGCCGGTTTGGGGGCAGGAGCTTTGGGAGCAGGCGCTGCCGCCTTGGGAGCGGGGGCGCAGGTCGCCTTGGGAGTGTCCTTGGGAGCAGGCTTGTTTTTGCCGTCCAAAGACTCAAAAATCTTGCCTTCCAACATAATGATCAGACACAAAGCGATCAGCATCCCGAACACCAGCACAAGGCTGGTCACGACAACGATGCCGTCGCTTGCTTCCAGGGCAAGCAGAGCGTTGTTGAACATGGTGTTTCCTCCTTGATTTGATGACGGGCGCAGCGGGCATCCGCCTGCTCCGCGGCCGGAAGGGCAAATTGCCCAATTTGGATATTATTATAGCACGGATTTTGTTGTTTGGGTAGATGTTTTTTGAAAAAAATTGTAACATGTTGCCGGGGCAGGGTCATGGGGCGGACTTTCAAAGTCCTTGTCAGATTGCACAAAGATACCGGGTTGTTTCGGTGGGAAAGACAAGCCTTCCGCCAAATTTGAACAAAAAATGAACCTTCCCCTTGACCTTTTGCCCCGCAGGGTCTACAATGGGGCCCATCAAAATCAAGGCAATGGCGCCGAGCAGGGAAACCTGCCCGGCGCCTTTTGTTTTTCGTTTTGGATTCTGAGAGGAGTGATTCGGTATATGTACAACTCGGCAGACGTAACCTGGACACTGGTTGCTGCGTTCCTGGTGTTCTTCATGCAGGCCGGATTTGCCCTGTGCGAAGCGGGCCTGACCCGTGCCAAAAACACAGGCAACATCCTGATGAAGAACATGATGGACTTCTGCATCGGCACCCCGTGTTACTGGCTGGTGGGCTTCGGCCTGATGTTCGCAAGCAGCGGCCCGCTGATCGGCGGCCTGGACCCCTTCATCCGGGGCAGCTACGATTTCGGCACCCTGCCCGTTTGGGTCTACGCCATCTTCCAAACCGTCTTCTGCGCTACTGCGGCGACCATCGTTTCCGGTTCGATGGCCGAGCGCACCAAGTTCAGTGCCTACTGCCTGTATTCGGCGGCGATCAGCCTGATCGTCTACCCCATCTCGGGCCACTGGATCTGGGGCGGCGGCTGGCTGTCCCAGCTGGGCTTCCATGACTTCGCCGGTTCCACCGCCGTCCACTTTGTCGGCGGCGTCACCGCCATGCTGGGCGCCGCCATGCTGGGCCCCCGTATCGGCAAGTATGACAAGAACGGCAAGGCACGCGCCATCCCCGGCCACAACCTGACCGCCATGGCGCTGGGCGTCTTCATCCTGTGGTTCTGCTGGTTCGGTTTCAACGGCGGCTCCACCGTCTCCATGACCGGTGACGACACCATGGTCAGCGCCGGCCTGATCTGCTTCAACACCAACCTGGCTGCTGCGCTGGCCACCTGCGCAGCCCTGATCACCACCTGGATCCGTTACGGCAAGCCCGATGTGTCGCTGACCTTCAACGGCGCGCTGGCCGGCCTGGT
The DNA here is from genome assembly GCA_944382835.1 of uncultured Gemmiger sp. Taxonomy (GTDB): domain Bacteria; phylum Bacillota; class Clostridia; order Oscillospirales; family Ruminococcaceae; genus Gemmiger. Next base: position 2,004 of record CALWNP010000051.1, read on the forward strand.
TGCCATCACCGCCGGCTGCGATGTGGTGGATCCCTTCGGCGCTGCCATCATCGGCATTGTCGCCGGCGTGCTCTGCATCTTCTCGGTGGAATTCTTCGACAACATTGCCAAGATCGATGACCCTGTGGGCGCTGTCTCGGTCCACTGTGCCAACGGCCTGTGGGGCACCCTGGCGGTGGGCCTCTTTGCCACCGACGGCGGCCTGTTCTACGGCGGCGGCTTTGCCAAGCTGGGCGTGCAGGCCCTGGGCGTTGTGAGCGTTGCGGCCTGGGTTCTGGTCGTTATGTTCATCATCTTCACCCTCATCAAGAAGACCGTCGGCCTGCGCGTCTCCGAGCAGGAAGAGCTGGACGGCCTGGACATCCATGAACACGGCCTGGCTTCCGCCTACTCCGGATTTGCCATCAACGACTCCACCTACGACCTCAGCGTCAACGAGAACACCGACCTGGGCGAGGACGATCCCGCCAAGGCCAGCTCCGCCAAGATCGCCGCTGCGGTGCCTGTGGTCCGCGCTCCCGAGCTGGATACCGGCCTGCACAAGGTCAGCATCATCGTTCAGCTGGCCAAGTTCGAGGCCCTCAAGCGTGCCCTCAATGAGATCGGCGTCACCGGCATGACGGTCACCCAGGTTATGGGCTGCGGTCTGCAGAAGGGCGCCGGCGAGAAGTACCGCGGCGTTGAGATCGACGCCACCCTGCTTCCCAAGGTCAAGGTGGAAGTGGTTGTCAGCCGCATCCCGGTGGATAAGATCATCGAGACGGCCACCAAGACCCTTTACACCGGTCACATCGGCGACGGCAAGATCTTCGTCTACAATGTCGCCAAGGTGGTCAAGGTCCGCACCGGCGAGCAGGACGAAGCCGCTCTGCAGGACGTGGAATAAGCCATTCTCCTTCCTTTATATATAACAATATATAAGGGATTCTTACACCAACTTCCCCAAGCAAGCACCAGGACAGTCGGAGGCCCCCGCTTCCGGCTGTCCTGGTGTTTTGTTTCCGGGCCGCCGCTTTGTACATTTTGTTTTGATTGCCTTGTTTTATCCTTTTTGTTATATTTAGCTGTGGCAGGGCGGTTCCGGGTCGCTCCGCAAACCGGCAGCAGACCGATGGTTTTGGATAAAACGAATTTTTATACATTTCCTCGTATTTTCTTCCATATCGGATTGTGCTATAATAGACCCATTCCCCGGGACGGGGTTCCGGGGTGGGAGTGTTGAAAAGGAGAGTCTTTATGACAACTGCGCAAGCCCTGATCTTGCTGGCCATCGTGGTCTATCTGCTCTTCATGCTGTGGATCGGATGGATCTGTGCCAAGAAAAACGAATCGGTGGACGACTTCTACCTGGGGGGGCCGCAAGCTGGGTCCCTTTGTCACCGCCATGAGCGCCGAGGCCAGCGACATGTCTTCCTGGCTGCTCATGGGTCTGCCCGGCGTGGCCTACCTCACCGGCCTGGGCGGCTTTCTGGCCGCCTCCTTCACCGACCTGATCCAGTCCATCATCATGACGGTGGCGCTGGTGGTGGTGCTGGGCTTCGGGGTGACCCAGGCCGGCGGCGTGGCCGCGGTGGCCGAGAACGCCCGCTCCCTCACCGACTACCTCTCGCTGGTGCGGATTCACGACCCCGCCACCGGCGGGTCCAACCCGTACAGCCTGCTGACCATCTGTTCCCTGCTGGCCTGGGGGCTGGGCTACTTCGGCATGCCCCACATCCTGGTGCGGTTCATGGCCATTGAAGAGGAGAAAAAGCTCAAGCTCTCCCGCCGGGTGGCCTCCTCCTGGGTGGTGATCTCGATGGCGGTGGCCATCGTCATCGGCCCGGTCATGCTCATGGCCCTGTTCTGGAAGCGTTCCAACAAATGGGGCGCCCTGGCCGGGATGGTCACCGGCGGGGTCATGGTCTTTGTCTGGAAGTTCCTCATCGCCCCCCTGGGCGGCGCCCTGGCCATCTACGAGCTGCTGCCCGCCTTCCTCTGCGCCCTGGTGATGATCGTGGTGGTCTCGCTGCTCACCCCCGCCCCCGACAAGGCGGTGGTGGAGGTCTTTGAGGAGGTCAAGGGCTGAGCCACCCCCGCAAACCGTATCCCAACAAAAAAGCCACAGGACCGACGATTGGCACAGCCCTCAGGGCTGCCCGGACCGTCGGTCCTGTTTTTTTCTTTCGGTTATCGGTTCAGCAGGTCGGCACAGACACTGGCCACATGGTTTGGCTCCAGGCCGTAGTAGGCAAAGACCTCCTGGCTCTTGCCCGCCACCGGCGCGCTGTCCGGCAGGGCCATGCAGTGCACCGGGCACCGGTTCTCTTCGGCCACAACCTGGCAGACCAGGGAGCCCAGCCCCCCGATGATGCTGTGTTCCTCCAGGGTGACGATGGCCCGGGTCTCCCGGGCGGCGCGGAGCACCGCCTCCTTGTCCAGGGGCTTGATGCAGTACATGTCCAGCACACGGCAAAAGATCTGCTTTTCCCGCAGCAGGGCGGCGGCGTCCAGGGCCACCCGGACCATCTCGCCGCAGGCGATCAGGGTCAGGTCCTCCCCCTCGCAGACGGTGGTGGCCCGGTCCATCTCAAAGGGAACCCTGCCCTCCTCGTAGACATCCTCCACCGGATTGCGGCCCACCCGCAGATAGGCCGGGGCATCGTCCCGGACCAGCTGCTCCATCAGCAGCCGGGTCTGGAAGCGGTCGCTGGGCAGGTAGACCCGCAGGTTGGGGATGCTGCCCATCACCGCAATGTCCTGTGCCGAGTGATGGGTCAGGCCCAGGGCGCCGTAGCTGATGCCGCCGCTGATGCCGATCAGCTTGACATTGGTGTTGGAATAGGCCACATCCACCCGGGCCTGTTCCATGCTGCGGGTGGAGAGGAAGCAGGCCGGCGAGGCCGCAAAGGCCCGCTTGCCGCAGGAGGCCAGGCCGGCGCTGATGGAGACCAGGTCCTGCTCGGCGATGCCCACCTCCACAAACTGCCGGGGGTAGGTATCGGCAAACTTGCTCAGGGACGCCGACCCGCGGGAATCGCTGCACAGCACCACAAGATCGGGGTCCTGCCGGGCGGTTTCCATCAGAACATCGCAGATCACCTGACGATTGGCAACGGTATTACGCACTTGCTTCCGCCTCCTTTTCTGCCAGTTCCCGGACCGCAGCCCGGTATTCTGCCTCGGTGGGCACCCGATGGTGCCAGCCCGCCTGGTTTTCCATAAAGGACACCCCGCAGCCCTTGGTGGTGTTGGCAATGATGCAGGTGGGGGCGCCCCGGAAGGCCTTGGCCTGGCACAGCGCCCGGTCCAGGGCCTCGATGCTGTTGCCCTCGGCCTGGATCACATTCCAGTCAAAGGCGCGGACCCGCTGTTCCAGATTTTCATGGTGCATCACCACTTCGGTGCTGCCGCTGATCTGCAGCCGGTTGCGGTCAATCATGGCGATGAGGTTGTCCAGCTTGTAATGGCCGGCGCTCATAAAGGCTTCCCAGACGCTGCCCTCTGCCAGCTCGCCGTCCCCCATCACCACATAGGTGCGGTAGCTCCGGCCGTCCATCTTGGCCGCCAGCGCCATGCCCACCCCCACCGGCAGGCCATGGCCCAGGGAACCGCTGTTCATCTCGATCCCGTTGACCTTGTTGTTGGGATGCCCGATGTACTTGGTTTTGAACTGGGAAAAGGTCAGCAGGTCTTCCTTGGGGAAAAAACCCCGGCTGGCCAGCACGCTGTACAGCGCCTCCACCGAATGGCCTTTGCTCATCACAAACCGGTCCCGGTCGGGGTCGTCCATGGTCTGGGGCGACACATTCATATGCCGCCAGTAGAGCACGGTCAGAATTTCGCAGACGCTGAAATCTCCGCCGATGTGCCCGGTTTTGGCGCGGTAGATCATATCCAGAATATCCCTGCGCAGGGAATATGCTTTTGCCTGAAGATTCTCCATGGTATCCTCCCGAATCAATGATGGGCGGCGCCCTGCGGCGGCAAGCCGCAGGCTGCCCCTCTGTCAAAAGGGGGAGAGCCCCTTGCCGGTTCTCCCCCCTTTCCGTCTTATTTTTTGGCCTGACGGGCGGCAAACAGCGCCAGCTTGGCGTACAGATCCTCCAGGATCAGCCGGCTGTCAATCCGCCGGTAGACCCGGATGGGCCGGTTCTGGCCGGTGTGGAGGTAGGCCATGTCCCGGGTGATCTGGGGGGCGGGCACCCAGTCGAACTCGAAGCGATGTTCGTACAGGATGAGGCCGATGGAGGGGTTGTCCCCCAGGACCCAGGTTTCCCCGGTGCGGAAGGCGCTCTTGCGGGGGCCTTCCTCGTGGCTGTGGGCTTCCAGCTGCTCACAGAGATAGCGGCCGATTTCGCCGCAGGGGCGCACCCGGTATTCCAGCTCGGCCAGCGACACCGGCATCATCTCGTAGACATTTTTGGGCACCTGCCACAGCGGGATGGGGCTGGAAAAGACGCAGTTGGCCGCTGCAATATCGTTGCCCAGGTTGAACTCGGCCCCGCCGTTGGGGTAGGCGCCGCCGCCGATCCAGATGGCGGTCAGCCGGTTGGCGATGCGGGGCTCCAGCAGATAGGCGCTGGCCAGATCGGTGAGAGGGCCCAGGAAGGTGACAAAGAGCGGGCGGGGGTCCTCCTTCATGGCTTCCCGGATGATCAGCCGGGCGCCCTCCGAGTCCACCGGTTCCACCTTGCTGGGCATGGCGTGCCCGGCGCCGTGGAACAGCATTCCCTCTTTGGGAAAGCCCATCTTGTCAAAAATGGTTTCCAGCTCCCGGTAGCTCCGCTCCATGGCATCCGGCAGACGGTCGGTGCCAAAATGGGCGGCAATCATCCCCACATTGTCGCAGCGGGGGCTGAGCAGGGTCTGCACAATGGCAAACTGATCGTCCGCCTCGTTCTTGGCGTCGGTGTCGGTGATGACCCGCACCATCTTTTCCTCGGGGACTGTAAACTGATATTGATTGTAGACCATAATGTTCATCCTTTCACCGCACCGTTGGTCAGGCCGGCCACAAAATACTTCTGGAAGTAGGCAAAAATCACCATCAGCGGGATGGTTACCATGCAGATGCCCGCGGTGTACTGGCCCCATTCCACCCCCATCTCGGTTTTGAAATTCAGCAGCCCCACCGGCAGGGTCTTGATGGTGGCACTGGCCGCCGTGGCAATGTTGGCCCACATCAGTTCGCCCCAGTTGTTGATGAAGGTGAACACCACGATGGTGGCCAGCGCCGGGGTGACCAGCGGGAACATGATGTGGAGGAAGGTCTGGAACTCGTTGCAGCCGTCGATGCGTCCGCTCTCGATCAGTTCCTGGGGGACGGTTTCAAAATACTGCTTGATGATGTACATGGCAAAGGGGATGGACCAGGCAATGTAGGGCAGGATCATGGTGATCAGGCTGCCGGTGAGCTTCATCCGGCTCATCATGGTGTAGAGGGAGATGTAGATTGCAATGCCGGGGATGAAGTTGAACACCATAAAGGCCGACATCACGGTATCCGCGTGGGGAATCCGCAGTTTGGCCAGGGCGTAGCCGCCCAGCAGCGACACCAAGCAGGTAACCACCACCGACACTGCCGTGACAATGGCGCTGTTGCCGAAATACTGTCCCAGCTTGCCGATGTTCCAGGCATTGACGTAGTTGACCCACTGCAGGTCGGTGGGCAGCCCGAACAGATTGGTAAAGAACTCCTTGTTGGTTTTGAGGGAGGTGAAGAGGATAAACAACAAGGGGTAGGCCACCACAACGGTGTACAGCCCCAACAGCAGGTAGGCGATGAATTTGGTTATTTTGCTGGCGCCAAATACATTATTGCTCATAGCTGTCACCTCGCACAATCAATTTTACCAGAATCATGCCAAGCAGCACAATCAGCACGAAGATCATGCTCATGGCCGCGCCATAGCCGTACTTGTTGAAGCTGAAGGAGTTTTGCAGAATCCACAGCGGCATGACGGTGGTGGATTTTGCCGGGCCGCCGTTGGTCAGGGCCACCACCGAATCATAGATCTTCAGGCCGCTCATCAGGGCAAAGATGGCGCTGAGCTGCACAAAGGGCATCACCAGCGGCAGGATGATCTTGCGGAAGATCTGGAAGTCGCTGGCGCCGTCCAGCCGGGCGGATTCCACCAGGGAAAGGTTAATGCCCTGCATGCCGGCAAAACACAGGACCATGGTTAGGCCCACCTGTTTCCAGGCCGAGACAAAGAGGATGCAGTTGAGGGCGGTTGCCCGGTTGGTCAGCCAGGCGGTCTGCAGGCTTTCCAGCCCCAGGGCCCCCAGCAGGTTGTTGAGAATACCGATGTCCGGCTCGTACACAAAGGCGAAGATCAGGGCGGTGATGACCGCGGGGATCATGCTGGGCGAAAAGAGGATGGTGCGGAAAAAGGCGCCCCAGCGGTTTCCCACATACAGCATCATCCAGGCCATCAGGACGCCCACCACCACACTGATCACCGAGGAGACCACGCCCAGATAGACGCTGTTCCTGATGGCGGTGCGGAAGGTGCTGTCCTTCAGGGCATTGATGTAGTTGTCCAGGCCGATGAAGACCCGGGCGCTGAAGCCGTTCCATTCATGGAAGGAGAGGAAAAAGCTGTCAAAAAAGGGGATTACGGCAAAGATCAGGTAGATCACCACTGCCGGCAGCAAGAAGAGAAAGCCCGCCATCATATACTTGCGGTCCAGTTTTCCCATGCTGGATTTTTGTTTCATCATTGCAACTCCTTATCAAAACCACCCAAGCAGTGGCCGGGTCCCGGTCTCGGAGGGCCTGGCAGCAAAGCGGACAATCCAAAACCTTTGAATTGTCCGCTTGCATCGGGGCCGGATTCCAAAGAGCGGATTCCTGCCTGCTCTATCCGGAAGGGGGAAGAACGGTTTTTATTGCGCAGATTTCACAGTGGTCTGGCGCAGTTCTTCCAGCTGGGCCACGGCGTCGTCCACACTGGTGCCGGTGCACACCGCGCCGATCAGGTCATTCTGCAGGTAGCTGTTGATCTCGGAGGACAGGCCCTGCATCTGCTTGTAGCCCACGACGTTGTCGCCCACACCGGTGGCCAGCAGATCCACCATCAGCTGATCCTGCACCTTATCCTGCATGGACAGGGTGGAGGGCAGACGGCCGCTGTTGATGATCTCCTGCATGGCGGGGTCGCTGGTGTAGTAGCGGATGAAGCGGACCGCTTCCTCGGGATGTTTGGCGTTGGCGGGGACGAAGGTGTTCAGCCACTCGTTGTCGTTTTCGGTCAGGTAGGGGGTCAGATCCAGGGCCATCCCGTCCTCGGTAAAGGCGTTGATCTGGGAGCCCCAGAAGAAGCTGACATCCACCGGGTTCCCCGAGGAGATGCCGGTCTTGATCACCTGCTCGGCATTGTCAAAGTCCACCGGCACGATCTCCACCTGGATGTCGGGGTTTTCGGCCTCAAAACCGGCCACGATGTTCTGGTTGTACTCCGAATCCGAGCCGTAGAAGCGGATGGTGGTCACTTCCCCGGTATCCTCGGTCTGGGACGCCGTTTCCGTCGTGGTTGTCTGGGAGGAAGCGGCGGTGCTCTGGGAGTCGGAAGCGGCATTCCCGCCGCCGCAGCCGGCCAGAAGGGAGGTTGTCATCGCCAGGAGAGTCACAACGGCCAATGTTTTTTTCATGTTTTTCACTCCTATTAAGATGTTCTGGGCTCCACCCTGGGCAAGGAAAACTGCTTCGGCGCCTGCAAGGGGCAGGTGGCCCCCGGGGATATGACCTATTTGCGGGTGACAACCGACGACATTGCGGGTAAAATGAAGATGTATGTGGGCGAAGGCCGTTTTGGGGCGGAGACCATCCCCACCAAGGGCGGCGTGGCCAACTGCCAGGTGCCCCATCTGCAGCAGCTGATGCACTACATCTGCAAAAACGGATTTGAGCATCATGTCTGCTTTGTCCGCGGCCATGTGGCGGATATCCTGGAGGAAGCCCTGGGCAACTACATGGGTGTGGAAGTCTACCACCATCACTAAACCCGCAACGGAAAGGAAACTTGCATGAAAGAGCAGACAGCAGCCGACCGGTTGGCCGGGGAACTGCAGCATCCCCAGCAGAAGCACCGGCCCATCCCCTTCTGGTCCTGGAATGACCGGCTGGACCCCGAAGAATTGCGGCGGCAGATCCGCGCCATGGCCCAGAGCGGTGTGGGCGGATACTTTATGCACGCCCGCAGCGGCCTGAAAACCCAGTACCTGGAAGAGGAGTGGTTTGACAGCGTCCGGGTCGGGATCCAGGAGGGCCAGGCCGTGGGGCTGACCCCCTGGATCTACGACGAGGAAGGATGGCCCAGCGGGTTTGCCGGGGGCCGGGTCACCGCCAAGGGGGACTGGGTCTATGCCCGGGGGCTGCGGATGCGCCGCATCGCCGACCCCGCCGAGGCAGTCCGGGACAAAACGCTGCTGGGAGTCTTTGCCTGCAGCGAGGGGGACAAAGAGATCCTGCCCCTGGCACAGGCCGATCCCGGGGTCGCCTATCCCTCCTATCTGGAGATGACCCACTCCTGTTCCCCCTTTTACATCGACGTGCTGAACCGGGATGTGGTCCGGGAATTTCTCCGGGAAACCCATGAGCGCTATGCCCAGCGGTTTGCCCTGGGAAAGGCGGGGCTGGCCGGCTTCTTCACCGATGAGCCCCGCCTCTCGGAAGGGCCCATCCCCTGGTCCTACCTGCTGCCGGAGGAGTTCCGCCGGCGATACGGCTATGATCTGATGGCGGTGTTGCCGGCCCTCTACCTCCCCTGCCGGGATTACCGCAAGGTCCGCCACGACTTCTGGGCCATGGTCAACGATCTGTTCGTCAACGCCTATATGAAGCAGATCGGGGAATGGTGCGAGGCCCACGGCTGCCTTCTGACCGGCCACATGATGATGGAGGAAAGCCTGTACAGCCAGATGACCGGCACCGCCGGCGGGATGCCCTTCTACGAGTTCATGCAGCAGCCCGGCGTGGACAGTCTGCGCCGCAACGTCAACGATCCCCGGATTCCCAAACAGGTGGGGTCGGTGGCGGAACAGCTGGGCAAAAAGACCGTCCTCTCCGAAAGCTACGCCATGAGCGGCTGGGACCTCAACTTTGACGAGATGCGCTGGATTGCAGGCTGGCAGTTTGTCAACGGGGTCAACCTGATCTGTCAGCACCTGCAGGCCTACTCCCTCAAGGGGTCCCGCAAGCGGGACTATCCCCCCTCCCTCTACTACCAGCAGACCTGGTACAAGGAATACCACCGGTTCAACGACACCATCGCCCGTCTGGGTCAGCTGCTGGGGGAACACCAAAAGGAAATTGACCTGCTCCTGCTGCATCCCATGCACAGCGGCTGGATCAGTTACGACGGCACCAACAACAGCGAAATCCAGGCCCTGGACCAGACCTTTGTCCAGGCCTGCGAGCTACTGAGCGGCGCCCACATCGACTATCACCTGGGGGACGAGGTCATCCTGCGGCGCCACGGCAAAATCCTGCCCGACGGCACCCTGGCGGTGGGCCGCTACACCTATCGCGCCGTGGTGGTGCCGGGCTGCCTGACCATCGACCGCTCCACCCTCCGGCTGCTGCAGGCCTTTGTCCAAGCCGGGCATCCTCTGATCTGTCTGGGCCGCACCCCCACCCTCTGTGAGGGCGTGCCCAGCCCCGAGGTGGAAGCGCTGATGGCCCGGGGACAATCCGCCCGGACGGTGGAAGAGCTCCATCTGCTGTTGGACGGCTGCCTTTCCAAGGTGGTCCGCATCCGGGAAAACGGGGCCGAGTGCCTGCCCATCCATTGCTGCCAGGTCCGGCTGGACCAGGGCACCGCCCTGTACCTGGTCAACATGGACCGCAGCACCGGGCATTCGGTCCAGATCACCCTGCCCGGTGCGGTGCGCCCGGTCCGGCTGGAACCGGACACCCTGGCCCGGGTTCCGCTGTCCGCCCGCCGCACCGACCAGGGCACCGTCCTTTCCCTCTCGGTGCGCCCGATGGAAAACATCCTCCTGGTCTACGAACCGGGAGAGCCGCTTTCCCTTCCCCGTCCCGCCGGCAGCCGGGCGGCCTTCTGCCAGGATGCCTGGAAGCTGGTGGCGGCGGACGACAACGCCCTCACGCTGGATTGCTGCGAATACCGGATAGATGAGGGGCCCTGGCAGCCCAAAAAGCCCATCATCCACCTGATGCAGCAGCTTCTGGATCTGCGCCGCCCCTGCGATGTCCGGATGCGCTTTTCCTTCCGGCTGAACTGCCCGCCCGCCGCGCTGCACCGGCTTTCCTTTGTGATGGAACAGCCCCAGTCCTACCAGGTGACGGTCAACGGAACGGCCATCTCCTTCGGCGCGCCGGACCCGGTCTACTCTCCCCAGCGAAAGTACAAGGATCTGTCGCTGTACAAAACCGACATCCTGCCCCTTGTCCGGCCGGGAGAAAACACCATCGAACTCTGCGTCCGTTTCGCCCAGTCCCCCCATGTCTACGAGGTGCTCTACGGGGAAAACGTGTATGAAACCGAGCTGAACAAGCTCACCTATGACATTGAGCTGGAAAGCGTCTATCTGGTGGGAGATTTTGGCACCTACAGCCAGAGCGAAGCCACCTTCGGGGTGCGCAACAGCGTGACCACCGACGGGCCCTTTGTGCTGGACACCCTCCCCCATACCCTGCGTCCCGGCGATTTCACCACCCAGGGCTTCGCCTTTTTCGCCGGAACCATGACCCTGGAGCGGGAGTTTCTCCGCCCCGACACCGAAGGTCCGGTCATTCTGGATCTCGGCGCCCCCCGGGCCGGTCTGGTCTGTGCCAAAATCGACGGCGCCGACCCCCGCACCTTCCTCTGGGGGCCCTATGAATTGGAGGTAACCGATCTCAGCCCCGGCAAGCACACCCTTTCCGTCACCCTCTATGCCAGCAACCGCAATCTGTTTGGCCCCCATCACCACACCAAGCTGGAAAACTACTCGGTGGGGCCGCTCAGTTTCACAGGCAAATTCAGCTGGGCTGAGCGGGACAGCGAAGCGGTGGTCATCACCCCGGAGATGCGGCGGCAAACCTTCTGGAAGGACAGCTATTCCTTTGTCACCTTCGGCATCTGAGCTTTCCGATCTTCTCTCTTTTCCGATAAAAAATCATCCTCCGGAATGTTTTCTTCCGGAGGATGACTTTTTTAAGAGAGGGAGCACTGCTTTTCCGGGATAGATTTACAAAGAAAACGCCCCTTATTTTATTGGCAACCTTTTGTGGCGTGTCGGGCCGGTGCGCCATCAGCGGGCGCGTCAAGAAAACGCTCCTGCGGAGCGTTTTTAGCGACTTCCCCGCGAGCTGAACGCGAGCCGCAGGCGAAGCGCGAAGCCTCCCCGTAGGGGATGGCGCAACAAAAAATCCCGGTCGTTTGACCGGGATTTTCTTGGTGCGCCATCGGGGACTCGAACCCAGGACCCACTGATTAAGAGTCAGTTGCTCTACCAACTGAGCTAATGGCGCTTATAAAGCAAACTTCGGGCCGGGCCTAAGCTCGGCCCGAAGGCTGCTTTTCTAAGAGAAGCCGGCATCTACCTATTTTCACAGGCCGTTTCCAACCAACTATCTTCGGCACAAGTGAGCTTAACTTCTGTGTTCGGAATGGGAACAGGTGGAACCTCACCGTCATTGACAC
>CALWNP010000052.1 GCA_944382835.1 uncultured Gemmiger sp.
CGCCGGCACGAGCGCGGCGCAGGTCGCCCTTGCGCTGGGGGCCGTCCAGGATCATCTGGTCGCCGGTGTAAGCATGCACGGTGGTCATAATGCCGGAGACGACGGGATAGGTCTTGTTCAGGGTGTCAGCCATGGGAGCCAGGCAGTTGGTGGTGCAGGAAGCAGCGGAGATGACCTGATCTTCCTTGGTCAGGGTCTTCTCGTTGACAGAGTAAACAATGGTCTTCAGATCATTGCCGGCAGGAGCAGAGATAACGACCTTCTTGGCGCCAGCAGCGATGTGAGCCATGCTCTTCTCCTTGCTGGTGTAGAAGCCGGTGCACTCCAGGACAACGTCGATGCCCAGCTCGCCCCAGGGGCAATCCTTGGCGTCCTTGATGGCGTAGATCTTGATTTCCTTGCCGTCAACGATGATGGAATCCTCGGTGGAATCAACGGTGTGCTTGTTCTCCCCGATCTTGCCGATGAAGGAGCCCTGCGCGGTGTCGTACTTCAGCAGGTGCGCCAGCATTTTGGGGCTGGTCAGGTCGTTGATGGCAACAACCTCGTAGCCATCCGCCTCGAACATCTGACGGAAAGCCAGACGGCCAATGCGGCCAAAACCATTGATAGCAACTTTAACAGCCATAGTGAAATCCTCCCAAGATTTTATATTTTGAGGAAGGTCTCCCTTCCTCCCCCTTTGCGGCATACTGCCGCTCATTGGTACAGTAACATTGTACCCCATTCCGGCACAAACTGCAAGGGGGCTGTTATTATTTTAACGCCAATTTTTCAAAAAATTTCGTTGCTTCCCCAACTTTCCTTTTCTGCCGGAATTCTGTCAGGATTTACCGGCCTCCGGCTGCCGCAAAACGGGTATGCTAAATGGGAATCTGAGACCAAATAAAGCGGGTGATTTTTCTCCCATGCGACAATCTTTTTTCTCCGACCGCAGCTTTCTGGCCGAGAAAGCTGCTCACCGGCAGCTGACCGGACAGGAGCTCGGCAGTGTGACATCCAGACTGCGTCTTGTCACCACCGCCGAGCTGCTTTGTCCCGCACCACCGCCCCGGACCACACTGGATCTTTGTTCCGAGCTGGAGGTACTCTGTGCCTCGGTCCAGGAGATGGTCCGCCGCCGTCCGGGATGGCTGTATACTGCCTTTTCCGGCACAGCCCCGCTTCCAATGCGCCGCCGGCTGCTGCATGCGGCGGTTCTCTGTGTCCTGCGGGGGGCACTGATGATGGAAAGACCCGCCGTACTCTTGGGAGAGGTCCACCAGGGCAGTGTTCTTTTACAGCTGCGGGGCGGTCATCCGGGCGATGCCCCCACCCTGCTCCGCCGCCTGGCACGGGAATCGGGGGGGCTGGCGGTTTTTTCCAATACCGCCCCCTTGAGTGCCGTCCTTCGGCTTCCCCTGGCAACCAACCGGCTTTGCTGTGACCCGCCGCTCATCCAGGAGCTGTTGTCCGACCGTTTCAGCCTGCCCTATCTCTATCTGACAGGGTTTTGCGCAGAACCATAATCCAAAAATCCGGCCAAGGACGTCCCCTGGAATCCCCGGCCGGAATTTTTATGCCAAGCTGGTCCCGGGGAAATAATATGCCAGAATCTCCTGCCAGGAGGCGCCGCCTTCCGCCATGGAACGGGCTCCATACTGGCTCATCCCCACCCCATGTCCATAGCCGCGGGTGGTGATCACAAACTGCCCTTCCCGCCACGCGATGGCAAAGCAGGCACTGCGCAGGCTGAGGGCTTCCCGTATCTGCGTACCGCTGAAAGAAGCCCCGCACAGGGTCATCTGCTTGACATACCCTGCTTTGTCCCAGACCGCATCCCCCAGCCAGTCCGCCGCCTCTCCCTCCGGTGTCACCCCAAGATTCATCGCCATGGCATCATAAAATTGCTGGCGGCTGTACTGGATGGTCACCTCATAGTCCTCGGCATATTTGTCCCAGATGGAATCCACCCCCTGCAGATAGGGCAGTGCTTCCACCCACACATTCTGGCTGGCCTCGGTGTGGCCGCAGCTGATGGCATGGTAGCAGGTGGCAGCCGGCTTGCCCCCGTAAAGCAGCACCGCTCCAGCCACCTCTTCGGCCAGGGCCTTAAAGCGGTCGTAATTTTCCTGGTAAGCCTCTCCCCACCGGCTTTGCAGCACTTCAGCGCTGGTCCAACCGCTTCCCAGCGCACTGTTGACGGTGGCCCATCCCTCCTCCGGGTTCTCCCCATGGTCCCGCCGGTACAGAACATAGCTGTAACTGGCCACCATCTGGGCCTGGATGGCATCATCCGGCCAGGTTTCGGGCATCTCGCAAGCAGCTGCACCGATGAGATAGTCCAGCACCGGCACCTGGACCACCGTTCCCGATGCTGCATCATACAACAGAACCGGATCCAGGGTTTCGGCCTCCGCAGCGGCTTCCGGTGTCTGCTGCTGCACCGCCGGGACATCCGCTTTCGGGGAGGCGGCCGTCTGCACCGGAAGCAAGAGGCAAAGAAAGGGTGCCATCCCCGCCAGAAATATCAAGAGCGCCACACAGAGAATCGTTCGTTTCACAGCAATACCTCCGGGCGGACAGCTTGCATTTTACGGCCTGCAACGGTACAATAGAAGATGTATTGTCACCCGATCCCGACCGGGCCTGTCCCCTTGTGCCCGGTACATATCTATGCTTCGGCCGGCGGAAATATGCCTGCCGGGAAAGGCGTTTTGCTATGCAGTCCAAACAGCATCTCCGTTTTACCGTGATGGTTGTTCTGTGTCTTCTCTTTCTATTGTATCGCATCCTGGACCTGTGGTTTTTCACCGAGCCAGGCACCGGCTATGTCACATGGGGGCCTGCCTGGCTGCGGTACCTGCCCGCTCTTCTTTTGGCGGTGGGCTCCTATCTGGCCGCTCGCGGTATTCCTGCCCGTCCCGTGGCCTTGAACCAATCCAACCGGCCACTGTTTTTTCTGATGTCGGCAACCGGTATCTTTCTGATCCTGACGGGGATCTGTTGTCTTCCCGCTCTTTTGGTCATCGGCAGCGGTGTTTTTGCCATGCTGGATGCCCTTCTCCCGGTGATGGCCGGCGTTTGGTTTGTCATGTTCGGATGGCAGGCGCTTTTCCCCACCACCGAGGAGAAGGATCTCCCCCATGCCGGGATAGCCCTGCTGGTACTGGTCTTTTTTGGATGGCTGGCCATCCAGCGTTTTGTCATTGCGCCCGCTTCGGTGGTGCGTCTTGGCAACACCTTCCGGGTGCTGAGCGCAGCGGCGGCCCTTCTTTTTCTGGTCAATCTGGTCAAGGTTTTTCTGGTGCCCGGCCAGCCCTTTGGCCGCAGCGTCTTTGCCTCCGGCTTCAACGCATTTTTGTTGTGTGGATGCTGCGAATTTCCCCAGTCTGTCTTTGATACTCTCTGCGGGGTTTCCTCCCTGTCGGATTTGGCCCTGGGCATCGGGATGGGGTGTCTGGGGCTCTGCGGTCTGGTATGTGCCAAGGCCTGCACCAGTGAGGAGAGTCCGGTGCCATCCGAATCCTCCTCCCAACCACAATAAACAACAAGAGCGCATCACGGTGGAAAGCTGTGATGCGCTCTTTTTTATCATTGATTTTCTTCTTGGGCTGACAAGGGGGATCGGAACAGGCCGATCAGAAATGCTGTAAAGGCCGATCCCAATACCATCGCCAGGAAATACCAACCCGGATGGGTGGCCAGCGGCAGCAGATAGATGCCGCCATGGGGCGCCGGGATTTCACAGCCCCAGAGGATGGTCAGAGCACCGGCCAATGCCGAGCCGGCCATACAGGCGGGAATGATCCGGAACGGGTCCTTGATGGCATACGGGAGCGCCCCTTCGGTGACAAAGGACAGCCCCAGGATGTAGTTGGTCAGGGTATTCTGACGTTCACTGCGGGTAAATCGGTTGGGGAAAAAGTTACAGGCCATCGCCACCCCGATGGAAGGTGTCATGCCGCCGATCATCACCGCGGCCATCACCCCTTCTTCGCCGCCCGCCAGAGCCACTGTTCCGAACAGGTAGGCGGCCTTGTTGATGGGTCCGCCAAAATCCACCGCCATCAAAGCGCCAAGGACTGCTCCCAGCAGCACCAGGCTGCCTCCCTTCATGTTGCCCAACACCATATATGTCCAGGTATTAAACCGTCCCAACGGGGGATTGACCACCACCACCATCACAAATCCGGTGAGCAATAGTCCCAAGAAAGGATATAACAGAACCGGTTTGGTCTGGTCAAAGGCGGATGGGAGGCGGGAGCACAGACGTTTGAGCCCCCGGATAATGGCACCCGCAATGAATCCGCCCAGAATGGCCCCCCAGATACCGGAGGAAACCCAGGTGTCCTGTGGCTGATTGCACATACCGATGGAGGCCACATAGCCTGCCATGAACCCCGGCAGCAGCCCCACCATGCCGGTCAGGCTGAAGGAGATTCCTGCAGCCAGCACCGGGAACATCATGCTGAAGGTGGCATTGCCCAAGGTTTTCAGGGATCGTGATAAGGCGGTGACGGTGCCAAAGGTATTGGCGCCAGCATTGGAGCGGTCAAACCAATAGCTCAGTGCAATCAGGATTCCTCCCGCTGTAACAAAGGGCAGCATGCAGGAGACCCCGCTCATCAAATGGTTGTACATTCGATGCAGAACTCCCTGCCACCCTGTACTGGCGGGTACCTCTTCCGGGCGCGGTGCGCTTTCAAAAAACGGGTGGTCAACCGTGGGGTTATAGATGGGGACCTCACCGGAAATGGCCTGCCGAAGCAGGGCTTCTGGCCGCCGCAACGCGTCGGAAACCGGGACACGCAGCACCGGCTTGCCCACAAACCGTGCTGTATCCACCGCACGGTCCACCGCCACCAAAATACAATCGGCATTCTGGATTTCTTCACCGGAAAAAGCGTTCTGCACCCCATCCGCACCATGTGTCTCCACCTTGATGGAAATTCCCATCTCCTGTGCCGTGTTGCGCAGCGCTTCAGCCGCCATGTAGGTGTGCGCCACACCGGTGGGACAGGCGGTAACAGCCAGTACCCGGGGATACGGCGGCGGTTCAATAGGAGGTGCCGATTTTTCCCGATCACCTTCCCGCGAGATAATACAATTCAGAAATGCCTGAGGGCTGGCGGCATCCAGAAGTTCGGTGCGCAGACTGGGGTCCATCAGCAATTGGGCCAGATGGGCCAGCACCTGGATGTGCAGATCGCTGGCGGTATCCGGTACAGCAATCAAGAACAGCAACCGCACCGGTGCACCGTCCAGTGCATCGTAGGCCAATCCGCCGGGGATTGTCATGGCAGCAACCCCCGGTCTTTTGACCGCCGGACTTTTACCATGGGGGATGGCAATGCCACCTCCCACACCGGTCGTCCCCTGCGCTTCCCGACGCAGCACATCCGTCTCATAGGCCTGTGGATCCGAAAGATTGCCATAGTTCTGCATCAGTTCCACAAGCTTGTGAATCGCCTCAGCCTTGTCCTGTACCTGAGCATTCAACAGAATCCCCTCAGGACGCAGGTAGTCGGTGATCTGCACCCCATTCACATCCTTTCTTGCAGCCCTTGCCTCTACGCAAAGCGGCCCCGCCGTTTGGGGCAGGGCCACTTTTTTGACGTTGGAAGAGGAATTAGTTGAGCAGGGTCAGCTCGGTCTCGGGATCGAACAGATGGATCTTGTTGGTATCCATCGCCATAACGACCTTGCTGCCGCGGCGAGCCTTGGAGGTCGGCGCAACACGAGCCATCATGTTCTGGCCCTTGTAGGTCAGGTACAGGTAGATCTCGGCGCCCATCAGCTCGGAAACCTCAACCTCAGCCTCCAGCTGGCTGTTGGGATGCTTGGCCAGGAACTCTTCGTCGTCCTTCATATCCTCGGGACGGATGCCAACCTTCAGGGTCTTGCCAACGTAAGCATCCAGCTTGCCGTCGCCGGTCTTGGAGGTGGGCAGCGGAATTTCGGTGCCAGCCAGGTCCACGCTGAACTGGTTGCCGTTCTTCTTCAGGGTACCGTCCAGGAAGTTCATCTGGGGGCTGCCGATGAAGCCTGCGACGAACATGTTGCAGGGATAGTCGTACAGGTTCTGCGGGGTATCGACCTGCTGGATGACGCCGTCCTTCATGACAACGATCCGGTCGCCCATGGTCATGGCCTCGGTCTGGTCATGGGTAACGTAGATGAAGGTGGTAGCCAGCTTCTTGTGCAGCTTGATGATCTCGGTACGCATCGAGGTACGCAGCTTAGCATCCAGGTTGGACAGAGGCTCGTCGAGGAGGAAGACCGCCGGGTTACGAACCATTGCACGGCCCAGGGCAACACGCTGACGCTGACCACCGGACAGAGCCTTCGGCTTACGGTCGAGCAGGTGCTCGATTTCCAGGATCTTGGCAGCCTCACGGACGCGCTTGTCGATCTCGTCCTTGGGCATCTTGCGCAGTTCCAAGCCGAACGCCATGTTCTTGTACACAGTCATGTGGGGATACAGAGCGTAGTTCTGGAAGACCATCGCGATATCACGATCTTTGGGAGGAACGTCGTTGATCAGACGATCGCCGATGTACATTTCGCCCTTGGAGATTTCCTCCAGGCCAGCGATCATACGAAGGGTGGTGGACTTGCCGCAGCCGGAAGGACCGACGAAAACGATGAATTCCTTGTCGGCGATTTCCAGGTTGAAGTCCTTGACGGCGGTGACATTACCGGGGTAAATCTTGTAGATGTGACGGCAGCTGATACTGGCCATGATGGGTTACCTCCCGAATCTTAATTGTTTTTTATTGATACGTCCGAGGGCGTATTTTCTTGACAAACTTATAATATCACGGTAAAATCCAAATAGATATAGTATTTTATTGATATATGGAGGCAAAAATTGATTTTTGACTGGAATCGCTGCTGCACCGCCGTCGAGACCCGGGAGCTGCAGGGAGAAGAGCCCTTGGAACTGGACGGGGATGGACTGTGGGTGGGGGTTTTGTCCAGCGGACGTTGCCTGTTGGAATACCCCGGTGCCGTCAACGCCAGCGGGGCCTCGGGAGATGTATTGCTGGGGCGTGGCCATTTTACTTTGCAGCCCGCCACCCCCTGCCACCTGCTGGCCTTGCGGCTGACCGGCCTGGCCGTGGAGGAGTTTTTGCGCGGTCTGCCCGGCTGCCGGTTTGTGGACAGTGCGGTCTGCCCCGGTGCGGCAGAGCTGCTGGCCCGGCTGTGCGGTGCCAACCCACAGGAAGAATCGGTGGGCAGTGCCGCCTATTCCCTGCTCTGCTCTCTGGCCCATGCCGACGAGGAAGTCCAGCGGCTGCCGCCCCTGGTGGCCGAGGCGGTGGAGATGATCCAGAACAACTACATGGCGCTCTACGGTGTGGAGGACCTGAGTGAGCACCTGGGTGTGAGCAAATGCCATCTGGTCCGGGTGTTCTCTGCCGCCATGGGGATCAGCCCCGGCAAATACCTGACCCAGGTCCGCATCGAGGCCGCCAAGCTGCTGTTGCTGCAGCGGGAATACAATCTGGAGATGGTCTCCAGCCTTTGCGGTTTTTCGGGTGCCAACTATCTTTGCCGGGTCTTCAAGCGGGAAACCGGCATGACCCCTGCGGCCTGGCGGGAGACCAGCGCTCCCCACGGGCCGGCCAAAAAGCTGCCCGCCCGCAACAACGAAATCTACGTATAAAATATCAAAGGGAGCCCTCCGGCGAACGCATTCTGCCGGAGGGCTCCCTGTTCCATATTTTGTATCCGTTTTGATCTGTTTTGTCTCAGTGGGCGGGATATTCGTCCGCCAGCGCTGCCAGAATCCGGGCGCTGGAATCGCGGGTATCGGTCATGCGGACCGCATTGCGCAGCGGCAACACCGCACGGGGGCTGACCGAGAGTTCATCAATGCCCAGGGCCAGGAAGGTTTCGGTCAGTTCCAGATCGGCGCCCAGCTCGCCGCAGATGCCAACCCAGATGCCGTTCTTGTGGGCATTTTCGGTGACCATCTGGAGCAGACGCAGCACCGCAGGATGGTGCGGATCATAGAACCGGCCCAGATCATTGTTCTGGCGGTCACAGGCCAGGGTATACTGGGTCAGGTCGTTGGTGCCGCAGCTGAAGAAGTCCACCTCTTTGGCCAGGCGGTCACTGATGATGGCCGCTGCCGGGGTCTCGATCATAATACCGATCTGGACATCCTCGCTGTACGGGATTCCCTCACCCTTGAGTTCCCGCCTCACTTCCTCACACAGACGCTTGGCCTCCCGGACCTCCCAGACGCTGGTGACCATGGGGAACATGATGCCCAGTTTGCCGAAGGCCGAGGCACGGTACAGTGCCCGGAGCTGGGTGCGGAAGATCTCCGGCCGGGTCAGGCAGATGCGCAGGGCACGCATACCCATGGCAGGATTTTCCTCCTTGGGCAGGTCGAAATAGCCGATCTGCTTGTCGGCGCCGATGTCCAGGGTCCGGATAATGACTTCCTTATCCTCCATATCAGACAGGACCTGCTTGTAAGCCTCAAACTGCTGGTCCTCGGTGGGGAAATCCTCACAGTTCAGATAGAGGAACTCGCTGCGGAACAGACCGATGCCGCCACCGTCATTGACCTGCACCGCATGCACATCCTCGGGGGACCCGATGTTGCAGTAGATGCGGATGGTCTTGCCATCCTTGGTGACGTTGGGCTGGCCCTTGAGGGTTTCCAGCAGCCGCTGCAGACGGAGCTGTTCCTCCCGCTTTTTCATCAGACGGTCCCGGGTCATGTCGTCCGGATCAATGACCACATTGCCGGTGGCACCGTCCACAATGACCTGCCGGCCTTCATATTCCGGTTTGAGAGCGTCCCCGACACCCACCACGGCGGGAATGCCCATGGTGCGCGCCAGGATGGCGGTGTGGCTGGAACCGGAACCGCCGGCGGTAATAAAGCCCAGGATCTTGCTCTTGTCCAGCTGGACTGTCTCGGAGGGAGCGAGATCGTCCGCCGCCAGCAAGACCGGCACTTCGGAGGCGATGCCGCCCTGGACCGTGCCGTTGAGAATGCCGAGAATCCGCCGGGAGACATCCTTCACATCGGCGGCACGGGCCTGCATATAGCTGTCGTCCATCGCCTCGAACATCTCGGCAAACTGTACCGAAGTGTCGGCAACAGCGGCTTCGGCGTTGAGGTGCTGTTCATTGATCAGGTTCTCGATGGCTTCCTCGTAATCCAGATCCTCCGCCATCATCTGGTGGGTTTCAAACAACATGGCTGCTTCGTCCCCTGCCTCAGCGCGGGCCTTTTCGGCCAGTGCGCCCAGCTGTTCGATGGCAGCCGTCTGGGCACCTTTGAAGCGATGCCACTCGGCATCTGTATCTTCCACGGTGTAGCGGGTAATGGTGGTTTTTGCGCGATGATAAAAGTACAGCGGTCCGATGCCGACGCCGGCCGACACGCCCTTGCCCTGAATGGTAATCATCTTATTTTCCTCCTGCTGGCAACAGGCCTCCGCAATGGGCGGGGCCCCAAACATAAGACGGAAAAAGCGGCCGTCCCTGCCAGGAACTGGAGAAACGGCCGCCAAACACTGCGCAAAACGCAGCAGATTTCTTACAGGTGTGCCTGGAAGAAGGCCTCCAGTGCCGGCGCAGCAGTGTCCTCATCCGGACCTTCCACCGAAACAGTCACGGTGTCGCCGCACTTGACGCCCATCCCCATGAGGGCCATCAGCTTCAGCGCATTGACAGACTTGTCACCCTTGGCAATGGTCACAGCGCTCTGGTATTTCTTCACTTCTTTGACCAGCAAACCGGCCGGACGGGCGTGGATGCCAACCGCTTCTTTGATTGTATAAACAAACTGTTTCATAATAAATTACCCTCCTGATCAAGGCAAAGATACAACATTTTCTCCGCCTTTTTCTGTTACTGTTATAGTATCATTTTCTGTATTCATCGTCAACCAAATCCCCTGGGAATGGCAAAATTTTTTCTGTCGCTTTGTCCAAACTGTTTGGCTCTTTTTTGGGATATTTCTCCATTTTATCCGCAAAAGCGCACTTTTCCCAATCTTTGCTCCTTGCGTTTCTTGTGGCAGGTCACTTTATCTCCCACTGGAAATCTGAAACGGGTTTTCTTTTGTGCAAATTCTGTCGTATCACTTCCCTTCCAAAAACCGGCGTACGGCGTTGGGTAATTCAATCGCCCAGATCCTCCCCGTTGGTCTCGATGACCCGCTTGTACCAATAAAAGGAATCCTTGGGCAGACGGCTGTAATCCCCGGTTCCATCATCGTACTTTTTGACATAGATAAAACCATAGCGTTTGGCCATCTCGCCGGTGGAGGCCGAAACCAGGTCGATGCATCCCCAGGGGGTATAGCCCATCAGGTCCACCCCGTCCCGGACCGCCTCGGCCATCTGCCGGATATGCTGGCGCAGGTAGTCGATGCGATAGCTGTCATGCACCCGGCCATCCGCCTCCAGGGTATCCCGGGCCCCCAGACCGTTTTCCACCACCATCAGCGGAATGCGGTACCGGTCATAGATTTCATTCAAAGTATAGCGCAACCCCTGGGGGTCGATCTGCCAACCCCAGTCCGACGCCTGTAGGTAGGGGTTCCGGAATCCCGCCGTCACATTGCCCTCGGTCCTGGGGGCATCCTCATGAGTGGTGATGCAGTTGGACATATAATAGCTGAAGGTGTAGAAATCCACCGTTCCCTCTCTCAGGATTTCGGCGTCCCCCGGTTCCATCCGGATGCTCACCCCCAAATCCTCCCACAGCCGTCTGGCATAGGCTGGGTACTCCCCCCGCACCTGCACATCCGAACAGTACCAGTTGATCCTGCGCATGGCCTGCTGGTTGGCCAGAACATCCGCCGGGTCACAGGTATAGGGATAGGATGTGATAAAACAGTCCATATTTCCCATCCGGTACTCAGGATAGTGGTCATGGGCATATTTGACAGCCATCGCGCTGGCAATGAACTGATGATGCAGGGCTTGCAGCCGGAGCTGGGGCTGGTCGGGCATGGCCACAGCCGGCCCGCGGTATCCCCGGCAGATGCCCAGGGAAAGCACCGCCCCAAAGGGCATCATACCGGCATTGATCTCGTTGAAGGTCAACCAGTATTTGACCTTGCCCCGGTACCGGGCAAAGATGGTCTTGCAGTAGTGCATATAGCAGTCCACCAGACGGCGATCCGCCCAGCCGTTGTACTTTTCCACCAGGGCATAGGGCAGCTCATAGTGACTGATGGTCACCAGCGGCTGGATGCCGTGGCGCTGGCAGCAATCAAACACCCGGTCATAGAAGGCCAGCCCGGCCTCGTTGGGCTCAGCTTCCTCCCCGGTGGGAAAGATGCGAGTCCAGTTGATGGAGGTCCGGAAGGTCTTGAACCCCATCTCGGCAAACAGGGCAATATCCTCCTCGTAATGATGGTAGAAGTCGATGGCCTGGTGGCTGGGATAGAACTTGTCCGGTTCTATGGTGGGGGTCAGCAGTTTGGGGCTGGTGTGGGTACCGTTGGTGCACAGATCGGGGATGCTGACCCCTTTGCCATCCACATCCCAGGCCCCCTCAAACTGGTTGGCAGCGCAGGCGCCGCCCCACAGGAAATCTTTGCGGAGAACCGATGCCATATCCATTCCTCCTGTTTCATCTCAATCACAGCAGCCGAGCGGTCCGAAAAAGGCTGGAATCCAAAGGACTCATAAAAAACTCCGGGGCATCTGTGACAACAGATCCCAGCAATTCTGGGATCGATGTACACAAGTAATGCCTCGGAGTGAGTAACAACCTTGTATTGGCAACATCATACCTGTTCCTGCCAAATTTGTCCAGGTGGTTTTTCTACAAACTTAGAAGAACTATTTTGTGGAAATTGTCAGGAGTTCAACGGTTCATCCTGCAGCAGACGGCGCAGGACCTCCTCAGGACGCGGCGTATGGTTGGGATACCGCTGGCGAAGCTCCTGAGCCGCGCCGTCCATGATATAGGGATGGCCCACCAGGTCCAGCATGGCAACATCATTGTAATTGTCGCCAAATGCCATCACGTTGCCGGGATCAAAGCCAAATGCCTTGCAGAGCATACGGATGCCGGTGCCCTTGTTGGCCAGGGTGGTGTCGATCCAGAACGGACCCGCCACCGCCGCATTGGCCTGCTTCCACCGGGGCACAAACCGCTCCACATAGGGCCCGACCCCCTCCCCCAGATAGACGCTGACCTTGACAATGTCCTCCGGAATCTGGGCGGGGTCAGTGATGCAGGTATAGTTGTTGCCGATGAACCGGATGCGGTCCAGCATTCCCCGGCCGCGCTCCATCAGGTAACTGGTGTTCTCCCCCGACAGCATCACCTCGCCCTTGCCATCGCTGCCGTTCCACATGTCCCAGGCAATCGCCTCAGCCAGGTCACGGGGCATGGGGGTCTTATCAATGACCTTGCCGCCCCGGTAGAGCACCGCACCGTTTTCGCACAGGTAGGCGCACTGGTCTGCCACCGGCGCAAACAGCTTTCGCAGGCTTGTATACTGCCGACCGCTGGCCGGACAGAACAAAATACCCCGTGCCGACAGGGCACGGATCTGGTCAAAGATTTCTCCCTCGAGATTTTTCTTTCCGTATTGCAGCAGCGTACCGTCCAGGTCGCTGCAAATCATCTGAATCATACTATCAGTCGAGTAGACAGCCTCGACACTCCTTTCACATAATTTTTGCTGCGAAGGGATTGTCTACTGCCCCTCACAG
>CALWNP010000053.1 GCA_944382835.1 uncultured Gemmiger sp.
CGGGGTGTTGCGCAGTTGGTAGCGCGCCTGCTTTGGGAGCAGGAGGCCGCGAGTTCGAGTCTCGCCACTCCGACCAACAAAAGAGCCGCTGCAGAAGTTCTGCAGCGGCTCTTTTGTGTATTGTGTTATTCCACCCCGGTTTCGGCGGCGTATTCCTCGATGAGTTCCCGTTCCAGGAAGGGGGTCTTGACCCCCTGGCGGTCCCGGTAGGCTTCGTGGCCCTTGCCGATGACGGCGATCAGGTCGCCGTCCTGGGCGTGGTCGATGGCGTAGTGCAGGGCGTCCAGCCGGTCGGGGATCTCCACATAGGCGGCGTTGGGGTTGCCCCGGCGCATGCCTTCCTTGATGTCGGCGATGATGTCCTCCACCTTTTCAAACCGGTTGTTGTCCTCGGTCAGGATGCAGAAATCCGCCATCCGGGCGCAGACCTCCCCCATGCCGTAGCGGCGCAGCTTGCTGCGGTTGCCGCCGCAGCCGAAGACCACCACCATCCGGTGGGGATGGTAGGCTTTGAGGGTCTCCATCAGGCTCTCGGTGGCTGCCTCGTTGTGGGCATAGTCGATGAGGATGGTGAACCGGTGGCTGATGGGCACCAGCTCCACCCGGCCCTTGACCACAGCGTTCTGCAGCCCCTCGTGGATGGCCTCGTTGGGCAGGTCCAGCGAGCGGGCGGTGGCGATGGTGGCCAGGGCGTTGTAGATGCTGAACCGTCCCGGCATCCCCACCTGGATCTTCATGGTCTGGCCGTCCGGCTCGGTGAGGTCAAAGCTGACCCCCAGCATGGTCTTGGTGCGCAGCAATTCGTAGTCCTTGCTGGCACGGTAGTCCACCTGGTCGGCGTCGATGCCGTAGGTCACCAGGCAGCAGGTATGTCCCTGAAGCAGCAGCTCGGTGTTGGGGTCGTCGGCGTTGACCACCCCGATGTCACACCGCTGGAAGAGCTGGCCCTTCCAGTAGCGGTACTCCTCGAAGCTGGAATGTTCGCCGGGGGCGATGTGGTCGGGATAGAGGTTGGTGAAGACCCCCACCCGATAATGGATACCCGCCACCCGGTCCATCTTCAGCCCCTGGCTGGAAACCTCCATGACGCAGGTCTCGCAGCCGGCATCGGCCATCTGGCGCAGAATCCGCTGCAGTTCATAGCTCTCGGGGGTGGTGTTGTTCAGGTCATAGTGGTGGCCGGGATAGTAGACCCCGTTGGTGCCGATCATGCCGGTCTTGTGGCCGGCGGCGTCCAGCACCGCTTTGATCATGTGGGTGGTGGTGGTCTTGCCCTTGGTGCCGGTGACCCCCACCATGGTCATCTCCTCGGCGGGATGGTTGAAGAAGGCCGCCGAGAGCATGGCCATGGCGTAGCGGGTGTTGTCAAACTGCACCACCGTCACGCCGGGCATCCCGGCCAGCACCTCGGCGGGCAGGTCGTGCTGGATCACCAGGGTGCCGGCCCCCTTGGCCACCACATCGGCGGCATAGTCATGGCTGTCCCGCTGGGTGCCGACAATGCAGACGAACAGCCCCTGGGGCTGTACCTTGCGGGAGTCGTAATAGATATCGCTGACTTCGGTGTTGAGGTCGCCCTGCACCAGGGTGTAGGTCAGCCCCTTGACCAGTTGTTTGAGCAGCATGGGATCACCTCATCGTTTCACAAAATATTCGTCGTACCAGACCAGGAAGATAAAGACACACCAGATCTGGCGCCAGTTGTCCCGCTTGCCGGAGATGTGCTGGTCCAACATCCGGTTCAGCTCGCCGGTGTGGAAGAACTTCTCCGCCGCCGGGCTGTTGAAAGCCTCCCGCACCCGGGCGGCGTAGGTTTCGTCCCGCAGCCAGGCCCGCACCGGAACCGGGAAGCCCAGCTTCTTTTTGTCCGCCGTCTTGGGCGGGATGGTCTTTTCCGCCGCGCCGCGCATGGCGATCTTGGTCTGGCTGGCGTTGACCTTGTGGCGGGTTGGGATGCGGCTGGCCAGCTCGAAGACCTTGCGATCCAGGAAAGGCACCCGCAGTTCCAGGCTGTTGGCCATGCTCATCTTGTCGGCCTTGAGCAGGATGTCCCCCACCATCCAGAGGTTGAGGTCGCAGTATTCCATCTGGGTCACCAGGTCCTGGCCCTTGGTCATCTCGAAATAGGGGCGGGAGAGATCAGTGGGCAGCACCTTGCCGGTGTAGTTGCGCAGCAGCTGGCGCTTGCGGCGCTCGTCCATCAGGTTGGTGTTGCCGATATACCGCTCGGCCAGCGGCCGGGAGCGGCGCACCAGAAAGTTGATGCCGTGCACCGGGGGCAGCAGCTCGGCCACCGCGCCGATGCCCCGCCGCAGCCACAGGGGCAGGCGGTCATACCAGCTGACGGTGAAGGGTTCCTTGTAGATGTTGTAGCCGCCGAAGAACTCGTCGGCGCCCTCCCCCGACAGGCAGACCTTGACCTGCTTGGAGGCTTCCCGGTTGACAAAGTAGAGGGCCACACTGGCGGCGTCGGCCAGGGGCTCATCCATATGGTACTGGATCTTGCCCAGGTTGGCCCAGTATTCCTCGGGGGTGATGCGGTAGGCGTAGTTCTTGACCCCGATGTGGGCCGAGAACTCCCGGGCATAGTCGGTCTCATCGTACTGTTTGTCGGCAAAGCCCACGGTGAAGGTCTTGTCCACATGGGCCAGGGCGGCCATATAGCTGGAATCCACCCCGGAGGAGAGGAAGCTGCCCACCTCCACGTCGGCGATCTTGTGGGCTTCCACACTCTCCGCCATCGCCTTGCCGATCTCTTCCTCCCAGTCTTCCAGGGTGCGGGAGTCATCGGGATCAAAGCGGGGA
This sequence comes from uncultured Gemmiger sp., assembly GCA_944382835.1. Lineage (GTDB taxonomy): Bacteria > Bacillota > Clostridia > Oscillospirales > Ruminococcaceae > Gemmiger. The sequence goes on from CALWNP010000053.1 coordinate 2,806, forward strand.
CGCCAGTAGCGCTCCACCGTCAGCTGGCCATTCTCGTAGGTCATGCAGTGGGCCGGCATGAGCTTTTTGACCCCTTTAAAGAAGGTATCCTCCCCCGGGGAGTACTGGAAGGACAGGTAAAGGGAGAGCTGATCCTCGTTGAGCTGCTTGTCAAAGCCCGGATGGGCCAGAAAGCTCTTGATCTCGCTGCCGAAGAGCAGTTCTCCCGCCTCATTGCGATAGTAATACAGCGGCTTGATGCCAAAATGGTCTCGGGCGCAGAACAACCGGCTGTTGTTGCGGTCCCACAGGGCAAAGGTGAACATTCCCCGCAGCCGTTCCAGCATCTTTTTGCCCCACTGCTCGTAGCCGTGGAGCAGTACCTCGGTGTCGGAGCGGGTGGCAAAGGTGTGGCCGGCGGCCTTCAGCTCCTCGGTCAGCTCCTGGAAGTTGTAGATTTCCCCGTTGAAGACCACCACCAGGCTGCCGTCCTCGTTGTACATCGGCTGTTTGCCGCCCTCCAGGTCGATGATGGAGAGCCGGCGCTGGCCCAGCGCCACCGGGCCTTCCAGAAACTGGCCCTGGCCGTCCGGGCCGCGGTGGGCGATCCGGTCCATCATCTGCTGCAAGATCTCCTGTGCATCGGCACGTGCGCCGACAAAACCAACAATTCCGCACATACTTCTTTTCCCAGTCCTTCTTCCGCAAAGATTTGTTTTATTATACACGTTTCCTTTCCGAAAGAAAAGGCTTTCGGCGGCAAATTCTGTCAGCGCCGGTATTTGACACCGCGCGGCATTGGAAGTAAAATAAAGGGCATATCTAGATACCAATAAAGAGGTCGGTTGAATGATGATGGAGATACAACCTGTTCTGCTGGGCAGCGATGCCAATGTCTACGGCATGGCGCGCAGTTTTTATACCCAATACGGGGTGACCAGCGTCGCGGTCTGCAAGGGAGCGCTGGTGGCCACCGCCAACAGCAATCTGGTCAGGATCGCGGTGCTGGAGCCCCGTCTGGAGGAGGACGAGGTCTTTGTCCGCACCCTGGTGGACTATGCCAAGGCCCACGATTACCAGACCAAGCCGATGATCCTGGTTTCCTGCGCCGACGGCTACACCATCCTGATGGCCCGCCACCGGGAGGCCCTGGCGCCGTACTATCATTTTGCCTGCCCCGAACTGCAAACGGTGCTGGATCTTGACATAAAAGACAATTTTTACCGCGCTTGTGCGGCCCATGGGCTCTCCTACCCCAAGACCGCCACCTGCAACGCACAGAACTACCGCCAGGTGACCCTGCCCTTTGACTTTCCCTGCATCATCAAGGCCAGCAACTCCCCCGCCTACTGGAATTGCAGCTTTCCCCACAAGAAAAAGGTCTTTCTGGCCCATACTAAGCAGGAATTTGATCAGATCACCGCGGCCATCTACGGCAGCTCCTACCAGGACGATCTGATCCTGCAAGAGTATATTCCGGGAGATGACAACTGCATGCGGGTGCTCAACGCCTACTGCGGCCGGGACCACAAGGTCCATCTGATGGCCCTGGGCCGTCCCCTGCTGGAGGAACAGACCCCCGAGGGGATCGGCAACTATGCGGCCATCCTCTCCGACCCCGAATACAACGACCCCGCCCTGCTGGACCGGATGAAGGCTTTTCTGGAGGACGTGGGCTGGGAGGGCTACGCCAACTTCGACATGAAGTACGACGCCCGCACCGGCGAGTACAAGCTCTTTGAGATGAACCCCCGGCAGGGCCGCTCCAGTTATTTCGTGACGGCGGCGGGCTACAACCTGGCCAAGTGGCTGGTGGAGGACCTGATCGAACACAAGGATCTGGGCCTGACCATCGCCGACAGCGAGAGCCTGTGGATGATCGCCCCCTACGGGGTGATCCGCAAATATCTGAAAGACAAGGCGCTGCTGGCCAAGGCCGACCGGCTGAAAAAGGCCGGGCGCTGCGCCCACCAGCTCTTCTGCAAGGAGGACTGGAACCTGAAACGGTGGCTGTGGTATCTGCGTAGCCAGCTGAACTACTACCGCAAGACCGCGCGGTATTACGGCAACAAGGGTCTGCGGGACTGACCCGCCCCCGACGAGGAAAGGAACGAGGCATATGTGTGGGATCACCGGTTTTGCACAACGCAAACAGGATGCCGAGGAGGCGCGCCGCATCGTCAAGAAGATGGCGGATCTGATCGTCTACCGCGGCCCCGACGGCGAGGGATATTATGTGGACGACCAGGTGGCGCTGGGCCATCGCCGGCTCTCCATCATCGACCTGGAGGGCGGCAAACAGCCGATGTACAACGAGGACGGCAGCCTGGTGGTCATCTTCAACGGCGAGGTCTACAACTTCCAGGCCTTGCGCAGCGAGCTGCTGGCTGCCGGGCATGTCTTCTCCACCCAGTCCGACACCGAGGTGCTGCTCCACGGCTATGAGCAGTGGGGGGAGGAGCTGCCCTGCAAGCTGCGGGGAATGTTCACCTTTGTGCTGTGGGACAAAAAGACCGGCACCCTCTTCGGTGCCCGGGACATCTTCGGCATCAAGCCCTTCTACTACTACAACCGGGACGGGCTGTTCCTCTTCGGCAGCGAGATCAAGAGCTTTCTGGCCCACCCTGGCTTCCACAAGGAGCTCAACGAGGCCCGGATTCCCGAATACCTGAGCATCGAGTACATCCCCAACGAGGAGACCATGTTCAAGGATGTCTTCAAGCTGCCGGGGGCCCACCGCTTCACCTGGAAGGACGGCTTCCTCAAGATCGACCGCTACTACGACATCCGCTACCACATCGACGAGAGCAAGAGCCTGGAAGAGTGGGAGAAGATCATCACCGACACCTTTGCCGAGAGCGTGGCCGCCCACCAGATTGCCGACGTGGAGGTGGGCTGTTTCCTCTCCTCGGGGGTGGATTCCAGCTTTGTGGTCAACGAGGTGGCCAAGGGAACCCCCCATGTGAAGAGCTTCTCGGTGGGCTATGCCGAGGAGAAATACTCCGAGCTGCCCTACGCCCAGGCCTTCAGCAAGGAGATCGGGGTGCCCAGCATTGCCAACAAGGTGGATGCCGACCAGTTCTTTGCCGCCAACCAGGTGATCCAGTGGTATCTGGACGAGCCCATGCCCAACCCCGCCGAGGTGCCCCTCTATTTCCTGGCCCAGAATGCCCGGAAGTATGTGAAGGTGGTGCTGTCCGGCGAGGGCGCCGACGAGCTCTTCGGCGGCTACCCCATGTACTGCCAGGCGGTGCACTTCATGGACTACGAAAAGAAGGTCCCGGCCTGGCTGCGCCAGCTGGCCGGCGCCACCGCCGCCAAGCTGCCCGATTTCAAGGGCAAGCATTTTCTGGTGCGGGGGGCCAAACAGCCCTGGCAGCGGTATATGCGGGCCAACTACGTCTTTGACAGCCCCGCCGACCGGGATCAGTACCTGAAGAAGGACTACCACAGCCCCGCCCCCGAGACCTTCTTCAAGCCCTATTTTGACAAGGTGGCCGATCTGGACGAGCCCACCCAGCTGCAGTGGGTGGACATGCACACCTGGATGCTCTACGACATCCTGCTCAAGGCCGACCGGATGAGCATGGCCAACAGTCTGGAACTGCGGGTGCCCTTCCTGGACCGGGAGATGCTGGAGGTGGCCCTCTCCATTCCCCAGCGCTACCGCTCGGGCAAGGAGGCCACCAAGATCGCCCTGCGGGGCGCCGCCTTCAAGCAGCTGCCCGAGAGTGTGGCCCACCGCAAAAAGCTGGGCTTCCCGGTGCCCCTCAACGACTGGCTGCGCCAGGACAAGTACAGCGAGATGGTGCGGGAGAAATTCACCGGCCCGGTGGCGGAAAAGTTCTTCAACACCAAGGCCCTCTGCCGCCTGCTGGACGACCACAAGGCCGGCCGCGCCCACAACATGACCAAGATCTGGAGCTTCTACTCCTTCATCCTCTGGTACGAGCTCTACTTCGTCAACACCGAACCGCCGGCCGCTGTCTACAACCGGACCTTCGGCTGAGCCGATAAAATTTTTTCAACTTTTTGGACAAGGGTCTTGACTTTTTGGGGTTTGCATGATAACATATATGACGCAGCATGTCCCCCAAGGAGTTAAGAACCATGCGCGCCCGTAGCTCAGGTGGATAGAGCAACTGCCTTCTAAGCAGTGGGCCAGGGGTTCGAGTCCCTTCGGGCGCACTTGTATGGTGCCTATGGCGCAGTTGGTTAGCGCGCCAGATTGTGGCTCTGGAGGCCGAGAGTTCGAATCTCTCTAGGCACCCCACCAAAGACCGCACAGTTTTTTACGCTGCGCGGTCTTTTTTCTTAATGGGCCGTCGCCAAGCGGTAAGGCAGAGGACTTTGACTCCTCCATCCGTCGGTTCAAATCCGGCCGGCCCAACCAAACGCCCCCGGAAACGTTGTGATGACGTTTCCGGGGGCGTTTTCTTGTTATCCGGTTTGTTTGGCTTTGGGGTAAATCTGCATCATCCGGTCGTTGTCAAAATGCTGGTCCAGGCAAACCTCGATGCGGTTGCGGGGCGGCTCCCCGTCCAGCCGGGCATCGTAGCGGATCAGCGCTGCCGCGCTGACCAGCATGTTCACCGTCATGAACACCACCAGCACCCCGGTGATCAGGTGCCCCACCCCCACCGGCAGTTTCTCGATCAGGGCGGAGATGGGCGGGAAAAAGACCTTGAACCAGGCCACCGCCGCAAAGCCCCAGAAAAAACAGTAGAGCAGGTTGATCCGCCCACCCAGGTTGAAGGGGATGGCGCTGTAATCCCAGAACACGGCGCCGAAGACCAGCTCACTGAGGACGCTGCACAGATACTCGTAGGCGCCGCCCAGCAGTGTACCGGCCACAAACAGCCAGCTGGCCGGGCGGTCCTTGTAGCGGTAGAGCAGCTGGGTGACCATGGCAATGGCAAAGCCCCAAACCACCGAGAAGGGTCCCCAGACCAGGCTGGAACGGCTCATCCAGTAGCCGGCGGTAAAACGGCAGAAGATGGTCTCGGCAATGTCCCCCAGCAGGGAGCCGATGACAAAGAGCAAAAAGAGCTTTTCAAAGCAGCAGCCCTGGGCAAAGACACCGGTCTTGACCCGTTTGGGCCGGGCAAAATTGATGGCGGGATGCACCCGGGTCATACGGGTTTCGCAGCGGTCCAGAATCCACATGCCCAGCCGCAGGGTCAGGTTGGCCAGGCCGTTGCCCACCGCATCCACCCGGGGCAGCTTGTACTGCAGGCCGGCCATGGTGAGCACCGTTTCCAGGGCATCCAGTGCAAGCAGTACCACCAGCACCCAGATCAGCACCACCCGCAGGGGCAGCGGCAGCAGGCCAAAGAGCATCTGCAGCAGCGGATTGCCCCAGCGGATCAGCACCACGCCCAGCAGGCCCCACAGCAGCGAGACCGGCAGGCAGATGTAGCCGTCCAGGTTGACGGGCAGAGCGGAATAGTCCCACCACCGGGTCTGGCTCACCCGCTCCAGCAGGTGCCCGGCAATCCATTCCACCACCGTGGCATACAACGCGCTGAAGAGAAAGAGGAAAAACCAGTTGTCGGCAATCTCCGACAGGCCCAGGGTGATGATGGTTCCGGCTACGCCGTACACCACACACACCGGCCCGTTGAGGACGCCCCGGTCACAGTACCGCCGGCGGCGCACCGCCATGTAGAGCACTTCCAGCGCCCATCCCAGGAAGGAATAGCAGAAGAAGAGCCAGATCAGTTGATACAGTGTCATAAGAACCTCAATTCATCCTGTGGGGTGGATCACTCGCACCGCAGCCGGTGGCCGGCCATCTCGCCGCTGACATAGTGGGTTACCCGGCTGACCTGGTTGTCCACCGGTTCGCCGGCCATGTAGCGCTTCAGGTTGTGGGCAAAGATCTCCACAATGTTGTCCAGCGTCCGGGGCAGGCTGAACCGCCCCGAGATGTGGGGGGTGATGAGGACGGTGTCCATCGACCAGAGCGGATGCTCCGGCGGCAGGGGTTCGGGGCTGGTCACATCCAGGGCCGCCCCGTACAGCGGGCCGTTGCGGATGGCCTCCACCAGGGCATCGCTGTCCACCGCGGTCCCCCTCCCCACATTCATCAGGATGGCGCCGGGCTTGCAGAGGGCCAGACGGGCGGCATCAAACATTCCCTCGGTTTCGGGGGTGCCGGGCAGGCTCAGCGCCACCAGATCAGCCTGGGGCAGCTCCCGGTCCAGCTCCGCCTGTCCCACCACCCGCAGGCAGTAGTCGGGGCAAGGGGTTTCGGGGTGGGCGTGGCGGCGCACCCCCACCACCTGGGCCCCCAGCAGATGGGCGCGGCGGGCAAAGCTGGACCCGATGTCCCCCATCCCCACGCAGAGCACCCGGGCGCCGTCCACCCCGCGCACCGGCCGCTCGATGGCATCCCACACATGGCGATTCTGCCGGTCCCGGTAGAGGAACAGATCCTTCAGCAGCCCCAGCCACATGCCCAGCATCCACTCGCTGATGGCCATGCCGTAAGCGCCGGTGGCATTGGACACCACACAGCCGTCGGGCAGCACCCCCGGCTCCAGGTAGACATCCGGCCCGGCAAAGTTGCTCTGGAACCACTCCAGATGGTGGTTCTGGCGGATCATCTCCACCGGCACATTGCCCATGATCACATCGGCGCGGCGAACCTGCTCGGGGGTCACCGTCTCCAGGGTGGTAAATTCAAACCGGGCATCCGGCGCAGCCCCCTGCAGGGTGGCGCGCTGCGCCTCGGTAAGCGGCAGGGCCACCAGAATATGTTTTGACATCTCAAGTTCCTCCCTTCTATGACAAACAGTATACCGCGTTTGGCCCCGCTTGCAAAGGGCCTGGCGCGGCCGGGCAACAAAAAAGAGAGGCCGGAGCCTCTCCTTGGTATCTGCAATTCCGGCATTTCAGCCATTGTCCGAAATGGCCTCGGCCAGAATCGCGTCGTTTTGTTCCTGGTATTGGGCGGCCGTCCCATCGTCGATGATGTAGACGGTCACCGGGATCACCGCGCTCTCCACGCTCTCGTCATAGGTCTCGTAGTAGAGGTCCACAAAGGCGTGGCCGGTCTGCAGAGCGGTGCCGGTATCGGCGGCATAGGCGTAGCCGTAGACAAAGCGGCCGTCGTCCGAGGTAATGTACATTAAGGTCCCGTAAGGGATGATGGAGGGATCCACCGCCACGCTGCCGTAGGTCAGCCGCTGGCCGCTGGCACCCCGGGCGGTGCTGGACGCCGAGTAGCCGGTGGAGCGCTTGCCGCTGTAAACAGCGGTGACCCCCTCGCTGGGCTGGCCGTCCACAATCTCCGGCCCCACAAACTTGCTCACCGGGGCCCCCTCGCCGTAGCACTTGAGGATGGTGGAAACCGCCGGGGTGACCGTCTCCCGGTTGATCTCCTGGGTGTCGGTCAGCTCCCCGTCAATGTAGGTTTCCCGGTAGGTCACCCGGTCCATCCCGTCGCTGCCCTGGCGTTCCGTGGTCACCTCGTCCTGGCTGCGGTAGTACAGGCTGGTGTAATCGTACTCGGTGGCCGCCGGGATGACCTCCTCCTGGGTGTATTCCTGGTAGCTCACCCGCTGGATGGTCACCTCCATGCCGGGTTCCACGGCGGTATCCAGCGAAGGTTCCACGATGTCGTTCTCCCCCACCGAGAGCCCGGCCTCCTGAATGGCCTCTTCCACGGTGCCGTCTGTCACCACCGCGGTGTTGGTTCCGCCGTCGGCGTTGACCTCCACCGAGAAGGCACGCAGGATGTGGTAGCGGTGCCGGCCGTCCTCCTCGGTGATGACCAGGTCATCCTCCCCCTGGGGCGGGGTGATACCGGTCTGCTCCAGCAGCGTCTGCACATCATCGGCCGAGGTGATGGCCAGGCTGTAACTGCCGTGGGTGTCGGTGACCTCCACCACCTGGAGATGCGCCCCGGTGAAGGCCACCGCACCGCCCAGCATCCCGATGCTGGCCAGCAGCACCCCCCAGCGGGGCAGCAGCAACGCCAACCTGCGGCGGATGTGTTCTTTGGTTTTGGTGGATAACATATCCCTCTCCTTCGGCTGTTTTCCCGGAGAAAACGGCCTCCTTGTCTGCAAAAAAATCGGCCCGTGAAAGGCCGGCAAAACAGGCATCTGAAATCCTTCGGCGCCCACGCGGGGCGGCGGTGTCCGGCAGACCCCGCCGTCCGCAGCCACGCCCGCGCTGCATCGTGCGGTTCCGTGGCCGCTCGATCTGTAAACGCTTTGTTTACAACCATGCGGCGCCCGGTTTTTTATTATACTGTATTTAAAGGGGAATGTCCATCGGCATTTTGACGGTTTGCGTCCGGATGATTGTCGAAAGATCGTCATTCTCTTGCGGAAACGGGTCGAAATCCGCCGGGAAATCCATGCAAAAATCGCCCCAAAACCGCATCGCCGCCCCCGAAACTTCCTCCACGACGGAGCAGAAATCGCCCAAACGGTGTGCCGACCTGAAATCCAATGGGGTTTTCCGGTACATTTTTGAAAATTGGCCATAAAAATCCAATTTAGCCTTGACCTTCTACCCACTTTATCGTTTATGCTATTCTTGAAAGGATGGTGGATGGCCTTGATGAGCATTAAACAAGCCTCACAACTGAGCGGCGTATCCCCCCAGAATATCCGGTATTATGAGCGGGAGGGTCTGCTTTGCCCCGAGCGTGACCCCCATAACGCTTACAGGCAATACTCTGACAAAGATCTGCATACCCTGAAACTCATCCGTATGCTGCGGATGCTGGACACACCGCTGGATGACATTCGTTCGGTATTGGAGGGAACGGCAGCACTCCCCCAGGTTTTGCAGAGCCAGGAGCAGCGTCTGCAGGCACAATCGGAAAAGTTGCAGGCCGCCATCCGCTTTTGCCGGGAACTGAAAACCAGCGCCGGTGATCCTGAACAGCTGGATGTAGACGCCTGCCTGGTCCGGATGGAAAGCACACCACAGGCCGTCGGCTTCTTTGCCGGGTGGGTCAAGGATTACAGGCAAGTTGCCGCCACCCAGCATGAGGAGGAATTTACTTTCGTACCGGACGGTCCGGTCACCACGCCCCGGGAATTCACTGACGCTCTGCTTGCCTGGAGCCAATCCGTCGGCAAGGACATTGTGATCACCCGAGAGAGCATGTATCCCCGCTTCACTCTGAACGGCGCAGAATATGAAGCCCACCGCATTTACCGCCGCATCGGATACCGGTATGTCAGTGCACCACTTGCCACCGTACGCTGCCGTCTGTGCGGGCAAAGCGGCAGGGATGCAGCTGTGGCTCCTGTCCGCCGCCGGCTGCTTCGCATCCTGCGCTGTTCTCTGCCCTCTCTGTTTCTCTTTGCCCTGATCATGATTCCCTGCTCCGGCAGGCTTTTTGCGCCCGGACAGTCTCTTCAGGAAATTTTCATCCATGTGTTTGTGGTGGTCGCCCTGCCGTTATGTGTGGGCTGAGCGCCTGGTTCAACCATTCCTATCACTTCAACGATCAGTCCCGATAACCCGAACCGCCCCCCCCCGGAAACACAAAAAACACCCGAAGGGAACCAACCGCGGAAGACGCACAAAACACTCTGGGAAGAGCAAAAACCGGTCTCCGGTTATCCTATTTGGTCACCACTTGACCCTCATTTTCCCCTCTTTTTTGTCCTTCCGCCCATTGGCGGCCATGAAAAACAGGCTTTGCCGTATCAAAGCACAGCAAAGAAAAAAGCCCGGAAAACCTTGGTTTTCCGGGCTTTTTGAGCAAATCTGATAACGATTAGCGCTTGCTGAACTGCGGAGCGCGACGGGCAGCCTTGAGGCCGTATTAAACTCCTTTGAGCGCCGATTTTCCTTGGTATTCCGGGCTTTTCCGGCTTTTCAATGTTCAGTT
>CALWNP010000054.1 GCA_944382835.1 uncultured Gemmiger sp.
CAACAAAAAAATGAGATAGGCAAACCCTTTCGGGAATGTCTATCTCATTTTTTTAGGCTATTTTGCAACAGCCCCATTTTGTTTTGGGAAAAACTCAGTCCCTGGACCGGGCATCCCGGATGATCTTGATGATCTGGATGATGAGGGTGGGCAGGAAGGCCAGGCCCACGATCTCCCCGAAGTGGAGCATCCCCAAATCGGGGGAGACCTGGAACAGTCCCTTGACCCCCGGCACAAAGAGGACCAGCAGCAACAGCACCACCCCGGCCAGGAAGGCGTAGTTGGAGTAGGGGTTGGAGGAGAACTTCAGCCGGAAGATGGACTCCTTGCCCCGGCAGTTGAAGCCGTGGAAGAGCCGGGCCAACGTCAGGGTGGAGAAGGCCATGGTGGAGGCCAGCACCCCGTCGGCGTGGGCGTAGCCCAGGTAGAAGGCGATCATGGTGACAATGGCGATCAGCAGGCCCTGGCCGCCGATCTGGGCCAGCAGGCTCTTGTCCAGGATGGGAGCCTTGGGGTCCCGGGGCGGCTGGTCCAGCAGCCCCTGGCGGGCGGGCTCCATCCCGATGGCGATGGCGGGCAGCGAGTCGGTGAGCAGGTTGATGAAGAGCAGGTGCACCGCCGCAAAGGGAGCCGGCAGGCCCAGCAACGCGGCGTAGACCACGCAGAGGATGCCGGCGGTGTTGCCGGACAGCAGGAAGCCGATGGCGTTCTTGATGTTGGCATAGACGCTGCGGCCGTTGACCACCGCCTTGACGATGGTGGCAAAGTTGTCGTCGGCCAGGATCATCGAGGCGGCGTCCTTGGAGACCTCGGTGCCGGTGATGCCCATGGCCACCCCGATGTCGGCCTTCTTGAGGGCAGGGGCGTCGTTGACACCGTCACCGGTCATGGATACAATGTTGCCCTTGCGCTGCCAGGCGTCCACAATCCGGATCTTGTGCTCGGGGGAAACCCGGGCGTAGACCGAGATGTGGTCCAGGCAGCTGTCCAGCTCGGCGTCGGTCATGGCGTCCAGCTCCACGCCGGAGCAGGCACGATCCCCCTCCCGGAAGATGCCCAGCTGCTTGGCGATGGCGGTGGCGGTGACCTTGTGGTCGCCGGTGATCATGATGGTGCGGATGCCGCCGCGGCGGGCGTCGGCCACCGCCCGGATGGCCTCGGGCCGGGGCGGGTCGATCATGGAGATCAGGCCCAGGAAGGTGAAGTCCTTCTCATCCTCCAGGGTCAGGGGCCGGATGGCATCCAGGTCCCGGTTGGCGAAGGCCAGCACCCGCAGACCCTGCTCCGACAGCTCGTTGTTCACCCGCAGGATCTCGGCCTTGCGCTCGGGGGTCATGGGCACCTTGCCGGCGCTGGTCAGAAGGTACTTGGACCGGTCCAGCAGCACGTCGATGGCACCCTTGGTGATCAGGGTGGGGGTTCCTTCAAAGTCGTGGAGGGTGCTCATCAGCTTGCGGTCGGAGTCAAAGGCCAGCTCGCCCAGCCGGGGGTGCTGGTCCCGGTAGTCCTCCTCGATGACATAGAAGGGGTCGCCCAGCATGACCAGGGCCACCTCGGTGGGGTCGCCGATGGCGGTGCCCTTCTCGGGGTCGTGGACCGCGTCGCTGGCCAGCAGGGCGGACTTCATCAGCAGCCGCTGCACGTCGTTGGCCAGGTTGATGTCCTGGCCCTCCAGCAGGGCGCCGTCGGCGTAGATCTTCTGGGGGGTCATCTTGTTCTGGGTCAGGGTGCCGGTCTTGTCGGAGCAGATCACCGAGACACAGCCCAGGCTTTCCACCGCCTTCAGGTCCTTGATGATGGCGTTCTGCTGGGCCATCTTCTGGGTGCCCATGGCCAGCACGATGGTGACGATGGAGGACAGCGCCTCGGGGATGGCGGCCACCGCCAGCGCCACCGCGAACATCAGGGCGTCCAGCAGCCCCATGCCGCTGCGGAAGATGGACAGCCCGAAGACCAGAACCGAGATCACCAGGATGATCACCGCCAGCTTGGCGCTGAACTGGTCCAGGCTCTCCTGCAGCGGGGTCTTGCGCTGCTGGGTCTGGTTCATCAGGGCGGCGATCTTGCCCAGCTCGGTGTCCATGCCGGTGGCGGTCACCAGCACGGTGGCCCGGCCGTAGGTCACCAGCGAGCCGGAAAAGACCATGTTCTTCTGGTCGCCCAGGGCCACCTTGTCGGCCTGGATGGCCTCGGCGGATTTCTCCACCCCTTCGCTCTCACCGGTCAGCGAGCTCTCGTTGACCTTCAGCGAGAAGTTTTCCAGGATGCGGCCGTCGGCCACCACCATGTCGCCGGCTTCCAGCAGCACGATGTCGCCGGGCACCACCTGGGGGGAGGGAATCTCCATCCGCTTGCCGTCCCGCAGCACCTTGGCTGCGGGGGAGGACATGGCCTTGAGGCTGTCCAGGGATTTCTCCGCCTTGAAGTACTGCACCGTGCCCAGCACCGCGTTGAGGATCAGCACCGCGATGATGACCAGGGTGCTCTCCACATTGCCGGAGAAGGCCGAGATCAGGGCGGCGGCCAGCAGGATGATGACCAGCAGATCCTTGAACTGCTCGGCAAAGACCTGCAGCGCCGTCTTCTTTTTGCCCTCCGACAGCTGGTTGGGGCCGTACTGCTCGGCCCGGCGGGCGGCCTCCTGGTCGGTCAGACCGTTGGCCGAGGCCTTCTGGGCTTCCAGCGCCTGGTCGGGGGTTTGGGAATAATAGGGTTTCATGGGGTTCTTCCTTTCTTGATGGGGATGAAAATGGGGGAGGGCCGTCCTTAGTATATGCCGCGCCGCGGGCACAAAAAAAGACGAGACCCATCCACTGTCCGCGGATAAGTCTCGTCATTTCAGATAAAGCCAGAACCAAAAGGGTCCGTGTGTTGACCTCATCGCGCTGCCGCGCTGACTACTCCCTTATTCCTGATGATTTTAACACAGCAAAGGGGGAATTGCAACGGGCGGGGCGGAAAAATTTTCCTCAGTCCTTTTTCTCGGCCAGCAGGGCGGAGATCTGCCCCATCATCCCCCGGATGTTGATCTTCTGGGGGCACTTGGTCAGGCAGGCGCCGCACTTGACGCAGCGGTCGGCCCGGGTCTCGGCGGGCTTGTCCTCCACCCCGTCCCGCAGGGTGGAGAGCTTGTCCCCCTTGAGGCGGTACTCGTTGAAGGCCCGCAGCATGCCGGGAATGTCCACCCCGGCGGGGCAGGGCATGCAGTAGCGGCAGCCGGTGCAGGGCACCAGCTTCTGCTCCTTGAAGACGGTCAGCGCCTTGTCCAGGGTGGCCTGCTCGGCGGTGGACAGCGGCACAAAGGGGGTCATGGTGGCCAGGTTGTCCCGGATCTGGTCGATGGTGGACATGCCGGACAGCACGCAGAGCACGTTGGGCAGCCCCGCCACCCAGCGGATGGCCCAGCTGGCCAGGCTGTGGTCCGGTTCGGCCTCCTTCAGCACCGCGGCAGCCTCGGGGGAGAGCTGGTTGAGCATCCCGCCCCGCACCGGCTCCATGACGATGACCTGCAGCCCGGCGGCGGCGCAGAGCTCGTATTTGGTGCGGCTGTCCTGGAAATCCCAGTCAAAGTAGTTGAGCTGGAGCTGGACAAAGTCCCAGTCGCCGGCGGCCAGCACCTCCCGCAGCAGGTCCACCCCGCCGTGGAAGGAGAAGCCCAGCCGCTTGATCCGGCCGGCCTTGCGCTGGCCGTCCAGATAGTCGTAGGCGTGGAACTTCTGGTAGTTGGACCAGCTGCCCTCATGGATGGAGTGAAGCAGGTAGAAGTCGAAGTAGGGGGTGCAGCAGTTGGCCAGCTGCTCCTCAAAAATGCGGGAAAGGTCGGATTCCTCCTTCAGCTCCCAGCCAGGCATCTTGCTGGCCAGGTGGTAGCTCTTGCGGGGGTACTTGGCCAGGGCCTTGCCGCAGAACTTCTCCGACATCCGGCCGTGGTAGGGGTAGGCGGTGTCGAAGTAGTTGACCCCGCCGGCGTAGGCGGCGTCAAAGATGGCCTGGGCCTTCTCCTCGTCGATGCTGGTGGGATCGTCGGGGTTGGTCAGGGGCAGGCGCATGGTGCCCAGCCCCAGCAGGCTGATTTTGCCGGCGGCGTCGTTGTAGGGCGCCGGATTGTGACGGCAGACACGGTATTCCATCCAAATTCACTCCTTCGTTTTTGGCAATTCTGACGGCGGCTCCCCGCCGTGATTCAGCAGTTGATGCCGCAGCTCTCGCAGTCCTCGTCTTGGGCGGCGGGGGCCGGGGCGGTGCCGGCCAGCTCGGGGTCCAGGTTCTTGGCCACCTGGATCATGACGGCGCACTCGATCCGCTTGCGGAAGACCTTGCAGCCGTACTCGTAGATGCCGTGGATGTCCCCGGTGGCGTGCAGGGCGTTGGCGGCGCAGCCTCCGGCGCAGTAGAGCCGGGCCCAGCAGTCCTTGCAGTCCGGCCGGGCGTAGACGTTGCAGAGCTTGAACTCATCCCGCAGGGCGGTGTTGGTCACCCCGTTCCAGATGTCCCCCAGCTTGTAGGCGGGGTCGCCCACGAACTGGTGGCAGGGGTACAGATCCCCCCAGGGGGTGACGGCCATGTACTCGGTGCCCGACCCGCAGCCGGAGATCCGCTTGTAGATGCAGGGGCCGTGGGCCAGGTCCAGGATATAATGGTAGAAGGTGATGGGCTTGCCCGCCTTTTCCCGGCGGAGCATGTCCTTGGCCAGCAGCTCGTACTGGTCAAAGAGCACCGGCAGGTCGGCGTCGGTCAGCGCCTCGGGGCTGCCGGCCTTGGAGACCACCGGCTCCATGGACAGCTCCGAGAAGCCCAGGTCGTCGGCCATGTGGAAGAGGTCGTTGGTGAAGTCGGTGTTGTAGTGGGTGAAGGTGCCCCGCATGTAGTAGCCCTTGCCGCCCCGTGCCTTGACCAGTTTCTGGAACTTGGGCACGATGCGGTCATAGCTGCCGTTGCCGGCCAGGTCCTTGCGGAACCGGTCGTTGACCTCCTTGCGGCCGTCCAGCGAGAGCACCACGTTGTAGCACTCCTTGTTGGCCCACTGGATCACCTCGTCGGTGATGCCGATGCCGTTGGTGGTCAGGGTGAAGCGGAAGTTCTTGCCCTTCTCCTTCTCGATGCTGCGGGCGTAGGCCACCAGCTGTTTGCAGACCTCAAAGTTCATCAGCGGTTCGCCGCCGAAGAAGTCCACCTCCAGGTTGCGGCGGGTGCCGCTGTTCTCGATGAGAAAATCCAGCGCCCGCTTGCCGGTCTCAAAGCTCATCAGGCCGGACTCGCCGTGGAACTTGCCCTGGGCGGCAAAGCAGTACTCGCAGTTCAGGTTGCAGGTGTGGGCCACATGGAGGCAGAGTGCCTTGACCACGTTGGACCGTCCCTTGAAGTCAAAGGCGTGGTCGGCGTAGATGTCCTGGGAAAAGAGTTTGCCGGCCTCCTTCAGCTCCTGGATGTCGTCAAAGCAGTCCTGGATGTCCTGGTCGGTCACCTCGGGGTGGCCGGCGTACTTGGCGGCCAGCTTTTGGGCGGCAGTTTCCCGGTCGTCGCCGGCGTCCAGCAGGGCGATGGCGTCATAGGCCAGCTCGTCCACCGCGTGGACGCTGCCGCTGTAGACATCCAGCACGATGTTGTAGCCGTTGAGTTTGTATTGATGGATCATAGTGTACCCCTATCATAGAAAGAGCCGGAACGGTTCCCCGGCAAAGGGATTCGTCCCGGCAGGTCAGGCCAGCGAGATTACTTCTTCTCGCAGGGCTGGTTCGCGATGCCGCAGCTGGTCTTGCAGGCGCTCTGGCAGGAGGTCTGGCATTCGCCGCAGCCGCCGTTCTGGAGGCTCTTGGCCATATCACGGGTATTCAGAGTCTGGATGTGCTTCATAAGGACAGTCACCCCTTTTAATCATTAGTTTTTATCATTGTACACGCTCCACCCGCGCCTTGTCAAGAGGCGGCGGCCGGGGGTGGGATTTGCACTTTTGACAAAACGTGGTATGATAGAGCCAGCTTGCTTACAGCAGCCATTTTGAAAGGAGATGCCTGTTTTGACAACCAACCAAAAGATCGCCGCGCTGCGCGCTGCGGCCAAAGCCGCCGGCGGTGACGGCCTTCTGCTGACCACCACCGACCCCCATTGCGGGGAATACATTCCCGAACACTACCGCGCCCTGGTCCACTTCTCCGGCTTCCATGGCGAGAACGCCACCCTGGTCATCACCATGGAGGGCAGCGCCCTCTGGGTGGACGGGCGGTTCTACGTCCAGGCCGACAAGCAGCTGGCCGGCACCGAGATCGCCTCGATGCACATGGGCAGCGCCGGGGTGCCCACGGTGGAGGAATATCTGAAAGACCACTTCACCGCCGGCCAGACCCTTCTGGTGGACGGCAGCTGCCTGCCCCTGACCACCGCCCGGGACTATGAGAAGGCCCTGGGCGAGGTGGGCGCGGTGCTGCGCAGCGCCGACGTGGTCAGCCCGGTCTGGACCGCCGACACCGACGAGCCCCGGCCCGCCCTGCCCGACACCCCCTGCAACCTGCTGACGGTGGCCCAGACCGGTGCCTCCGCCGCCGAGAAGATCGCCACCGTCCGGGCCGAGCTGGCCAAGGCCGGCGCCACCGCCATGGCGGTCACCGGGCTGGACTGCGTGGCCTGGCTGCTGAACATCCGGGCCCGGGACCTGCCCCGCACCCCGCTGGCCGTCTCCTACGTCTTCCTGGACAAGGACAGCTGCACCCTCTTCATCGCGCCGGGTCGTCTGACCGAGGCCGACGCCGCCTCCCTGGCCGCCGACGGCATCACCCTGCGGGGCTATGATGAGCTGCTGGCCTTTGTGGCCGGCATTTCCACCGACGAGACGGTGCTGGTGCCTGCGGCTTCCACCAACTACGATCTCTACAACGCCATCTGCGCCAACCCCCATCTGACCGTCAAGGAAGGGGAGGATCCCATCACCGCCCTCAAGGGGGTCAAGAACGCCACCGAGCTGGCCAACAGCCGGGAGTGCCACATCCGGGACGGCGTGGCCATGGTCCGGTTCCAGATGGACCTGGAAAAGGCCCTGGCCGAGGGCAAGACCCTGATGGAGACCGACATCGAGGCCATGCT
Organism: uncultured Gemmiger sp.; assembly: GCA_944382835.1. Classification (GTDB taxonomy): domain Bacteria; phylum Bacillota; class Clostridia; order Oscillospirales; family Ruminococcaceae; genus Gemmiger. The sequence goes on from CALWNP010000054.1 coordinate 7,078, forward strand.
GGCCCGCCGCCGCTCCGAGCAGGAGGGCTATTTTGACGACAGCTTTGACACCATCGCGGCCTGGGGCCCCAACGCCGCCATGATGCACTACCATGCCGAGGGCGAGGTCAACAGCGAGATCCAGCGCAAGGGTTTCCTGCTGGTGGACACCGGCGGGCAGTATGACTGCGGCACCACCGACATCACCCGCACCTATCCGGTGGGCCCCCTCACCGACAACGAGCGCCGGTACTACACCTGGACCCTCCAGAGCCACATCGAGATGGCCCGGGCCCAGTGGCTGGACTACTGCACCGGTTTTGCCCTGGACACCTTTGCCCGGGCGCCGCTGTGGGCCCATCAGATCAACTACCGCTGCGGCACCGGCCACGGCGTGGGCTTCATCGGCAACGTCCATGAGGGCCCCCAGAGCCTGCGGCCCAACAACCCGGTGGTCTTCAAGCCGGGCATGACCATCACCGACGAGCCCGGCGTCTATGAGACCGACGAGGTGGGCATCCGCATCGAGAACGAGCTGGTCTGTGTGGAGGCCGGCACCAACCAGTACGGCAACTGGCTGGCCTTTGATGTGATGACCATGGTGCCCATCGCCACCGAGCCGGTGATTGTGGATGAGCTGACCCGCAGCCAGATCGACTGGCTCAATGCCTATCACAAGCGGGTGTATGACACCCTGGCACCCCGGCTCAACGACGAGGAGAAGGCTTGGTTGGCGGGGAAGACCAAGGCCATTGAGCGGTGATTTTTGGGGCTGAGGCTTTCCCGAAGCCGGGCCTCCCCCGAAAGCGTTCCTTTTTTGTAACCAAAAAAGGAACCGAAAAAAGTTCCACCGTTCCGATGCGGTGGACGCACGGCCAGGGTCTTTGACCCTGGACCCCTCAAGGCCCCCACCCCTGACGGGGGCCTTGAGCAAGGAATATTTTTTGAGAATCAAGGGCATCCGCCCTTGATGATCCTTCTCTACTGCCGAAAAAAGACATAAAAAGAAGGACGGCCACGCGGCCGTCCTTCTTTTATTTGTGCTTATTCTTCCGGCAGGGTGAACAGGCTCTGGTTGCGTTTGGCGCCGGTGCCGATGTTGTTGTATTCCAGGTTGAAGTAGCCGTACATCCAGGCGTCGTTTTCCTCGTTCTCGCCGTAGGTGTAGGTCTGGCCGTCGGCGGCCATGTAGTCGTTGCCCGCTGTCATCACCGGCACATTCTCCTTCATGGCCAGCAGGTACTGGTAAAAGTCGGTCAGCGGCAGGCCGGCGGCCTCCAGCAGGGTGGGGGCCAGGTCACACATATCCATCCGGTTCAGCGGGTCCTGCTCGTTGGTCTGGCCCGCTTCGGCCAGCGGGTAGTTGGCCCAGATGATGTAGGGGGTGCTGCGCTGCAAAATCTGCAGGTCGTTCTCCTCCGCCACGCTGGCATCGCTCACATGGGTCACAAAGCTGGGGGCGTGGTCGCCGGCCATGGCCACAATCACCTTGCGGCCGGTCTCCTCGTACACCTGGGTGAAGTAGTCGGTCAGCTCCCCGAAGGCCTGATCGGTCAGGTACATGCAGCTCAGGTACTCGTCCATCTCGCCGTCGTAGTCGCCGTAGTCGGTGGCGGCGTGGACGATGTCCAGGCTGGCGTCGTTCATGTCGTAGTCGCCGTGGCTCTGGATGGACACCAGGAAGGTGAACCGGGGCTGGTCCTCCGGCATCGCCTCATACAGTGCCGCCAGGTCCTTGTAGGTGGCGCTGTCGGTCTGGTAGGGGCGGTTGCCGTAGCGGTCCTGGGTGGGGAAGTCGTCCTCAAAGTGGGTCTCGTCAAAGCCCAGGGCGTGCCAGGCGGTGTCCCGGCGGTAGTTGGAGTTGGTGTAGGGGTGGGCGGCCATGGTGGCGTAGCCCAGGTCCTTCAGGGTGCTCACAATGCTGTTGGCGCCGTTCAGGTTCAGCCAGTTGAAGGGGGTGATGCTGGGCATCAGCATCAGGGAGTTGGAGCTCAGCATCTCGTACTCGCTGGAGTTGGTGCCGCCGCCCACATGGGGGCTGATGGTGTGGCCCTGGATGCTGTTGGGCATGTTCTTGGTGACCTCCCGGAAGGGCACATCCTCCTGCAGGTCGGTGACCAGGCTGAAGTCGTAGAAGCTCTCGGAGAGGATCAGCACGATGTCGGGGTACTCCTCCTCGCTCACCTCGGGGGTGGTGCGCTCATACCCGTCGGCCAGCTGCACCGCCTCGGCGGCGGCCTCGTCGCTGTAATTCTCCGGCTTGATGATGGGGTTCATCAGCAGCCCGGTGGATTCGATGGTGCCGGCCAGATAGCCATATTTATAATATGTAATCTGCCAGGCCCAGCCGTAGGTGGTGGAGGGCTTGATGGGGTTGGGGCTGAAATACCCGATGTAGAGGATGGCAAAGATCCCCACCGCGCTGCCCAGCACCCGCACCCCCCGGGCCTTCCAGCTGGCTTTGGGGGCCTTGTGCCGGCCGTAGGCCAGAAAATGCTGGGCCACCGCAATGACCAGCACCGGCACAAAGAGCAGCCCGATGGTCCACACCGTCTGGGTGATGCGCAGGGTGTAGCTGCCCATGACCTCGGCGGCGGTGCCCAGGTTCAGCACGTCCTGGGGCATCAGGGCCGAGCCGTGCAGGTCCCGGGTGTAGTAGTTGACCAGGGCCAGCAGGGTGAACAGCAGCCCCGAAATGCCGGTGGCCACACTCCACCGCCCGATCAGGGCAAAGAGCACCAGGGTCAGGCAGAAGGCGGTCATGGCGTTCAGCGGGGCGTAGAGCGGCCACTGGCCCGCCAGGTAGTCGGGGGTCACCCCGTCGGACAGCTCCAGCTGGTACCGGGCGATGAAGCCCGCCGCCACCGCCAGCAGGCAGGGCAGCACCGCACCCAGCAGGAACTGCTTGGTGAAAATCCGTTGTTTGACAGTTTGCATGAAGCAGGATTCCTTTACTTTTCAGTGTTCCGTTGGTTCTTCCTCTCGGCCGGATTTCTCCCCTTGCGGGGGAAGGAGCCGGCACAATTAACCTATTATAGCACAATTTTGTGATGGCGCAAGGGGATGGGCCTTTCTGGCAAGGGTGAGAATTTTTCCCGCACCCGGTTTTCCAACCTTGGCGGTTCGTGCTATAATAGCCTGGTACCCTGAAACTTGGGAGGAATCCAGATGAAAATTCCCGCAAAAGGCTTTACCCACGGCGGCAAATTCCATGCCGACGATGTGTTTTCCACCGCCCTGCTCCAGATCGTCCGCCCCGACATCCAGGTGACCCGCGGCTTCGCGGTGCCCCCGGACTTTGAGGGCATTGTCTACGACATCGGCGGCGGAATGTTTGACCACCACTCCGAACCCCGGGAGACCCGTCCCAACGGGGTGCCCTACGCCGCCTTCGGCCTGCTCTGGAAGCTGCTGGGCCCCCAGCTGGTGGGGGAACACCAGGCCCGGCTGCTGGACGAAAACTTCATCCAGCCCCTGGACCTCAACGACAACACCGGGGAGCAGAACTCCCTGGCCGACGCCATCGGCAGCTTCAACCCCCTCTGGGACGCCAAGGAGGACCCCGACACCTGCTTCTGGCGGGCGGTTCCGGTGGCCAAGCAGATCCTGGAAAATGAGATCGCCGCCGCCAACGCCGTCAACCGGGCCGACGAGGCGGTTCAGCGAGCCTACCGGGCTTCCCGGGACGGCATCGTGGTGCTGCCCGCCTACATGCCCTGGAAAAACGGCCTCTACCGCACCGACGCCCTCTTTGTGGTCTACCCCAGCCAGCGGGGCGGTTACAGCGCCCAGTGCGTCAACGACCACCGCACCAAGCGCAGCAAGGTGCCCTTCCCGGCGGCCTGGGCCGGCCAGCCGGAGGAAAAGCTGCGGCAGATCAGCGGGCTGGGGCTGCGGTTCTGCCATCCCAGCCGCTTCCTCATCACCGCCGATGACAAGGCCCAGGCCATCGAGGCCTGCCGCGTCACCCTGCGCGCCGCCGGAAAGCCGGTGAGCCAATGAGCCAGCCCCAGTGGGGCCGCACCCCCAGCACCGCCGCCGACCGGCAGCCGGACACCGCCGCCTGGGCCTACATGGTCCGCTGCGGGGACGGCAGCCTCTATTCCGGCTGGACCAGCGACCTGGCCCGCCGGCTGAAAGCCCACCGCACCGGCCGGGGCGCCCGCTACACCCGGATGCGGGGGGAGGGCGGGGTCCGGCTGGCCTACGCCCAGCGCTGCCCCGACAAGAGCGCCGCCCTGCGCCGGGAAGCCGCCCTCAAGCAGCTGCCCAAGGCCGAGAAGGAGGCCCTGGCCGCCGCCTGGGCCGCATCCCACCGCATCACCATCCGGATGGCCACCCCCGAGGATGGCCCCAAGGTGGCCGCGCTCTACAACTGGTATGTCACCCACAGCACCGCCACCTTCCAGTACCAGCCCTCCACCGACGAGAGCTACCGGGAGAACATCGCCGCAGTGCGCCGGGCGGCCCCCTTCCTGCTGGCCGAAACCCCCGACGGCACCCTCCAGGGCTTTGCCTGCGCCCATCCCTGGCACGACCGGGGGGCCTTCGCCTGGGATGTGGAGACCACCGTCTACTGTGCCCCCGACTGTGTGGGCCAGGGGGTGGGCGGCCGGCTCTACACCGTCCTGCTGGCCCTGCTGCGCCGCCAGGGCTACTGCAACGCCCTGGCTCTGGTGGCCCACCCCAACCCCGACAGCGAGGCCATGCACCGGGCGATGGGGTTCCGCAAGGTGGGCACCGAGCCCCGCACCGGCTACAAGTTCGGCCGCTGGCTGGACCTGCAGACCTGGGTGCTGAACCTGCGCCCCGGCACCGATGCCCCCGCCCCGGTCCGTCTGACGGTGGGGGAGGAGGAACTGCGCGGGGTGCTGGCGGAGCTGCAGGGAACACAAAAAAGTATATAATATACATCGAAAATGTATATTAATACATTTAAAGCCCTGAAGCGCCGGAAAAATCCTGTATAATCTGTATAAAAAATACACGAAAGTGGAAAATCCTTTGTTCATCTTCCCGGGTTGCATTTGAATCTCAACCGTGTATAATAAAACATGTCGAATGAATAAATATTCAAGCCACCCCCACCGGGGCGGACGATTGCGATAAAGGAGAGGGAACGTCATGAAAAAGTCCAAGTCTGAGATCAAGAAAGTTGTCCTGGCCTACTCCGGCGGTCTGGATACCTCCATCATCATCCCCTGGCTGAAGGAAAACTACAATAACTGCGAAGTCATCGCGGTTTCCGGCGATGTGGGCCAGGGCACCGAGCTGGACGGCCTGGAGGAGAAGGCCAAGAAGACCGGCGCCTCCAAGCTCTACGTCCTGGATCTGAAGAAGGACTATGTCGAAAACTACATCTGGCCCTGCCTGAAGGCCGACGCCAAGTATGAGGACTATCTGCTGGGTACCTCCCACGCCCGTCCCTGCATCGCCAAGGCCCTGGCCGACATCGCCATCAAGGAAGGCGCCGACGCCATCTGCCACGGCTGCACCGGCAAGGGCAACGACCAGGTCCGGTTTGAGCTGACCCT
>CALWNP010000055.1 GCA_944382835.1 uncultured Gemmiger sp.
CTAACAGTTCCTACTGCCAAGTCTGTAGTGGACTTTCACCACCAAGTTATTGCCCATGCCGGGCGCACTGCAAAAAAGACCGACGAAGCATACCAATGCCCCGTCGGTCTTTTTTGCATCATTTTGCAGATCGAAGTGTCGATATATCAATATTATTTTGGGATCGGTTTCCAATTTCGGCCTCAAAAAAGGCCGCTGCTCCGCTTTCGCTTTGCAATAGTCCATCATCAGCATTATTTCCGCCAGATTTCTCTCACCTGGTAGCCGGCGCCCCATACCGCCCGTTTCAATTCGTCATCGGTGACCGGGCGGTCATAAGAAACGGTGGCCGTTCCGCTGTGCAGATTGACTCTGGCGGCCACGCCGTCCAGCTCATTGAGGGCGTTGGAGACGCGGGTGGCACAGTTGGGGCAGTGCATCCCGATGATCTGCATCCGGCATTTCCCCACCGGACGGTGCCGCAGGAATTTTCTCTCCCGCTTTGCCTTGACCTGCATACCGCCACCGCAGCAGCCGCCTTGTCCCCGGAAATGCTGTAGGGAGCCCTTGAACGCGTAGATCAATACCACAGCGACCAGGACCAGGATCAGTAAACTGCTCATACACCTCTTCCTTTCTCGGAATCCATCCGTTTCCGGCGGCTCATGCCCCAACAATCCGGATCGTGTGTCCGGAGGCCACCTCAAAATGGCACTGGACGATGCCCAGGTCAATCCGGGTATACGGTCCCAGTCCCGACACCCGCAGCGTGGGCTCGTCGCCTTCCAGCCGGATTTGGAACTTCTGTTGGTTCATGGCGGTGGGCGCCAGGATGGCCGCTTCGGCCCCGCGCACAAACCATTCGGGCACCTCGCCCTTACACTGAATCAGACGCTGCCGCGGCTTGCTTTTGTGGGGGACACCCTGGGTCGTGCCGTAGCCCACGGCGATCACCGCCACCAACCGATCGCCTTCCGCCAGCAATTTGCGGACCGCCGCCTTCTGAAAGGTCAGCACGACCCAGCAGGTGTTCAGCCCCATTTTCTGTGCTTCCAGGACAAACTTTTCGCCGTAGTAGCCGCACTTGGTTTCGAGATCCGGAGCCTTGGTCCCGGCCAGTACCAGGTAGTTGTCGACATTGCGGAAACTGCCGTAGTGTGCCAGTCTGGAATCAAAACCGGAGGGGTCGTCATAGCGCATCTGGAGATGCAGCCCGCTCTCGGCGTTGTACTGTTGGACCAGCCGGTCCAGTTGCTGCCGCCGTTCCGGTTCGATTTCCCTGCCGGTATAGGCACGGACGGAATGCCGCGCCTGGATCACCTGCATGATATCCATTTTACTCCCCTTTCCGGTCCCGGGCATACCGTCTGCCGCCCGGTGTACCGTGCGTTTTTCGGACAATGGCAAAATGCGGCCATGCACGGCAGACTGCCGCACACAGCCGCATGGTTACCGGGTCATCAGGCGGCTTCGACGCTGGTGAGGGTGAAACCAGCCTTTTCCACAGTGGCCTTCAGCTTGTCATCCGCGATGTCACTCTTGAGGGTAACCTCAGCGGTGCCGACCTCGTGATCGGCAGAGGCGCTCTCCACCTCGGGCAGAGCCTCCAGCAATCTCTTCAGACGGCCGGAGCAACCGGCGCAGTGCATACCTTCCACTTTCATTATCTTTTTCATAAGAAATCAATCCTCCTTATCAGGTTTGGTGTATTGGGCTGGCACTCTGGGTCGGCCGCGTTGTATTGTCAGGCCTCCGGCGGCGGTGTACACCGCTCACCGAATGCCGTGGGGCAGATAACCAACCTCTTCCACCGCCTTGGTCAAGGCGTCCTCCGAGGTATCGGGCAGCATCGTGATGACGGCCGTACCGGCTTTGGCGTCGGCAATCGCCTGTTCCACGCCGGGCACCGCCTCCAGCGCCTTCTTGACCGTGCGCTCGCAGTGTTCGCACATCATGCCCTCGATCTCCATCGTCTTTTCCACCGTGTTTTCGGCGGCAGCGGCGGGCTGGACCGGGCACTGGGCGGTGCAGCAGGCGTTGCTCTGGGGCGCAGTGTCCTGCGGCAGTTCCTTGCGGGGCTTATGCCGGATCTTTTTGTCCTTTCTGCTGTCGTGCATCTTGAAGAGATTCAGCCGCAGCGCGTTGCTGACGACGCAGACGCTGCTCAGGCTCATGGCGGCGGCACCGAACATCGGGTTCAGGGTCAGGCCCAGCGCCACAAAGACGCCTGCCGCCAGCGGAATGCCGATGCTGTTGTAGAAGAAGGCCCAGAACAGGTTCTCGTGGATGTTCCGCAGGGTGGCGCGGCTCAGACGGATGGCGGCGGGCACATCGCTCAGCTGGCTCTTCATCAGCACCACGTCGGCGGCGTCGATGGCCACGTCGGTGCCGGCGCCGATGGCAATGCCGGTGTCGGCGCGGGTCAGGGCGGGCGCATCGTTGATGCCGTCGCCCACCATGGCCACACGGCCCTGCCGCATCAGGTCCCGGATGACACTCTCTTTGCCGTCCGGCAGCACCCCGGCAATGACCTCATCCACACCGGCCTGCTTGCCGATGGCGTTGGCCGTGCGCTGGTTGTCGCCGGTGAGCATGACCACCCGGATGCCCATATTCTGCAGTTCCCGCACCGCCTGGGCGCTGTCGGGTTTGATGACGTCGGCCACCGCGATGATGCCGGCCAGCTTGCCGTCTTTGCAGAAGAAGAGCGGGGTCTTGCCCTGGGCGGCCAGCGCCTCAGCCTGGGCACGGGTCTCGTCGGAGACGGTTGTCTGGGTCTCGATAAACTTGAGGTTGCCGGTGGAGAGCTTGACGCCATCCTGTTCGGCGGTCACGCCGTTGCCGGGCAGGGCTTGGAAGTTGGTGACGGCCTCCGCTGTCATCTGCCGCTCCTGCCCCAGCTGCATGATGGCGCGGGCCAGCGGGTGTTCACTCTTCTGTTCCAGGGCCAGCGCCAGGCGAATCAGCGCCTCCTCGCCGGTTCCGTCGGCGGGCAGGATGTCGGTGACCTTGGGCTCGCCGCTGGTGATGGTGCCGGTCTTGTCCAGCGCCACGATGTCCACCTCACCGGCCTGTTCCAGCGAGGCGGCGGTCTTGAAGAGCACGCCATTCTTGGCGCCCATACCGTTGCCCACCATGATGGCCACCGGGGTGGCCAGGCCCAGCGAGCAGGGGCAGCTGATGACCAGCACCGAAATGCCCCGGGCCAGCGCATAGCCGATGTCCTGTCCAAGCAGCAGCCAGACAATGGTGGTGATCACCGCAATGGTGATGACGGTGGGGACAAAGACGCCGGCGACCTTGTCGGCAATCTTGGCGATGGGGGCCTTGGTGGCTGCCGCATCGCTGACCATCTGGATGATCTGGGAGAGGGTGGTGTCCTCGCCCACCCGGGTTGCCTTGCAGCGGAGGAAACCGGACTGGTTGATGGTGGCCGCCGAGACGTTGTCCCCCTCGGCCTTGTCCACCGGGATGCTCTCGCCGGTGAGGGCGGATTCATTGACGGCGCTGTGGCCTTCCAGAATCACCCCGTCCACCGGGATGTTCTCGCCGGGGCGGACCACAAAGACATCCCCCTGCTGCACCGCGTCGATGGAGACCTCGGTCTCCACCCCGTTTTTCACGACGGTGGCGGTCTTGGGCGCCAGCTTCATCAGGCTCTTGAGGGCGTCGGTGGTGCGGCCCTTGGAGTAGGCCTCCAGGGTTTTGCCGACGGTGATCAGGGTCAGGATGGTGGCGGCGGACTCAAAGTACATCTCGTCCATATAGACCATGACCTGGGCCATGTCGCCGCGCACAACGGCATCCGACATCAAAAAGAGCATGACGGTGCTGTACCCGAAGGCCGCGGTAGCCCCCAGGGCCACCAGCGTGTCCATGTTGGGCGCCCGGTGGACAAGCCCTTTGAAGCCGCTGACAAAGAATTTCTGATTGATGACCATGACCACGATGGTGAGCAGCATCTCGAACATCATCAGGGCCAGGTGGTTGTTTGCAAAGAAGGGCGGCAGCGGCCATTTCCAGAGCATCCAGCCCATGATGTACATGAGCGGCAGCCAGAAGACAATCGAGGCGATGAGCCGGTGCAGCATTTTGGGGGTCTCGGTGTCCTTGAGCTTGTCGGCATCGGGGGCGGCCTCCCGCTTGGCCCCCTTTTCGGAGGCGCCATAGCCCGCGGCTTCCACCGCCGCGATGACATCGGCGGGGGATGCGCCGCCCTCCACGCTCATCGAGTTGGTCAGCAGGCTGACGGTGCAGGATGTGACCCCCGGCACCGCCGAGACAGCCTTTTCCACATGGGCGCTGCAGGCCGCACAGCTCATGCCGGTGACGTTATATTGTTTCATGAATGGATTCCCTCCCAGATACGAAAGCTGCCTTGGGGGCGCTCACTTCATCAGTTTCTGGAGTACCCGAAGCAGCTCGTCGATGCTGGCGTCGGCGGTTTCGCGGTCCCCTTCCCGGATGTCGTGAGCCACGCAGGTGCGGATATGATCAGACAGAAGCTCCTTGTTGAAGGCGTTCATCGCCGCCGTCACCGCCGCACTCTGCACCAGAATGTCGGGGCAGTACATGTTGCTCTCCACCATCTTGCGGATGCCGCGGATCTGCCCTTCAATCCGGTTCAGCCGGTTGATCAGGCTTTTGTACTCCTCCGGGGTGCGTTCCTTGGTGCGGTGGGTGCAGCAGCAGTTCATTTCCTTTTCCATGGGGCGTTTCCTTTCCATCGGTGTTTGTTTTCGTATACCCCCTTGGGGTATCTTCATCATATACCCCCTATGGGTATCTGTCAATACTTTCGGCGGAATTTTTTCAAAAAAATCCACCCGCAGAAGGGCGGGTGGAAAGGGCAAGGCAAAAATCTGCCCGGATTCCTTGATCTTTCGATCCATTTCCGCTACAACAAGGGATGGACCAGGTCCGCCGCTTCCTGGACGAGCTGGAAGAAAAATTGCAGGAAGCCTGAAACGGCGCGGTGAGGGACCCCGGTGCAAGCGGGGCCCACGCCCAAAGACACAGAAAACAGGGGGCTGTTTCACAACAGCCCCCTGTCGCTTTGGGTGGTTCTTGATACAGATTTCAGGACAATGCGCCTGCACGCCTCAGGCATTCTGCCCCTTGTCCCCGCCGGCCTGGCCGTTGGCGGCAGCCACCAGCCCTTCGGCCGCGGAGGCCGGGAAGGTGCCGCCGCTGGACAGCACCGCCGCCCGCAGCGAGGCGTCGGCGCCGGACATAACCATCATCCGGAAGGTGGGGTCGCTGTAATCCACCTTGCCGCCGAATCCCTTGGCGATGGCGGCCTCGGTGGCCTGGAACACCTGCATCATCACCGGGGAGAGGTCCTTCATCTCCATGATGGAGGCCTCCATGGTGAAGGTGCCGGGGGCCAGCGGCGGGTCGCTCTCGGGTTCTCCGCCGCAGAGGGCGGCAAAGTCGGCGTCGGTGGGCAGACCCTGGGGCTTTTCGTACCAGCTCCCTTTCTGCCAGTCGGGGGCGGGCAGTTCCACACCCGGCAGGTCGATTTCCTGGGAGAGCCGGATGTCCGCCGAGGAAGCCCCCACCAGCAGGGTGTATCTGCCCGCCGGGACCTTCCAGCCCTCCGACCAGAGGGCAAAGCTGCGGTCCTCCAGGGCAAAGGTCACGGTGCGGCTCTCGCCGGGGGCCAGTTCCACCTTGGCAAAGCCCTTCAGCTCCTTGGCCGGGCGGTAGGGTCCGGTATGGGGCGGCGCAATGTAGAGCTGTACCACCTCAGCGCCGGGACGGCTGCCCACGTTGGTGACGGTGGCGCGGACGGTGTGGTCCTCCACCACCAGGTCGCTGTAAGCAAACCGGGTATAGCTCAGGCCGTACCCGAAGGGGAACCGCACCGGCACACCGGCGGTGTCATAGTAGCGGTAACCCACATACAGCCCCTCCTTGTAGCGGGTCTCCTTCTTTCCAAAGGTGTCCCGGCTGGGAACGTCCTCGTAGGACATCGGCCAGGTCTCGGTGAGCTTGCCGCTGGGGTTGGCCTTGCCGGTGAGCAGGTCGGCGGCCGCGGTGCCGCCCGCCTGGCCGGGCAGGCCCATGTAGAGCACCGCCTTGACTCGGTCGATCCAGGGGGTTTCCACCGTGCTGCCGCAGAAGAGCACCACCACCGTGTTGGGGTTGGCCTCGGCCACCGTCTCGATGAGCCGCACATGCCCTTCCGGCATGGTCATGGTCTCCCGGTCAAAGCCCTCCGACTCGTACAGATCGGGCAGGCCCGCACAGACCACGGCGATCTCGGCAGCCCGGGCCGCCTCGGCGGCCTGGGCCAGGCTCTCCTCGGTCACGGCGCCCTTGGCGTCGCAGCCCGCCGCAAAGGGCACGCCGGGCAGGGCGTCGCAGAGGCTGGTCAGCCGGGTGGGGTTGATGTGGCTGGAGCCGGAGCCCTGGTAGCGCATGGTCCGGGCCATCTCCCCGATGAGGACCATCTTGTCCGGTTCCGCCGGCAGGATGCCGCCCTCGTTTTTCAGCAGCACGGCGCCACTTTCGGCAATCTTCTGGGCCAGATCATGGTGGGCATCCCGGTCAAAGGGCTGTCCCTTGGGCCGGTTCGGTCCTTTCAGCGCCAGGGCAATCACCCGGGCGGCGCAGGCGTCCACCTCGCTCTCGGCCAGTGAGCCGTCCCGGACGGCCTGGGCCACCCAGTCCTCCATGTAGTCGCTGCCGCCGGGCATGCTCAGGTCGCATCCGGCGTGCATAGCCTTGACCCGGTTGCACAAGGCACCCCAGTCGGTGACCACCATTCCCTGGAAGCCCCAGTCCTGGCGCAGCACCTGGGTGAGCAGCCAGTGGTTGTCGCTGGCATGGACCCCGTTGATGCGGGGATAGCTGCACATGACGGTTTCGGGCTGGGCCTTCTTGACCACCGTCTCGAAGGCGGGCAGGTAGAGCTCCCGCAAGGTGCGCTCGTCCAGCTGGCTGTTGCCGTTGAACCGCTTGTACTCCTGGTTGTTGGCGGCAAAATGCTTCAGGCTGGTGCCGATGCCGGTGCTCTGGGCCCCCTGCACCCAGGCGGTGCCCATGGCGCCGGCCAGGTAGGGGTCCTCGGAAAAATATTCAAAGTTGCGCCCGCACAGCGGGTTGCGCTTGATGTTGACGCCGGGGCCCAGCACCACATCCAGGCCGTAGGAAAGGCCCTCCCGGCCGATGGCCTCCCCCTCGGCATGGAGCAGGTCGGGGTCCCAGGTGGCGCCGCTGGTGACGGCGGTGGGGAAACAGGTGGCCTGTTTGGATTCATTGACCCCCAGCATATCCCCGGTGTCGGCCTGGTAGCGCACCCCGTGGGGGCCGTCGCTCATGGTGATGGCGGGGATGCCCTTGTCCGGCATGGCCTTGCTGTGCCAGAAGTCCGCCCCGTTGCACAGGGCGATCTTCTCCTCCAGAGTCAGGGTCTGCAAAATATCCTTCACTTGTTGGTTCATGGTGTACTCCTTTTCCGGCGGGAACTCCGAGTTTCCCGTTCCTGTGCGGCTGGCCGCGGGGATCAGGCCTGTGCCTGTTTGCGGGCTTCCATCTCCTGGCGGAGGCCGGGCAGACGGGCTTCCAGGTCAAACCGCAGGGCGATGACGAACATGACGGCGAAGAGCAGCAGCGGCAGGTAGATGGAGAAGCCGTAGATGGCCTGGCGCAGCGCCGGGGTCAGCTCCACCTGGGCGGTGCCCAGATAGCCGGCCAGACCCAGCAGCCATGCCACGATGGAGGCGCCGAAGCCGTTGCCCACCTTGTTGCCGAAGCTGGCAGCGCTCTGGCTGCAGGCGACCATCCGCTTGCCGAATTTGTACTCGTTGAAGTCCACGGCCATGGCGCTCATGACGCCCAGCAGGCACATCATGGGGATGTTGGCAAAGCTGGAGAAGCAGCTCAGGGTGGTGTTGTAGACGAAGTTGGTGGGGTTGATCAGACGCAGCAGGTTGGCCACCACGCCGATGAGGAAGGAGACCCGCAGGGTCTTGGTGACGCCCAGCTTTTTGACCATGGGAGTGACCAGGATGAAGCCCGCCAGGGTGGGGATCAGGCCGATGGCGCCCTGGATGCCCACCAGGTTGTCATTGCCGTAGATCCACTTGCAGTAGTAGGTGCCGGCGGAGTTGGACAGGCCATAGGAGACCTGGGCGCAGAGGTTGGCGACGAGCACCATGACCCAGTATTTGTTGTGGAACAGCATCCCCACTGCCTGCCAGAAGGGGGTGGCTTCCTCCTTGTCCTCCACGGCGGGTTCGGCCGGCTCGGCGCCCTTCTCGGTGGCGGTTTCCCGGCTGGTGCGGTAGCACAGCACCATGCACAGCGCCGCCAGCAGGGCAAAGACAAAGCCGTACTTGACCCAGGCCGCCTGATCGCCGCCCAGCAGGTTGGTGATGGGCACGGTGCCCACCGCGATGATCATGCCCGAGACATAACCGGCTGCCGCACGCCAGGTGCCCATGTTGCCGCGCTCCTCCTGGGAGTTGGTGCGCACCACCTGCAGCGAGCTGTAAGGGATGGTGACCGCCGTGATGAAGATGGCGGTGAGCAGGACGTTGGTGATGAACATGTAAGCCAGCTTGCCGGCACCGCCCACATCGGGCACGGTGAACAGCAGCAGGACCACGATGGCGGCGGGGATGCCGCCCTTGATCAGCCAGGGCCGGTAGCGCTCCTTGCCCTTGGGGGTGTGGTCCACGATGTTGCCCATGATCAGGTCGGTGAAGGCGTCAATGATCTTGCAGATGAAGAGCATGGTGCCCACCGCCGCCGCGGCCAGACCCACCTTGTCGGTGTAGAAGTAGGTGAGCTGGGCGACCAGGCCGCCCATGGCGTTCAGGGCGAACTGGCCCAGGGAATCGCCGAAATAATCCCCCAGCCGCATGACCTTCTGCACACCGAATTTATCTTTTCCCAGTGGTTTCTTTGCCATGATTTGTTTTCCTCCTTGCGATGTTTTCTGCCATCCAGTGTACCGTTTTCCGGGGCCGCAATCTATCATTTTTATGATTTTCATGATATAATTGTGATTAAATTTCCGATGCTGCCCCCAAAACCGGAAGAAAAGTGCCGGCGGCAACGGCCTGGGGCTGTGGCCCCCGCCGGAAAGCATCGCTGTATGGACCAGACCCATGGGAGGAAACTATGAAACAGGAAAAACGATCCCGGATTCTCCTCAGGCTTTTTCTCTCCACCCTCTCGCTCAGTGCCTTCACCTTTGGCGGGGGCTATGTCATTGTCACCCTGCTGAAGAAAAAGTTTGTGGACGAATACCACTGGATTGAGGAAGCGGAAATGCTGGACCTGGTTGCCATTGCCCAATCCTCCCCAGGGGCGATTGCGGTGAACGGCGCCATTGTGGTGGGCTACAAGCTGGCCGGCATGATCGGCGCCATCGTGGCCATCATCGCCACCATCATCCCGCCCCTGGTGATCATCTCGGTGATCTCGGTCTTTTACACCGCCTTCCGTGACAATTTCCTGGTCAGCAAGCTGCTGCAGGGGATGCAGGCCGGCGTGGGGGCGGTGATTGCCTCGGTGGTCTGGCAAATGGGTGCCGATGTGGTACGGAGCAAAAGCACCGCTTCCCTTCTCATCATGGCCGCTGCCTTTGCCGCCACCTGCTTTTTCGGGGTCAATGTGGTGGTTGTGGTGCTGGTCTGCGCCGCGCTGGGTGTGGTGCGCACCCTGCTGCATCGGAAGGAGGATCTCTGATGACACTGCTGCAGCTCTTTCTGAGCTTTCTGCAAATCGGGGCGTTCAGCTTCGGCGGTGGATACGCCGCTGTTCCCCTTATCCAGGGCCAGATCGTGAACCAGCACGGCTGGCTCACCATGTCGGAATTTACCGACCTCATCACCATTTCCCAGATGACGCCGGGGCCCATCGCGGTGAACGCCGCCACCTTTGTGGGCATCAAGATTGCCGGGATTCCTGGCGCCCTGGTCGCCACATTGGGCTGCATCCTACCGTCCTGCGTCATCGTCACCCTGATTGCCAGGCTCTACCTGAAATACCGCAACCTGGCCCTTTTGCAGGGGGTGCTGGGCTCCCTGCGCCCTGCGGTGGTGTCCATGATTGCTTCCGCCGGCATCTCCATCCTGATTTCGGCCTTCTGGGGCGCTGATGCGGTGATTGCCTTTGCAACCACCAACTGGAGTATGATTGTCATTTTTCTCCTTTGCCTCGTCCTGCTGCTGAAGTGCAAGCTGGACCCCATCCTGGTGATGGTGCTGGCCGGGGTGATCAATCTGGTTCTGTCGGTCATCCGGGTGTAACGGCGGCAAAAATTTTGCGGTTTGTGGAGATGTATGCTCTAAGTGACTTCTTAATCATGGTTTTTGTCATGGTTAGTGAAGCAGTCACTTAGAGCATTTTCATTTCGGGAGGTACAGCCATGAGAAACGAGAAAATCACCCCACTGTATGAGCGTTTGAGCCGCGATGATGAGTTACAGGGCGAGAGCAATTCCATCTCCAACCATGATGTAATTTATAAAGGGTGGATTACACCACCGAAAATTACATCATGACTGCGGCTCATTTGTGGCGAATGAAAAGACAGTTGTGACAAGGAGGAATGCCCCGTACCTGACCGTAGCTGTCAACCTCATACATTCCCACAAAGGAGGCCATTATGGAACTGACCTACACGCAATGCGGGGACTACCTGATCCCCGACCTCGTATTATCAGACACAAGTGAGTACCACATCGGCAAATATGGCCGGATGCGACGCGCCTATCTGAGAGACCACCGTATAGCCATTTACAGTACCCTGCTGCTCACAGAAAAACTCTTTCCCCATTTGGCGGAAACCGACGCCGCCTGCAAAAATCGGCTGGAAATCATTGAAGCTGAGATGATGCGCCGGGAAGGCGTGACCGAGGCACTGAAAGCCGACAACCAGATGGAGTGGGTACGCCGGAGGAACAGCATCCACAGCCGGGCAGAAGAAATCGTTCTGCATGAACTTGTGTACACAGAATAAGCAGCAATGCCCTCGCAGCAAGCCGTATAAGCCTGCTGCGAGGGCATTTTTGCGTTATTTCAGCAACTTCCAGTATCCTTTGCGGTCGGAACCGATGCGCTCAATAAAGCCAGCCTCTTTGAGCATTTTTAATCTAAGCGACACGGTTTTCCGGCTCAGAGACAGGTTTTCGGCAAGGAAAGTCGTTGTGTACGCTGGATCAACAGCAAGGAGATTCAGAATTTTTAGTGATGTCTCATCCAGCGCATCTTTCACTTTATCTGTTACCTTTTCTGCCACCCGTCTGGTAACAGAACGGATGACCCGATCTTCCGGCGCGGTGAACTTTATCATAATGTCACCGGGATTGATCGTATGTTCCGGCTGCGGTACGCCGTCCTTTTTACTGGCAGGTCAGCTTTCTCAACACATGAGCTTAGAAGCCGCCAAAAGGTGCATCTACCGGTGCTGCTCTTAAAAGGCGAGCCGCTTTATCTTTATTGCCCATCCATATCCTTGTCAGGGTTGCTGTGCTTCTTGGCTGGACAGCTTGTCCTGTTCTGCCGACAGGGCAGATAATTCTGCTTCCGCTTGTCGTAGCTGCTGCTCCAAACCCTCAAAAATCGCAAATACATCCGGGAAAATTACTTTTGCCCCGCGCTTTGCCAAAGCCAGCACATTGCGGGCATTTTTCTCCACGTCAGCCGCCACACGGCCATCAATCCGAATTGGCTGCTTGTTCTTGTCTATGTACGGAGTGAGGTACTTTTCAGTTGCCGGACACATATTTTGAATCAGGAATGCCGTGTTTCTGCCAAGAACCGTGCCGAAGCGAATGGTATTGCATCGGCCGTACTTCTTGATTATATCCTGTTCGATGCGCTTATATTTTTCGTATTTGGAGGAAATGGGAACAATCCAGTAAATTTCGGGCACCCGTGCATCAGGAAACGCGAAGAAACAAGAACGGCTGTGCGGAACGCCGTCAATGGTATCCTTGTTCTTCATCAATTTATCATCAGGGAAGTCCTGATAATATTCATTAGACAAAAATTAGAGCTGCGCCCGTAGCATCAAAGTGTCCTCCTAATCGAGTAGGAGGCTACCCATTAGTTGAGCAGCCGTCCTCTCACACCACCGTGCGTACCGTTCGGTACACGGCG
>CALWNP010000056.1 GCA_944382835.1 uncultured Gemmiger sp.
AACCGCCGTGTACCGAACGGTACGCACGGTGGTGTGAGAGGACGGCTGCTCAACTAATGGGTAGCCTCCTACTCGATCTGTTTCGGGGGTTAGTCGGCTTCGGGCAGGGGGGAGGGCGCTCCCTCTTCCGCCTCCTCAGGGGAAATCGTCCGTACCCCAAAGGCAAAGTAGAGCAGGTGGAAGACCCAGACGATGCCCAGCACCGTGCAGCCCACCACAATGCCCTGGCGGAGCATCATCCCGAAGCCCACCGCCATCAGGGCGGTGACGGTGACCATGATCCGCACCTTAGTCTTGCGGGTCATGCCCCGGCCGGCCACAAAGCTTTCCAGGTTTTCCCGGTAGAGCCGGGTGCCCCGGAACCAGCGGTTCAGCTTTTCCGAGCTGCGGGCAAAGCCAAAGGCCGCCAGCATCAGAAAGGGAAAGGCCGGCAGCAGGGGCAGCACCGCCCCGGCGGCCCCCAGGGCCAGCCCCAGGCAGCCAATGGCCAGATATAACAGTTTTTTCAGTTTCATGACAGGTCCTCCCGTCCTTGTTCCCGTTTGGTTTCCATCAGATGCCGTATTGCCATCATCGGATGGTAGAGCAGCATCCAGGGCCCCGCAAACCGCATGACCTCCCGGATTTTCTCCCGCATTTCAGGGCGGTAGCAGTGCACCTTGCAGTTGGAGCAAAAGGTCTTGGTCTCCATAAAGGGGCAGTGGTCGCTGCGCTGGGCGGCATAGTCTGCCAGGGCGGCGCAGTCGGGGCACAGCGCCCCGCGGGTGTGGTGTTTTTTGCGGCAATACAGCCGGATCATCCCGGCTACGATCTGTTTTTCCCGTTCCCGTTTGGTTTGCAGTGAAGTCATCAGAATCTCCTTTTCTGGTTTGCCATGGCAAACTGCTGGCCGGAGCAAAGGCCGTCCCGGCGGGACGGCCCACGGCTCAGCTCATCCGCCCGTTTTCCACCGAGTAGACGGTCTGGGCGATGCGCATGGTGGAGGGGCGGTGGGAGACCAGCAGCACAGTTTTGTCCCCCCGCTCCTCCTGCAAAGATTTCAGGATCACCGCCTCGTTGAGGCTGTCCAAATTGCTGGTGGGTTCGTCCAGCAGCATCAGCGGGGCATCGTGGAGGAAGGCGCGGGCCAGGCCCAGCCGCTGCCGCTCCCCGCCCGAAAGGGTGTCGCCCAACTCTCCCACCTGGGTGTCGTAGCCTTGGGGCAGCCCGGCGATGAAGTCATGGATGGAAGCTTTTTTGCAGGCGGCGACGATCTCCTCGTCGGTGGCGTCCAGCTTGGCAATCCGCAGGTTGTTGCGGATGGAATCGTGGAAAAGGTGGGTCTCCTGGGTGACCAGGCTTTCCATGCTCCGCAGGTTGGCGGTGTTGATCTCTTCCACCGACCGGCGGGAGAGGGCCACCTGCCCCTGCTGCACCGGCCAGAACCGCATGAACAGCTTGAGCAGGGTGGATTTTCCGCTGCCGCTGCGCCCCACAATGCCCACCACACTGCCGGCGGGAATCTCCACCGAGACATCGGTCAGGATGGGCTCCTCCCCGTAGGCAAAGTGGACCTGCCGGGCGTCGGCACCGGCAAAGGAGATCTCCTGCCGGCCGGTGATCTCCTCGGCCACCGGGGCTTCCTCCAAAAGATCCAACACCCGGTTGCCGGCGGCCAGGGTGTTCTGCAGGGTGGACCCCAGGGCGGCCAGCGCCACACAGGGGCCGAAGGAGCTCATTAGCAGCAGGGTAGCGATGAGGCAGCCCCCGAAGCCGCAGAGCTTGGCCGAAAGAAAAAGCATCAGTAGATCATAGAGCAGGATGACGGTGTTGGTCAAAGCAGTGCTGCGGCCGGCATTGCGCTTCATGGCGGCTTCGTCGGCGGACAGGGCATCGCTTTGGAGGTTCATCTGGTCCAGCCGGGCGGCCCCCTGGCCGTACTGCAGGGTTTCGCTCAGCCCCCGCAGACTGTCCAGCACAAAGGCGGACAGTGCCCCCGACCCGGTGCGGAACCGCATCCCCACATCCCCGCCCCGGCGGGCGGTCCACAGCGGAATCACCAGCCCCACCGTCAGATAGGCGGCCAGGGCGGGCAGCATCAGCAGGGGATGGCAGGCCCCGATGGCCAGGGTGATGCCCAGGGAAAAAAGCACCGCAATGCAAACCGGGGAAATGGTGTGGGCGTAAAACACCTCCAGCAGCTCGATGTCGGAGGTGATCAAACTGATCAGGTCACCCTTGTCCCGGCCCTCCAGCTTGGCGGGGCAGAGCCGGCGCAGGGCGGCAAACACCCGGTCCCGGATCAGGGCCAGCAGCTTGAAGGCGATAAAGTGGTTGCAGGATTGCTCGGCGTAGCGCAGTACCCCCCGGGCCAGGGCAAAAGCGGCCAGCGCCCCGAACAGTACCCCCAGGGGCAGCCAGGGCTGCAGCCCCAGCAGCCGGAGCACCGCCAGCCCGCCGAACACCGTGATCAGGGTGGCACACAGATGGCCTGCCAGTCCCATGAGAATGGCCAGGATCATGTACCCGGTCAGCGGGCGCACCAGCCCGATCAGCCGCGCCATGACCACAATTCCTTTCCGTTTCATCCAACCGCTCCTTCCGTATAACATTCCAGCTGCTGCTGGATCTGCCACAGCCGGGCATAACAGCCCCCGGCCGCCAGCAGTTCCCCGTGGCGGCCCTGTTCGGCCACCCGGCCATGGTCCAGCACATAGATGTTGTCGGCCCCGGTGACGTTGGCCAGCCGGTGGGAAATCAGGATCACCGTCTTGTGCCGGGCCAGCTGCCGGATCAGGGCCATGATGTCGTTTTCGCTCTCCACGTCGATGTTGGAGGTGGCCTCGTCAAAGAGATAGACCGGGCTGTCGTGGAGCAGCGCCCGGGCCAGGGCCAGCCGCTGGCACTGCCCACCGGACAGGTTGGCCCCCTTCTCGGCCACCGGGGTGTCCAGCCCGGCCTCGCCGCGCAGGAACTCCGCCAGCCGCACCTGTTCCAGCACTACCCAGAGCTGCCGGTCGTCGGCGCCGGGACAGCCCATTTGCAGGTTGTCCCGCACCGTGCCCTTGAAAAGATAACTCTGGTGGCCGATGTAGGTCAGATGTTGCAGCAGGCTCTCCTCGGCAATCTCGGCCAGGGGAAGCCCGCCCACCGTGACCTGGCCGGTGTAGCCCCGGTTGCGGCCCATCAGGATGCCGGCGATGGTGGACTTGCCGCAGCCGCTTTCCCCCACCAGGGCGGTGAAGCTGCCCTGGGGAAAGTCCAGGTCCACCCCGTGCAGGACCTCCCGCTCCGGGGTATAGCCGAACCGCAGGTCCCGGCAGCAAAGGGTCCGGTCCTCGGGCACCGCCAGCGGCCGGGGAGCGGGCTCGGGCAGGTCCAGCAGCCGGAAAATCTTGTCGGCGGCGGCCATCCCGTTCATGGCGATGTGAAAGTAGGAGCCCAGCAGCCGCATGGGCAGAAAGAAATCCGCCGCCAGCAGCAGAATCAGCAGACAGCCGGCCAGATCCACCCGGCCGGCCCGGAACTGCAGCACCGCCAGCACGGTGCCCAGGGCCGCCCCGCCGTAGGCAATCAGGTCCATGACGGTGATGGAGTTGAGCTGCATCCGCAGCACCTGCATGGTGATCTTGCGGAACCGCTCCGACTGCTCGTTCATCTCCCGGTGTTTGAAGCCGTCGGCCTGGTAGATTTTGGTGGTGGTCAGCCCCTGCAAATTTTCCAGAAAGGTATCCCCCAGGGCGGTGTACTGCCCCCAGTAGCGGGACAGCAGTTTTTTGGCCCAGCGCTGGACCGCCACGATGGTCACCGGGATCAGCGGCACGCAGAGCAGCAGCACCACCGCGCAGGGCAGACTGATGAAGGCCAGCACCCCAAACAGGGTCAGCGGGGCCAGCATGGCGTAAAAGAGCTGGGGCAGATAGGCACCGAAGTAGGTTTCCAGCTGGTCCACCCCTTCCACCGCCACCTGCACCACCTCGGAGGTCTGCACCTGTTCCTTGTAGGCGGCGCCCAGCCGCAGCAGATTGCGGTAGATTTGCTCCCGCAGGGTGCGCTTGACCGTGCGGGAGGAGAGATAACTCATCCGGCTGGCCCCCACCGCGCAGAGATACCGCACCGCCACCGCGGCCAGGGTAATGCCGGCGGTCAGCGCCAGAGCCCGCCCGTCGGCGGTACCCCGGTACAGCCGTTGCAGCAGCCGGGCAATGGCGGCCATCATTCCGATGTTGGCCACCAGCGCCCCCCATTGGAGGGCCACGTTGGCCGCAATGTATGTTTTGCTGCGCCCCAGGGCAGCAAGAAGACGTTTGTTGATCATTTGATCCTCCGGTATTTGGGTGGTCGGATCTGCGCCGGGGAACGGATGGTGATGACAAACCGGGTTAGCCAAACGCAACTACGCGACCAAAGAAAAGCCGCTCCAGGCGGCACGATCCAACAGTTAGTTTTTGCGAACTGCCACAGCATACCATAGCTTTCTCCAAAAATCCAGCCCCCGCCGCAAAAAAATCACAAAAAGGAAAGAAAACCCAGCCCCAAAAGAAAAAGCCGGCAGCAGCCGGCTTTCAGAATTTGGTGTACAACTCATTGGCCCATCGATGTCTTTCCGATGCGGGGCTGCTGCAGGCGGGCAATACAGGTGTGGTACAGATAATCTAACAGCACGGGAAGCCCGGTTCCCACAATCGTATAGGCAACCCACCACAACCCACGGCTGCCATACAGGCAGGGGAACGACGCAAGACAAAAACCCGGCAGACCGTAAAACCAGACCACAAAAGCAGCCACCAGCTTGAAGGACAGAAAATGGAGAATGACAATGGACAACGTCCTTTGACCAATGAAAATCAAGGGCGCTTTCAGAACAGACCGAACCACAAAATAGGCGATGCTGTACAGCAAGCACCATCCGGCCAGCGAGGCGAGCAGAAAAAAGAGGGGATTGACATAGCTGTTTTGGTCCAACGCAATTTCTCCCTGGGTGTTCAGCAGCAAAAGCACCCCAAAGGAGATTGCGGCGATGGGCAGGTATTGCCTGCCATTCCACAGGCTGTGGCGATGGTTCGCCAGAAAGAACAGGTGCCCGGCATAGTACAGCCAATAATAGGAGAAGGTCTGGGCAAAGCCAAACAGCCCCAAATTCATCAGATGGCAGCCAAAGCCGGCCAGGAGCAGAACCAGCGAAAGAAGACCCTGGAGCAACAGATGATGGCTGGTGAAAAGCCTTTTGATCAGATAATCCGCAAAACAATAAGAGACCGAAACCAAAAACAGGATTTTAAGGAACCAAAAGGCACCTCCCATTTCGGTATTTCCCAAAAACAGAAGGCCTTTCAGAATGTTTTGAATCATCGAAGCAACGGGCATGGATTCGTGCAGGGTGACATGGTTGCCCGAGATATACTGCAACAGGGCGGGATTGTCCGTATAAATATTGCACCGCAGAAAAAGATTGCTCAGGAGGGTATAAATGGTGTTCCAGACAACATAGGGCACCCATAGCTGCCGGAGCTTTTTGAGCAAGGTTTTGGCAACAGCTTTGTGGGAATCGGAGGAAGAAGGTTTGAAGAAGAACCCCGAGGCGATAAAAAAGATGGCCATGTGAAAAAGATATAAAAACTGTTTCATGGGTGCTTCAGCATGGCCGACCACCATCAGGATGATCCCGATGGCCTTGATGACATCAATCTCGTCAATCCGCTTTTTTTGAACAGGCATACCCCGCCCCTTTCTTTGGTCTGACATGAAAATCCTTATCCGCGGTGCAGCGCCAGAACGGCCTCTACATGGCGGGTGCGGGGGAAGAGGTCACAGGGCTGAACCGTTCCGGGGCAGTACCCGTGCTCGGACAGGAAATGCACATCCCGGGCGGCGGTGGCGGCGTTGCAGCTGACCATGACGATGGTGCGGGGCGCCATCGAGAGGATGGCATTGAGGGTGGCGGCATCGCAGCCCTTGCGGGGCGGGTCTACCACAATGACATCGGGATGTTCCCCTGTCTCCGCCAGCCGGGCAGCAGCCTGGCCGGCATCCATGCAGAGGAAATCCGCCTGCTCGGGGGGCAGACCCAGCCGGGCGGCGGTGGCCTTGGCCCCCTCCACAGCCTGGGGAACCACCTCCACCCCCAGCAGACGGCGGCAGTCCCGCAGCATGGAAAGCCCGATGGTGCCCATGCCGCAGTACAGGTCCAGCAGAAAATCCCCCGGCTGCAGCCCGGCCAATTCCCGGGCCTTGGCATAGAGCAGCTCGGCGGCGGGGGTGTTCACCTGGTAGAACTCGTGCACCCCCATCCGGATGGAAACCCCGGCCAGGGTGTCCTGGATGTAGCCGGGGCCCAGCAGGGTGCGGGTGGTGTGGCCCAGAATCACATTGGTGGGGGCGGTGTTGGTGTTGAGCAGCACGGTGGTCAGGGCAAACTCCTGCTGCAGGGTCCGGGCAATCCGGTCCTCCTGGGGCAGGCGCTGGCCGTTGACCACAAAGCAGAGCAGCCGCTGGCCACTGTGCCAGCCCTGCCGCAGATACAGATGCCGGATCAGCCCGGTGTGGGTCTCCTCGTGGTAGGCCGGGACACCAGCTTCCTCCAGCAGGGCACAGGCCCGGGCGGCCAGCTGGTTCATCCATTCGGGCTGAAGCTTGCAGTCGGCACAGCGGACAATCCGGTGGCTGCGCCCGGCGTAGAATCCGGTGATCAGATGCCCGGCCTCGTCGGTGCCCACCGGCAGCTGGACCTTGTTGCGGTAGCGGGCTTGCAGCGGGGCGGGCAGGGTATCGGCCACCGGCAGCGAAAGCCCGCCCAGCCGGGAAAAGGCATCCCGCACAAAGCCGGTTTTGGCGGCACACTCCGCCGCATACTCCAGATGCCGCAGGCTGCAGCCCCCGCAGGGGCCGCACACCGGGCAATCCGGTTCCACCCGGCCGGGGCCGGGCTGGAGCAGCTCCTCCACCCGGCCGAAAGCATAGTATTTCAATCCCTTGGTGATCCGGGCCTTGATGTGATCCCCCGGAGCGGTGGACGGTACAAAGACGGCCTGACCCTCGTACCGGCCCACCCCGTTGCCGTCGCTGGACAGGGAATCAATGGTCAGGGGAATGATCTGATTTTTTGTCAAAGGCATGGTGCCCTCCCGTATGGTCGGTGATGGCCCTCACAACTGAGGGTCTTTTTCCAGCGCGGCGAGGTATTTGCTGGGCGGCACGCCCTTGACCTTTTTGAAGACGCGGGAAAAATAGAACTGGTCGAAAAATCCCACCGAAATGGCGATCTCGGCAATGGACAGGTTGGAGTTTTTCAACAGGCTGCAGGCCTCGCTGATGCGGTAGCCGGTCAGGTAGTCGATGGGGCTCTGGCCCACATTGGCCATGAACACCCGGTACAGATGGCTTCGGCTGACCCCCACCGCCTTGGCGATGTCGTCCACCGAGATGTCGTGGGAGTAGTTGAACTGGATGTACTTGATGGCGGACAGCACATACTGGCTGCTGGAGCTGCCCACCTTGGGCATGGTCTCCCGGGCCTCCTTCATCAGGTTGGCCATAAAGATGTAGAGGTAGCCGGTCATCAGCGCCTCACACTGGGGCTCCGGGCCGCGGGAGAGATAGATGTTGTACAGCTGTTCCCGGGCCAGCTGGGGGTCCTTGCAGTGGTGCACCGGATGGGTGTCGGTAAAGGGCATCTGCTGGACCAGCCGGTTGGCACAGGCCCCGTTGAAGCCCACCCAATAGTATTCCCACGGGTCGGTCTCATCGGCGGCATAGGTGATCAGCTGGTTGGGTTTGGCCAGAAACAGATCCCCCTCCTGCAGGTTGAAGGCCGACCCGCCCACCTGGTAGATGCCCTTGCCCGCCACCACCAGATGAATCAGATAGTGGTCACGCACGCCGGGCCCCCAGGTGTGGCCGGGCAGACAGTACTCGTGCCCGCAGTTGAAGATGGACAGCTCCACGTTGTCGATGTAATTTTGCTTGTAGGATTGTTTCGCAAGATTCTGCATATACCATTCTCCCGGTTGAAAAACTGGCCCCTGAGGCAGGCTCTCTTTTTTCTATTATAGCAAGCTATTCATCAAAAGTCCATAAAGCCGTAGAAAAAAGAGGTTTACTTCCCCGGCAAATTTGTTATACTGGAAGCAAGAAGAGTGCATCATCGGAACGGATGGGCATGACTTACAAAAGAACGATGCAATCTTTGTGCATATCGCCAAAGAGCAATCCAACGAAAGGTGAAGTGAAAGATGGCAACGACCAGCGAGCTGAAACAGATGCTTCAAGAAGGCAAATTTGACCAGGCATTTGCCAAACTGTATGCTGCGGATCCGGCCACGGTGGCGGCGCAGCGTGCCCGGTACATTCAGGCGGTGGAAGGGTTTGAGCACTACTTTGGTGTGGATCGCACCGTGCGGCTCTACTCGGCCCCCGGCCGCACCGAGATCGGCGGCAACCACACCGATCATAACAACGGCATTGTCATGGCGGCTGCGGTCAACCTGGACATTGTCTCGGTGGTTTCTCCCACCGACAACAACCAGGTCCGGGCCAAGTCCCAGGGCTATGACAAGTTGGATGTGGTGGATCTGAACCTGCTCACCCCTCAAAAGGGCGAGGAGGAACACTCGGCGTCCCTGATCCGGGGCGTTGCAGCCGGCATTGTCCAGAAAGGCGGCAAGATCGGCGGCTTTGACGCTTACAGCGTCAGCGATGTGCTGCGGGGGTCCGGTCTGTCCAGCTCGGCAGCCTTCGAGGTCTGCATGGGCGCCATCTTCCGAGGCGAATACAACAACAACGACATGGAGCTGCTGAACCAGGTGGAGATCGCCAAGATCAGCCAGTATGCCGAGAATGTCTTCTTCGGCAAGCCCTGCGGCCTGATGGACCAGACCGCCTGTGCGGTGGGCAGCGCCATCACCATCGATTTCAAGGATCCCACTGCGCCGGTGGTGCAGGAGGTGGCCTTTGATCTGGCCAGCAAGCAGTTTGCCCTGTGCATCAGCGATACCAAGGGCAGCCACGCCGATCTGACCGATGATTATGCCGCCATCCGCAGCGAGATGGAGAGTGTGGCCCAGTGCTTCGGCTGCAAGGTGCTGCGGGAGGTGGATGAGCAGACCTTCCTGGCTGCCATTCCCCAGCTGCGTTCCAAGGTGGGGGACCGCGCCATCGTCCGGGCCATCCATTTCTACAACGAGTGTCGCCGCGCCACCGCGCTGTATGAGGCGGTGAAGGAGGACAACTTTGACCAGTTCCTCCAGCTCATCATCGAGGGCGGCCACTCCAGCTTTGAGTTCAACCAGAATGCATACAGCATCAAGAACCCCCAGGAGCAGGGTGTGCCTCTGGCGCTGGCCATCAGCCAGCGGGTGCTCAACGGCCGGGGCGCCTGGCGGCTGCAGGGCGGCGGCTTTGCCGGCACCATCCAGGCCTTTGTCCCGCTGGACCTGCTGGAGCAGTACCGCGCAGCCATCGACGCTGTCTTCGGCGAGGGCAGCTGCCATGTGCTCAGCGTGCGCAACTACGGTGCCGTGCCGGTAACCCCTGAGATGTAATTCCCTGACTTTGGGTGCCTGTGTTCTGCCTTGGAAGGGCAGGAGGCAGGCACCTTTTGTTTTTCCCGAAAAAAATTCGGGAATTCGGGCAAGATGTGACAATCGGGCCGCCTGCGGCGTTTATCAGGTGTAAGGACCTTGCAGAAGAACCGGAAAGGAGGAAGAACCTTTGCCCAAACAACCCAAAGACGCCGAGATCCTGGCAGCCCTGCAGACCGATCCCCAGACCGGTTTGGCCCAGCTGCTGGAGGTGTATGGTGGATTGATCCGGGCGGTGGTGCGCCGGGTGCTGCCCGGCCAACCCCAGGACGCCGAGGAGTGCATCTCGGATGTGCTGGTCAGCGCTTGGCGCAATGCCGGCATGCTGGCCCGGTGCTGCCGCCCTTTGCAGGGCTGGCTGGCGCTCACCGCCCGCAATGCCGCCATCGACCGGTGGCGTAGCCTCAAGCGCAGCCGCACCGAGGAACTGGACGAGATGCTGGCCGGGGACTGGATGCTGGAACCCCGCACCACCGATGCCGAGGACCTGATCGGGGAGCTGGTGACTGCATTGCCCCAGCCCGACCGGGAAATTTTCCTGCGGCGGTACTATCTGATGCAGCCCATCCGGGAGATTGCCGCCGCCGTGAAGATGCAGGAACATACCGTGACCGTCCGCCTGTCCCGGGGACGGGCCAGACTGAAACAGCAGTTTCTGGAACGTACCGGGCAGGGTAAGAACCCCAAACGAGGAAAGGAGAGGATGCAGGATGCCGCACGATGCCAACAAACTTCTGGCTGAACTGGGGGCGATCCGTGACCCGGCCCCCGCGCTGAGCCGGCAGGAACAGGACCGGATTCTGCGCCGGGCCCTGGAAAAAGCCGGCCTGCCCGCGCCTGCTACACCCGCCGAACCTACCCCGCCGCTGCGGGTGGCGGGTCATCGCCGCGGGCTGCACCGCGCCCTTTCTCTGGCCGCCGCAGTGGCGGTGGTGGGGGGCCTATCGGTCACCGCCTTTGCGGTGGGACCCCAGCTGATCCGGATGCTCCGGGGCAAAGTGGCCTTTTTTGAGGAGGCTCCCGCCCAAAGCCAGGTGGACAACGCCCTGGACGCCCCCCGGGGCAGCTACGAGGGGGCACAGCAGGAGATCGAGGCCTACAACGCGCCGGTGGGCCAGAGTGTGACCAGCAACGGGGTGACCGTGACGCTGGACAACATCGCCATGGATGGCGCGACGATGGATGTCTTTTTCACCATCACCGGCCAGGACGCCATTGCCGCCGTGCTGGACAGCGACTCCTACCTGCCGGATTGGGGCAAGCTCTTTGGGGTGGGGCCGGATTTCTGGCGGGCCACCGTCAACGGACAGGAAATCCTGGACCGGATCAACGGGGATTACTACCGCCAGGACGACGGCACCCTCAAACTGTGGCAGCATTTTGTCCTCACCGAGATGCCCCAGGGGGACACCCTGACCATTGCCATGCAGGCCAACCGGGCTCTCAACGTGGAAGGGGACTGGAGCTTCAGCGTGACGCTGGACGGCAGTTCGATGCGCAGCGGCACCCGCCAGGCCGCCCCCGGTGTCTATGAGATGGGGCAGAAGACCTTCCCCGATTCCGCCGTGGCGCAGGGGCTGGTCACCGCCGACCAGGTCCAGGACCGCCCGCTGCGGCTGACCAACCTGGCCTTCGGGCCACTGGGAGGCAGCATCTCCACCAGCAGCAATTACCAGGAGGTGGAAACCGCTCAGGGCACCGTCTGTTACACCGACGGGATGGGGGCGGATGAGTTCTATATCACCGACGACACCGGCAAGGAACTGTACCTGACCCGGGATCCCTCCTACGGGGCGAACAGTCAGTACAGCCTGACCCTGCCCGACCCGGCGGCTACCTCGGTCACCCTGACCCCGGTGCTGACAGAGGAGGGCGCCGGCGAGGAAAAACAGGTCACCGCCGAGGAGCTGAAACAGGGGGTACAGCTGGCCACCAGTGAGCTGGGCGGCTACACGGTGCAGAACTACCGGCTGGAGGGCAGCACCATCACGATGGAACTGGTGCCCTACGGCTGGCCGGGCCGCATCGAGCTGATCCCCGAGGACGAGGGGCTGATCTCGATGGCCACCAGCCAGGCGGTGGATGCCGACACCGGCGAAACCTTCACCGCCTACCACAGCGCTCTGCGCAGCGAGACCAGCGATCCCACCACCGGGGTCATCACCCTGCGGATGGACTACTACGCCGCCACTGAGGAGGAGCTGGCCACCGTGACCACCTATCATTACCACTGCAACAGCGGATACCGGCTGGACACCGACCATGCCCTGACCCTGCCGCTGGAACCGGTGGAATAAAACCAAAGGGGGCTGTTGCAAAACGAAGGTTGAGCAGCAGTCCCTTTTTCATGGCGATTTCTGTTGAAAACTCTATTCCGGAATG
>CALWNP010000057.1 GCA_944382835.1 uncultured Gemmiger sp.
TCCGGAATAGAGTTTTCAACAGAAATCGCCATGAAAAAGGGGCTGCTGCTCAACTTTCGTTTTGCAACAGCCCCTTTTGACGATTCGGGCAGAAACAACGGGGATTGCAGCAGGCAAGGGGAGGGCCTTTACTCCTCCTCCACATCCAGATAGCCGTGGGGCACCACATCGTAGGCCTCGGCCAGGTGGTCCCGCATCCACATTTCGGCGTCCAGCCGGACGCTGAACCCGCAGCCGGGGTCGGCCATCCATTCCTCCGGCTTGCGCTGGGGCAGGGCATGCTGGGCCAGCATGCTCATCAGCACACCGCCGTGGGTTACACAGGCGGCTTCCTCGGTGTGGGTGCGCAGCATGTACTCGAACAGCTTCATCAGCATCCCGCCGGTGCGGTTGTAAAAGGCCACCCGGTCCTCAGCACCCTCGGGCACCGCATGGCTGGTGGGGTCCATCCAGGCCGCAAAGGCCGGGTCCTTGACCAGATCGGTCATCAGCCGGTTCTCAAACACCCCAAAGGCCATCTCCCGCAGGTCCTGCAGCACAATGGTCTTGACCCCCGGAAAGAGCTCCTCGGCGGTCTGCTGGGCCCGCAGCATCGGAGAGACAAAGACCAGCGGCACCTGGGGATAGTCAAACTGGGCTTTGAGCTGCCGCAGCTGGTCCCGGCCCTCCTGGCACAGGGGCAGATCGGTGCCGCTGCCGATGTACCGCCCTTCCAGATTGCCCTGGGTCAGCCCGTGGCGGATCAGGTGCAGCTTGTAGTATTTCACATCCAACGCCTCCTTCAGACGGTCAAAGGGTCACCCCCCCCCCCCGGCTCTGCCGGAGATATACCCCACCAGCATACCCCAAAACCGGCGCTGCTGCAAGGGAAAAAGATTACAATTTAGTTACAATTTTACAAGGCAGGAAAATTTTGGGTACAATATTTACACCAGATTTTCCACAAAAAGTCAACATCTAGTTGATTGTCAAATTTCTGCAATGATCGACAAAAAGGCCGCGCAAAAGTTGGCGAAAATGGTATTTACAAAATGTTTTGTTGCAGATATAATTTACAACGTGTAGAAATCTTTTGGAGGAAATCAAATCCTATGGCGATGGAGTTCAACCGCATCCTTACGCTGCTGCGCAAGGAACGCGGCATCACCCAAAAACAGGCGGCACAGGATCTGGGCATCAGCCAGGCGCAGCTGTCTCATTATGAAAAGGGAATCCGGGAATGCGGCCTGGAATTCGTCGTGCAGGTTGCGGACTACTACGGCGTTTCCTGTGACTATCTGTTGGGCCGCAGTGCCGAGCGCAGCGGCCAGACCATCCGGGTGGAAGATCTGCCCGATGGGGCTTCCTCCACCAGCGGCAGCGTTTATCGCGGCAGTGTGCTGCCCACCATGTACAAAAAACTCATCGAAAACTCGCTGGATATCCTGTATGACAAGCTGGATCGCTGCCATGACCGCCAGGTGGTCACCTGCGTGAGCAACTTTCTGATGCTGGCGGTCTACAAGATGTTTCGTCAGCTCTACCAGTCCTCGCCCAAAAGCGTGGCCACCATGTTCCGGCTCAGCCCGGCCCGGTGGTCCGCCCACACCGAGGCCGCCATGCGGATGGCGGAAGGGGACCTGGCCGCCAGCCTGTGCGGGGAGGGCTCCGACCCTTCCCAGCTGGACACCACCGCCTTTGTCATGACCACCGAGAGCCTGGCCCATGATTATCCCCGCCACGCCACCAGCCTGATGAACCTGATCAAGAACAGCGAAGAGAATGTGCGGCTTTTGCAGCACGACAGATAAAAACAGCCCCGGGGCAGCTTCCCCCAGGGCTGTTTTGCACTTTTACAGTTTGTTGAGCGCCGCACGGCAGGCGGGGCAGATGTTCTTGCCGCGAAAGTGCAGCATCCCGTCGGTGAGCTCGCCGCAAAAATCGCAGCAGCCCACCGGCTGATACTTTCTCAGCAGGATGGTATCTCCCTCAGTGAAGATCTCCAGAGGGGTGTCGGTGGTGATGGAAAAACTGGTGCGCAGCTCCTTTGGCAGGACAATGCGGCCAAGGCCGTCGATGCTGCGAATAATGCCGGTGGATTTCATGCATGACTCCTTTCTGCTGCCGTAGGGGGACAGTCTTCGTCAAAATATGGGTGAATGCGGTGACGAATCACGCAACTTCTTGTGGATAGTATACGAGATTATGCCAATAATGTCAATATTTGGAAAAGAAAACTTTTCGACCCGCCTCGACAAAAAACGAAGAGATCAAAAAAATAAAACGATAAAACGAATAAATAAGAATATCGCTGCGCAGAGCCTTCCACAAAAAGAAAAAGGATGAAATTTCCATTTCTGGAAAAATGGGAGAAATCGTCGAAGGCTGCCGCACCCTGCTGAAACAAGTTGGATACATCCGGGTGGTACACTGCTTCCCAAATCCCAAACTCTCCCCTTGGGCCGCTGCCCGGAAAGACAAAACAGGTGATGTGAAATGCCCCGACAGATCAGAACCCTGCCCCCCGGCACCCCCGGACGGCCCCGCAACTGGAAAGAGCTGCGCCGCCGCCGTCGCAGGCGGCTTTGGCTGCGCCGGCTGCTGCTGTTGGGCGGGTTTGCGGGGGCGGCAGCCCTGCTGGCCTTCGCCCTGCCCGGCCTGAGCCGGCCGGTGCTGGCCTCTGCGGCGCCCGAGGATACCGCAATCCGACAGGAGGCAGCCCCCCAGACGGCGGCCGAGGCGCTGCCGGTGGTGGCGATAGACCCCGGCCACGGCGGCGACGATGTGGGCGCCGAGGGGCTGGGCTTTTACGAGGACGAGATGACCTGGAAGACCGCCCAGGAACTGATGGCGCTGCTGGAAGCTGACGGACGGCTGGACCCCCGGCTGACCCGGGAGGAGGAGGAAACCATCACCCCCACCGAACGCGCGGCCCGGGTGCGGGAGATGGATGCCCAGCTGCTGCTCTCCATCCACGGCAACTCCGACCCGGTCTATGGCTCGGCGGGCTACGAGTGCTACCCGGTGCCCCCGGGCCGGGCCCGAAACGGGGAGAGCGTCCGGTTCGGGGAGCTGCTGGCCCAGGGCTTTGAGGAGGCCGGGGCCTCCCTGCGGGGCGAGAACGGGGTGCGGTACTTATATTATGACGAGGACGGAGACAAGTGGATCACCGAGCTCAGTGATCCCGAGGTACACTGGGAGTTCAGCTTCACCCTGCTGGAACAGTGCGGCTGCCCGG
This sequence comes from uncultured Gemmiger sp., assembly GCA_944382835.1. Taxonomy (GTDB): domain Bacteria; phylum Bacillota; class Clostridia; order Oscillospirales; family Ruminococcaceae; genus Gemmiger. The sequence continues at coordinate 3,218 of CALWNP010000057.1, forward strand.
CGGTGCTGTCGGAACAGTGTTTCGTCACCAACAGCGCCGATGTGGCCGCCTTCGGCAGCGACACCGGCTGCCGGACTTCGGCCCGGATTTATTATGAAGCCATCTGCGACTGGTTCGGGCTGACCCCCTCCTGAACCAGCAATGGAAAACCGCCCCGCGGCGGCCCGGTTCCGGGCGTTCCGCGGGGCGGTTTGTTGTGTGGGCGCTCAGCCCTGCAGGTCCAGCAGGTCCTCGCCGGCCTTGACCTGGGTCAGGGGCCGGGGCTTGACGGCCTTGTAGTCCTCGGTGTTGCAGATGATCATGGGGGTGGTGCAGAGGTATCCCTCGGCCTGGATGGCCTCCTTGTCAAAGGAGATCAGCAGATCCCCCTTGTGCACCTTGTCCCCGGTCTTGACGTGGGGGGTAAAGTGCTTGCCGCCCAGCTTGACGGTGTCGATGCCGATGTGCAGCAGGATCTCGGCGCCGTTGTCGGCGGTCAGCCCGATGGCGTGGAAGGTGTCAAAGAGATTGTCCACCGTGGCGTCGGCGGGGGCAAACAGCTTGCCCTCGGCGGGCTCGATGGCCACCCCTTCGCCCAGCGCGCAGGAGGCGAAGGCTTCATCCTGGACCTCCTCCATGGGCACCACGGTGCCGGTCATGTGGGCGGCCAGAACCGCGTCCGCCTTCTTGGAGGCGGCGGGGGCAGGGGTCTTGGTCTCCTGGGCAGGCGCCGGGGCCGGATCGGCAGCGGCGGGGGTGATGGCGTTGGCCTCGGGGGTTTCCATAAAGTCCACCAGGTTGGATTTGATCACCGCCACCTGGGGTCCGTAGATGACCTGGACGCCGTTGCCCTTGTGGATGACACCGGAGGCGCCGGAGGATTTGAGCACCGGGTCGCTGACCTTGGCGGGGTCCACCACCGTCACCCGCAGCCGGGTAGCGCAGCAGTCCACATCCGAGATGTTGGCCTTGCCGCCCAATCCCTGGAGGATGGTGGCCGAGACCGGGTCACTGCTGCCGGCAGAGGAGGCGGCGTCGGGGCCCACCCCGGTCTTGGCCTTGAAGTCCGCCCGGTTGAAGAGCTTGGGCTCCTCGTCGTCGGATTCCCGGCCGGGGGTCTTGAGGTCCATCTTGGTAATCATGAAGTAGAAGGTGAAGTAGTAGAGGACAAAGTAGACGACGCCTACCACCACAACCCAGATCCAGTGGGTCTTGGCGTTGCCCTGCATGATGCCGAAGAGAGTCAGGTCAATGAGGCCGCCCGAGAAGGTCATGCCCACACCCACCTTGAGGATGTGCATCAGCATGTAGGACAGGCCGGCGTAGACGCAGTGCACCGCGTACATGACCGGGGCCACAAAGAGGAAGGTGAACTCCAGCGGTTCGGTGATGCCGGTGAGCATGGAGGTCAGCGCCGCCGACAGCAGCAGGCCGCCCACAATCTTGCGCTTTTCGGGGCGGGCGGTGCGGTACATGGCCAGGGCCGCGCCGGGCAGGCCGAAGATCATCAGCGGGAACTTGCCGGCCATGAACCGGGTTGCCTCGGCCGAGAACTCGGTGGTGCTCTTGGAGGCCAGCTCGGCAAAGAAGATGTTCTGGGCGCCCTGGATGGTGACGCCGTCCACCACCGCGGTGCCGCCCACCGCAGTCTGCCAGAAGGGCAGGTAGAAGACATGGTGGAGGCCGAAGGGGATCAGCGCCCGCTCAATGATGCCGTAGATCCAGGTGCCGATGTAGCCTGAGCTGATGACCAGGTTGCCCAGCAGGGCGATGCCGGACTGGACCACCGGCCAGGCGTAGAACATGACGATGCCCACCATCAGGAAAACCGCGGTGGAGACGATGGGGACAAACCGGGTGCCGCCGAAGAAGGAGAGCACCTGGGGCAGCTGGATTTTGTAGAAGCGGTTGTGGAGTGCCGCCACCCCCAGGCCGACGATGATGCCTCCGAAGACGCCCATCTGCAGGGTGGTGATGCCCAGCATCGAGGTGGTGGAGTTGTCGGGCATGGCCGCCACCCCGCCCGAGGCGTTGATCATGGCGCTGATGGCAGTGTTCATGACCAGGTAGGCGATGGCGCCGGAGAGGGCAGCCACTTCTTTTTCCTTTTTGGCCATGCCGATGGCCACGCCCATGGCAAAGAGCAGGGCCAGGTTGTTGAAGACGGCACTGCCGCACAGGTTCATGATGTCCAGCACGGTGTAGATCACCGTGCCCTGGTGGATGACGCCGGTCAGCCCGTAGGTTTCCAGCATCGTTTCGTTGGTGAAGGAGCTGCCGATGCCCAGCAACAGGCCGGCCACCGGGAGCAGGGCGATGGGCAGCATAAAGGAACGTCCCACACGCTGCAGTACCCCGAAAATCTTGTCTTTCATCCTGAATCCTCCTGTCTTGTGTTGGAGTGGGTTGGGCGGCGGGCCGGGCCGCAGGCGCGCCACTGCGCCCCGCTCCGCCGCTGTATCAAAAATAGCCGGATGCTATTCTTTCCTTGAGGGGTCCGGCAAAAACAAAAACCCACATGGCCCGTGTGCTGCCGCCACACAGGTCACATGGGTTTAGCCCGCCGAACGGTAACTACCCCGGCCACGATCCTGTCGTGGCATAACCGGATTGTCCTTGTTCTACACATCGGAAGTATCCCCCGCGATGCGTTTGAGGTGGATGGTCAGATAGACCAGTTCCTCGTCGGAAAGGTCCTTCTGCCAGGTCTTCTGGATGTATTCCCCGATCAACCGGGCGCATTGGTAATGCTGCTTGCAGTTGCGGGCGATGAGCTGCCGGAACAGCTGATCCTGCTCGTCGACGCCGTCCTGCATCACCTGGTTCTGGAACAGCCGCTGGGCGAAATACCGAAGATGCACCACAAACCGGTTGAAGGCCAGCGATTGCCGGTCAAAACTCTTTTTATAATAGGATTCCACCACCGCGATGGTGCCCTCGATGAGCTTGGTGATCTCGTACATCTCGCTCATGTGGGTGTTCAGCTCAGCGTTGACGATGTGCAGCGCGATGAAGGAGGCCTCGTCGGGGCTCAGCTGCACCTGGCACCGCTGCTGGATCTTTTCCAGGCAGCGGCAGCCCAGCTGGTACTCGGTGGGATAATAGCAGATGATGCTGTCGCTCAGCGGGTTGGAAAACTCGATGCCCTGCTCTTTGCGACGGATGGCAAAGCTGATGTGGTCGGCCAGGGTGATGAGCAGCGACTCGTTCAAAGGCTGGGGAATGGCGGCGCGGATCTCCTGGATCAGCTCCTCGGTCAGCTGCAGATGCTCCACCGGGATCTGTTCCACCAGCTCCCGCAGCCGGCGCTGTTCAGCCTTGCCCTCCATGCGGTAGGACTTTTCCACCGTGGCGGGGTCCACAAACTCCCCCACCTTGCGCTTGAAGCCCAGCCCGCGCCCCACCAGAATCAGCTCGTTGCCCTTTTCGTCGATGGCACAGAGGATATTGTTGTTGATGGTCTTTTTGATCCGCATCCTCTGCCATCCTTTCCGAAAAAAAGAACCAGCCCCATCCAAGGTCCCCCTGCGCCAGGGGAACATCGACAGAGTTGGTCTAGCCCGCTTCACCGGTAACAATCCAACAGGCCGGACCGCTCTTGTACGGCAGGCCTTTTCTTTCTTTTTGCAAGTTCATCATAGCATGGCCCCCGGGCAAAGTCAATCGCCAAAGGGCGCTCCACCGTATCTTTGTCAGGGGTGCACAGATTGGCCCGGCCAAAATCGGCCCTTTTCACAAGACGGGGAAAAACAATTGCAAGGTTGCCGCAAGATCGCAGCTTCCTCCCTCGTGGTATGATAAAGGGAAAGACCACAGGGGAGGCGGCAAGATGAATCGGATTTTGCTTATTGATGATGACCGGGAACTCTGCGCCCTGCTGCGGCGCAGCGTGGAGCAGGAGGGGCTGCAGGCCACCTGTTGTTCCACCGGCCGGGAGGGGCTGGCAGCACTGGAAAAGCAGCCCTACCAGCTGGTGGTGCTGGATGTGATGATGCCGGGCAGCGACGGCTTTGAGACGCTGAGCCGGATCCGGCAGTGCAGCCGGGTGCCGGTGCTGATGCTCACCGCCAAGGACGACAGTGCCTCCAAGGTCCGGGGTCTGCGGGCGGGGGCGGATGACTACCTGACCAAACCCTTTGTGATGGATGAGCTGCTGGCCCGCATTGCCTCGCTGATCCGGCGCTACACACGGTTGGGGGGCGGGCAGACCGCCCCCGCCAGACTGACCTTTGCGGGGCTGACCATAGACCCCGACGAGCGGAGCATCACCGGCCCCAACGGGACCTTTGTGCTGCCGCCCAAGGAGTTTGACCTGCTCTTTTACTGTGCCAGCAACCAGGGCCGAATCCTGACCAAGCAGCAGATCTACGAGGCGGTGTGGCAGGAACCCTATCTCTACGACGACGGCAACATCATGGCCATTGTCAGCCGGCTGCGGAAAAAGCTGGAGGAAAATCCGGCAAGCCCCCGCTATTTGCAGACGGTCAAGGGGATCGGCTATCGTTTCAGCCGGGAGGTGTGAGGGATGAAACTGTTGGATTGGCTGCTGCTGGCCCTGGCAGGGATGGCGCTGGGCTATGCCCTCTGGCAGCGCTGGCGCCTGGGACGGCAGATTGCCGCCCTGGGCCAGATGCTGGCGGAGGTGCAGGCCGGCAACGGAAACCGGCGGGTGCTGGCCCGCCCGGGGGAGATCACCGCCCCGCTGGTCTATGCCCTCAATACCCTCATCGACTCCTACGAGGAACGGCTGGCCAGGGGCAGACAGGCCGAGGAGAATAACCGGACCTTGATGACCGGTCTGGCCCACGACCTGCGCACGCCGCTGACCACCCTGATCGGCTACCAGGATGCGGTCCACCGGGGGGATGTGACGGGGACCGAACGGGAGGAGTACCTGGCAGCGGCGCGGCGCAAGGCCTACGAGCTCAAGGCCTGTCTGGAGCAGCTTTTTGACTGGTTCCGCCTCCATGCGGGGGAGTTCCCCCTCAACTCGGTGCGGGTTGAGGCGGTGGAGCTGACCCGGGGGCTGCTGGCCAGCTGGGTGCCGCTGTTGGAGGAGCAGGGGATGGGGTACAGCTTCGAGATCCCCGAAGGCCCGTTCTGGGTCCGGCTGGACCCCGACGGCTACACCCGGGTGCTCAACAACCTGCTGCAGAATGCCCTGACCCACAGCCGGGCCTCCCGGCTGCAGGTGCTGGTGGGCTGTCGGGGAAACAATCTGGAACTGACGGTGGCGGACAACGGCGTGGGCATCCCACGGGCGGACCTGGACCGGATCTTTGAGCGGCTCTATCGCTGTGATCCCAGCCGGTCGGGGAAGGGCAGCGGACTGGGGCTCTCCATCGTCCGGGAGCTGGTCACCCGGATGGACGGGCAGATCACCGTCCAAAGTGCACCGGGCCACGGAACCCACTTCCTGCTCTGCTTCCCCCTGGCGGAATGAGATTGCAAGGGAAATGCAAGGCTGCGGCAAGGCCGGGGCAAGATGGATGGGGTAGAATGGGGGACAAAGGAGGATGGCAGCAATGAAAGACTGTATCATCGAAACCAAAAACCTGACCAAACTATATGGCACCCAGAGAAGCGTGGCGGGGGTGAACCTCCATGTGCGAAAGGGGCGGATCTACGGCCTGCTGGGCCGCAACGGGGCGGGCAAGACCACCACCATGCGGATGCTGCTGGGGCTGACCCAGCCCACGGCAGGGGAGATCACCCTCTTCGGCCGGCCGCTGCAGGGCAACGAGAAAAAGATTCTGCCCCGGGTGGGCAGCCTGATCGAATCCCCCGGATTTTACCCCAACCTGACCGGCACCGAAAACCTGCAGCTCTTTGCCATGCTGCGGGGCATCCCCAACGAAAATGCGGTGCGCAGCGCCCTGGAACTGGTGGGGCTGCCCTACCGAGACAAAAAACTTTTCTCCCAGTATTCGCTGGGGATGAAACAGCGGCTGGCCATCGCGCTGGCTGTGATGCACGAGCCGGAGCTGCTGATCCTGGACGAGCCCATCAACGGGCTGGACCCCATCGGCATCGCCGAGATCCGCAGCTTCATCCGTTCCCTCTGCGAGGAGCGGGGCAAGACCATCCTGATCTCCAGCCATATCCTGTCGGAAATTGCCCTGCTGGCCGATGACATCGGCATCCTGGACCACGGGGTGCTGCTGGAGGAGGAGCCTCTGGCCGAGCTGGAGGCCCGCAACGGCCGGTACATCCATCTGGGGGTGTCGGACGCCGCCCGGGCAGCCCGGCTGCTGGAAACCCGGATGGGGCTGACCGCCTTCCGGGTGGAGGGGGACCGGGACATCCGGGTGACCGACCCCGAAATTCCGCCGGAAACCCTGGCCCGGACCCTGCTGGAGGGCGGGGTGGAGCTGCGGGAGCTTCACCTCTGTGAGGATACCCTGGAAGATTATTTCAAGCGGGTGACAGGGGGTGAGGGGATTGCTTAACCTGATCCGGTGCGAGTTTTTCAAGCTCCGGCGCAAATCCCTTCTCCGGGGGCTGCTGGGGCTGTCGGCTCTGCTGCCGCTGCTGTTGGTCCTGTATGAACTGCCCAACCAGCGGGGAATGACCGGCCTGACCGAAGCCTACAAGGCCGGCCGGTTTGACTATTACTGCCAGTGTCTCTGCGTCTATGCCTTTGTGCTGCTCATGCCCTGCCTGGTGGGGGTGCTGTCCTGTTTCCTCTTCTTTATGGAGCGGGACAACGATACCTTCAAAAACCTGCGGACCGTTCCGGTGTCCGCGGGGCAGCTGGTCCTGGCCAAGGTGATGACCATGCTGCTGCTGGAACTGCTGTTTTCCACCCTGATTTTCGGCTTTCTGGCCCTCTTCTTCTCCCTCTTCGGGATCGGCGCCCTGACCCACGGCCTGTCCATGTTTCTCATGTTCCAGGTCTGCGGCCTGCTGCTTTTTGCGGTGTCGCTGCCGGTGGTGGTACTTGTGGTGCTTTTCAACGGCAGCACCCTGATCTCGCTTCTGCTGAGCTTTTTCTGCTCCATCCTGGGCTGGGCCAGCATCCTGTTCCTGTCCCAGCTGGCTGCCGGCAATCCCCGGTGGAAGCTGCTGTTTCCGCTGCACCCGACTCTTTGCACCATGCAATGGTCCAGCTGGTTCTTCAGCAATCTGGCGGATCGGACCCAGATGATGCAGATGGATCTTTTTCTGCCCGGCACCGGCCACACCCTGCTGCTGGATGCGGGGGTGGCGGCGGTCTCTCTGGCGCTGGTGCTGCACTACTACAAACGATGGACGAGGTGAGAAGGATGACGGTCTGTATTCGGGCAGAATTGCTCAAACTGCGGCGGTATTCGGTGGTCCGGGCGGGATTGCTGATGATGACCCTTTCGGTGCTGTTGGTGCTCTTTTACTCCACCGCCCAGGACGACACGGTGTGGGATTTTTCTTTGTACATCAGCATGATCCAGCAAAGGAATGTTCAGTATTTCTTTCCGGTGGTGCTGGCCCTCACCGGCGGCTACTGCATCACCCGGGAGGAGGGGGAGGATACCTATAAGAATCTGCTGACGGTGCCGCTGTCCTTCCGGCGGATTCTGGCTGCCAAGGCTGTGGTTCTGCTGCTGTTGACGGCGGTGTTCAGCCTTTTCTGCACCCTCTTTGCGGTGGCGGCCAATTTGCTGCGGAGGTTCCCCGGCATGAGCCCGGCGGCAGTGCTGGGGGCGGCGGGGGCCATCCTGACTACCAATCTGCTGGTGTATCTGGCGGTGTTTCCCCTTGTCTTTACCCTGGGCTGTCGCAGTGCCACCTTCCTGGCCAGTCTGCCGCTGGCCTTTGTCTACGGGTATCTGGCCACCTTCGAGGGGCGTGCGCTGAACCTCTTCCCGCTCAAGGCGGTGTTGATCCTCACCGATCCCAGCTGCGGCGCCGGCTTTGATGTCCAATACGACCCGGCCAAAGCGGCCCTGGTGCTGGCGGGATTCGGGGTGCTGGATCTGCTTTTGCTGCTGACCAGGGGCCCCCGCCCGCCCGAAACCGCTCCCAAGCCCGCCGCCGCAGCCGCCCGCAAAAAGGGCTGGTAAACCAAAACAGGCACCCCGCCGTGATATGCTCCCTCTATGAGAGACAGTGAAATAAAACACTGTCATCATAGGGGGAGTATTGTCATGTCCGGGCAAG